>JAAYTS010000006.1 GCA_012517995.1 Clostridium sp.
ATTAGACATTATTCAAATAAGAATGATATTATATTGGATTGCTTTTGTGGTGGTGGAGTAACAGTTTTTGAAGGGGCGTCTTTAGAGAGAAAAGTAATAGGTGTAGATATAAATCCATTAGCAACTTTTATCACAAGGATGCAGATGTTCAATGGGGATATTGATCTATTAAAGAAAGTTTACGAAGACTTCTGTAGCCAGATTCGGGAGAAATATGAAAGATGGTATTTTGTTGACTTTGGTGATGATAGTGGCATTTGTGAATGGACTGAATGGGTGTATATTGTTCTTTGCCCTCATTGTGGTCAAGAAATAGTTCTAACAGAAGATAATAAAATAAAGAATGGCATTTATCAGTGTTCGAATAAATCTTGCGAGGGTCACAGTGGAGTTAGAAGGATTGAAGGTATACCAAATGGTAGTCTTCCGATACGTGTGCGCTATAGATCGAATGCAACCTATGAAATCAAAACAAGGGCAATAGATTCAAAAACGCAAATTTGCAATTATAACGAGTTATTAGATACAGTAAATAAGCTAAAATATAGTCCTAATTTTGAGATACCCATGGATTGGGATAGACAACATGAAGATAAGCTAAAAGAACGAGGTGTTACTGAATATAAGGATCTTTTTACAGATAGAAACTATGCTATAAACTGTTCTATTTTTAACGATATTATTTCTAAAAAATCAGAATTACCAAAGGATATATTTGAGATGCTATATTTTCTATTTAGCTCAGCATTGAGGTATACAAATAATATGACAAGGGTTACAGATAATTGGGAAAACGGTAACCCTACTTCAATGGACAAACACGCATATTGGCTTCCGAATCAATATGTAGAAACCAACGTTGTAGATATCATTTTCAAAAGAGCAAAAAGTATACTTGCTGGAGTTAAATATTCAAAGCAGAATTTACCTGAAGGGTGTAAAGAGGCGCATTCTTTCGATGAATTACGAAAAAAAGGTGGCTATCTAGTATTAAACAGAAGTTCAAGTGATCTTCCAATACCCGATAAATCTATCGATGTAGTAATAACAGACCCACCTTATGGGAGTAACGTACAATATGCTGAATTATCAGCTGTTTGGAATGCATGGTACGAATCCTTTAGTGGATTAAATGCTTATATTTTTAAGGATGAAGAAGCAGTTGTCAATAGAAAGGTAAAAGTATCAGGGGCCAAGACTGAAACGGATTATGAGGAGTTACTATATAAAATCTACGCAGAGTGTAATAGAGTTTTGAAAGACGGCGGTTATATGGTCTTTACATTCAACAATAAGAATATTAAGGTTTGGATTGCAATGATGAAGGCTGTTGCAAGGGCTGGCTTTTATCTTCCGGATGATGGAGTAATCTTCCAAGATTTTATTAAATCTTATAAAAATACTGCGCATTTAAGATACGCAGGAAATATCCATGGTGATTTCATATATTCGTTTGTTAAAGGAAAGAACCCTGCAATTTCAGTTCTTAATGGGTATACGTTGCAGCAGGTAATTGAGAAAAATATTGATATGCAGATTGAACAGCTATATAAGAAACGCAAAAGGTATTCTACCACTGAGCTGTATCAAAAAATATTCTCCAAGCTTGTCTGCGTGCTTATGGCATATATTGTAGAACATATTGACAACGAGGAGGAAATGCTTAAAGTTGAAACATATTCCGATGACTATGTAGATAATTTGTTAAAGAAAAAGCTAAATTACATTAATGAAAAATGGGTCAAAAAGGAGCAGTAATGCTATGAAAGAACTTCTTAATGAAAGGCAGATATATGAAAGTAAAGAATTACAGCAGTTTATTTTACAATTAGAGTGTCGATATGAAATTAAAGACTTATCATATAAATATAGTAATTCTGTAAATTTTTCCGAGAACGCTGACGTACCATTTCATCAATGGTTTCGCTATCGAGAAGGGTTTTCAGGTAATTTAATAAAGGAGTTAATTAGAGATTCTGGTGCTGCTAAAGGTGAAGTAATAATTGATCCATTCAGTGGATCTGGAACAACTCCTGTGGTTGCTGTTCTTAATGGATACTATGGATTTGGCATAGACGTAAATCCATTATCAGCGTTTATAGCTAATGTTAAAATGCAGCAATACACGCAAAATGAGTTGCAATTATGTAAAAGTTTAGTGAGGGATTTACCAGAATTTAAAACATCTAGGACAAATAAATATGATGACATAAAAAAGTATTTCACTCAAAGAAATTTTGAGACGCTTTGCAGTTTGAAAGATTATATAGACAACATAGGTGACACGAGAGTGCAATTGATTTTGAAAACTGCTTTCCTTTGTATTATTGAGAGTTCTTCTAACCGTCGGAGAGATGGTAATGGTTTAAAAACAGTTAACACAAAGGTCTCAGATGTAAGAGATGTTTTTATTAATAAAGCAATTGAAATTCTGAACGATTTAGAATCTACATCAAGTAATTTAAAAGGCAAAGGAGAATGTATTGCTGATAGTGCTAAAAACTTATATCAAATATTTAAACAGAATTACGAATCAAAGAATTTAAAGGCCGGGACAATTATTTTTTCACCACCATACCCGAATTCATTTGATTATTTCGAATCATATAAATTAGAACTTGTTTTTGGCGATTTTGCTACTAATATTCAAGGGATTAACGATTTTAGAAAGCAAGCGGTAAGGTCATTTGTTGGTGTAAAAGAGCAAAAAGAGTCAGATAAATATATAAATATTATCGCAGAAGAAATTGAAAAGGCGATTCCTATAAAAGAAGCAGAGACTGGAAAAAGGGACTCGCGAACCAGAAAGGTTCCTAATATGATTAAGGGGTATTTTTCTGACATGCAGGAAATAATTAGGCAGTGCGGTCTTTGCCTTGAAAAAGGCAAAAAAACATATATAGTTATTGATCAATCTGCTTATGTTGGTGTTATAGTTCCAACGGATTTGTTGTTAGCTTATTTATCTGAGCAAGTTGGATTTCGAGTGGAAAGTATCATAGAATGCAGAAAGTGCCGAACATCGGCTCAACAATTGCAGCGTTTTCCTTATTTAAAAAATGTATTAAGGGAGAGCATAGTAGAATTGGTGAAAGAATAACAAACTGCCGCAGGTGAGAAAATCATCTGCGGCAGTTTGTTTAAAGCCAACTTTTGAAAGTAATAAAGTTCGTTATAAGCTTATCCATAGGGCATGTTTCTATCTCGTTTGTTTTTTCCAGAAGCTCTTTAATTTTATCCGCTCCATTAGGGGCAAGCGTTATTTCTGGAGTTCCTGAGATAGTTACTCCGGGCCATATTGCAAGGTGCTTCTTAAGGTAATTAAACTGTAAGCGTAAAAGAATTAACGGATATAAATACTAAAAAACTTGCTATACAATTGAATTATCAAAAGTATAGGAGGTTTTTTAATTGAATCAAATAGAGACAAATGAATATTGGAAGGATATTTTAGAAAAATTCTCAAAAT
>JAAYTS010000304.1 GCA_012517995.1 Clostridium sp.
GCCGCCACCGCCGCCACCGCGTAGCCCCCCTGCAGCACGTTGCCCGCAGTCATCTGTTCCTCCGTCCCCACCACCGCCGATAGCCCCCCCACCGTCCCCGCCGAATCCACCTAGCAAGTCGTATTGCACACCACCTATAGTAATATATCGGTCGCCGTACCCGCCCTTCCTATCAAGGTTTATCTCTCCGTTTATGGTGATGTCGCCCCAGGAGCGGATTACCAGTACACGAACAGGGTTCGTGGTTGTAAGTATATGCCCCTGGTTGAGCCTAAACGACTTATAGTCTGCTACTATCGTAGCACCTACCACATCCGCAATAGTTGTGCTCCCGTCACTGTCATAATGCCCGTGCTGCCCATCTCCGAACATCGGGCCGGGCCAGGAACCGGTTCGCTTGGCACCCCCCGCATAAAATGTTTTCCCCGCTAGTACGTCTTCGGCGTTTGCGGTTGCATCCATTGATATCTGCTTAATCTTTTCACCCAGTTGGAGGTAAGTATCTTCCAGCGATGCCGTACGCCCCATGTTTCCCAGAGCTTCTATGATCATTTCACGGATACCGGCATCCCGTTCAGCCAAATACTGCAGGTTCTTTTCAATACGGTTAAAATGTTCCTTTGATAAATCATCATCAGCAGTCCAATTTATTTTCGGTGGTGTCCAATCAGTCATGATAGATCCTCTCCCGTGGCAGTTCCGATTTTCTTTTCGCCGCCTGCGTAGAATGTTTCGCCGCTTACTACATCAGCGGGCGTAGCTGTGGCATCCTTAGAAATATCCTCTATCGCTGCAGCAAGTTGTTCAAAGGTGTTTTCTGCGGATACACTTCTGTTCATAAATGCCAATGCTGCGGCTATATACTGTTTAGCATCCCGTGCCTGCGTAAACAAAAATACTGTATTTTCCTCGATCCGATCCATATCGGCCATGCCAACCGGATCGCTTTCTGCCCAATCTGTTTTCGGTTCTTGCCAGGTCATGCTCAACGCCCCCTATTTCAACACAACATCATACAGATATTTGATATTTCCTTCTATACGGTTCATATCTAAGTAATCTATTCCTTTCGGGTTTTTGCTCCAATCTGTTTTGGGCCTTTCCCACATTTTTGCTCACCCCCGCCCTTTTATTCAGTAATCCTGTAGCCCGATAACCTCGCCCGCAGGCCGCCGTCATACTCCAGCTCCTGCCTGGTAACAATAAAATAACTCCTTCTGTCTATCCCGCTACGCTGATAAACCGGCACCTGTATGATGTCGCCCAGTTCCAACGCTGGGTTGCCCCGCCAGTCAAGCTCTACGTTTTGCCGTGGCTCTTTATACAGGGCCAAAATATGCCCGGCAGCCATTTCTGCAGCAGACACCAATTGCACCAACGGATTCCTCGGGAAAGTAAATTTAACCAGGCCATGCTGAGAAATGCTGGTCTGGTCCTGCAATACGACGAGGTCGCCTCCCAATACTTTCAGCGGAGCCGCACTTATGGCCAGTTCAAATTCCCCCTCAACCGTGCTGTGCACAACTATTTCAGCCTTGTCGGGATAGTGTTCTTCTTTTACGATCTCTATCCCGGGATCAGCGTTCTCCAGGCTTGCTGCTGCGCCTATGCAGGGCGCAACACGGTACAGCGCATTGATCGCTATTTCCTGGTTCGCCTCTATTTGCACCGGCTCACTGCTACGGTAGACTTCTTCTTCAATGCCGGACGAAGCCAGGAATTGCGTTTCCACTTCGATGTGGTTCGCCATTTCGCCCTGCTTGATCGGGATATCCTTACTAAAGTAGTCGTCGACACTTACAGCATAGGCACCCTCAACTGTTTCAACTTCGGCAGGAAACGTCCCGCCCTGAACGAAATGAGCATTTTTTATAGTGTCTATTTCAGTTTTTATGAACGACGGCCCCTCTACCCTCACAACCCCTTCCCGGTCGCAGTACACACGCCCCGCGCACGCCTCGGCAACCAACCGCAGCGCCTCACGATGGGACTGGGGGGGGATATAGGCGTAGGCTGTCCTAAAATGTTCTAGCCCGGGATCGATCCAGTATTCAGTATTGGTCAGTCCGGCTTTTTGGAGAATATCGACGGCCAGATCGTGCAGATTGTCTATGTCCGCAAAGTCGCTGCCGGGTTCATAGGTGCTGTGTCTTAACAACTCCAGTCTATCTCTTGCCGTTGTCTGCGCAAACAAGCCGTCGTCTGGGATACTCCAGTCCCCGGTCCAGAACACGCCCAGGGGGACATACTCCCGTGAGGGGGCCTCCAGCCTGAAGGTCAGGCTGCCCGGTAGAGGATCCCAACGGGGATTAGGGGAACTGAAGTCATAAGTCATAAAGCGCTCTCCCGGGATGGTTGTCGTAGTGGAAACACGTGTTTTGATATAGCCGGAGGGATGCCCGGACGAAGAAGCTATCAGAACTATCCAATATCGGACACCCTGCGCCAGTGCTTCATTTAGCGTTATGTCTACGATGAACCACTCCGGCGTTGCCCCTTCCGGCCAGTCCGTTCCCTGTGTTATGGTATGTCCAAGCGAACTGCCCGGCTCACCATCATTGTCGTTGTAGATATGGAACGTTATCGTATCGGGCGGCATAAAAAATCGCTCTACCCCCAGAACAGATATTCTAACCTCTGTCATGCCGCCTAATGTTCCGCCGGCGGTAAAACTTCGTGCAAGGCCGTGTCCAACCACGAGGTGTCTCGACATATCGGAATAAAGTTGTTCCAGCTCTGTGTGCCAGCCGCCCCCTGCCGCCCCCAGCTCTGGCCTTATGCGTCGGTTGGGTTTCAATAATCCATATAGCGGACTATTGGTATTGCCGACATCAAAGCGCCGGTCTCGGTTGTAAAGCTTAATTTCTATCTCGTTTGAGCTAATATTTCCTACGGGCAGCGAACCGTAACTGACTTCTTGCTCCTCCAGCAGACTAAGCAAAATTATATCTTCGTTTTCGTATGTTTCCTGCAGACTGGAGAAAAACTCCAGGATCTTCACCTGCCGCCCGACGTGGCTCCAACGGGTAATCTCTAGGGTCATTTTGACTACCTGCGTAACTGTTGCCCCCAGGGGCTTGGACCAGGTTATTTCCGTATTGCCGGTTACAGTTTCAGTGTATAAAACATCGTCAGTTTCATCATGCAGCTTTATTTCAAAGTCCACCGGCCATTCTTCCCGCTTGCTGTCGCCTACTACCTTTAGGGAATCTATTGGCCGGCTGAAAAACATCACGGTCAGTGTTGGGTAGGGCGAGGTAAACGCCCCACCTGCCCCGGCCAGTTTCTCGCCCCACCAGCCCATTTGCATATATTTCTCTTCTTCCGGGCCAGGCGCAGGGTAGCAGGTGCCGTCAGCCTTGCAAGAGCCGTCCAAGGAGGCAAATTTTGCATACGGTTCCGTCAGGTTGTCTGCCGTATGCTCGGGGTAGCTGTAGCGAGCCGTTTCGCTTGGCATAACTTCAATGCTTTGATCTAAAAATGGCGAGGTGTAATCTATCTGGCACCGTGCGAATACACGACGCCTGTCGGCCCTCATTTCTTCGTGGTATTTCTGCGAAACAGGATACATACACCTATCACCTATCTTTCAATTAAATTAAATGAAATATCCACCCAGTACCATCCCATATTGGTTCTGTATTTCTTTGCCCTTATAGGCCCGCAGTACACTACTGCTGATTTCATTTTGCCGTTTTCTTCATACTCCAAATTAATAAATTCATCATCTGTGTCTATAATATCTAATATAGTATCTAGGTCCTGACCTGATAGTTCTGGGTAGCCTACAATAAACTTCCTCTTCCTTGCTATAGTATCCATAACCATATTACCAGATGCTACACGCTCTGCTTTACTAATCTTGTAGCGCTCAACTTCCCAGATAGGCGGTGTTTTTATAGCTCTACCATTTAATTTAACTATCATGTCACTCACCTCTTCTGTGTCTCTCTGCTATTCTGATATCGTATAATTTACGCTCAAGTTCTCTGAGACCTCTTTCATCGGCTATAAGTGTCCCTACATATATTGGCGTAGGTTGCTGATTACCACCATAAATTATAGGGCTAGGTTGCGCTGAAATTATATCATTAACCAACCTATTGAACATTTCAATAGGTTCGCCACCGAATATCGCTTGACGTACTTTAGCCATAGCGCTAGGGTTTTCTACAGGTAATATAGCTTCTATCTTGTTGCCTTCATTAAGTCTGGCTATATGTTCCTTATTGAATACCCCACCCTTAGCATGGCCTATAGTAACAGGGTCCATGCTGTAAGGTCCAACCATACCTCCAGAAGAACGAGTAGATGCTATGCTACTTTCCGCATCTCTGGCTTCTTTCTTCCAAAACTTTAAGTCCTCGAACCAGTCTTTAAGCTTTTTCCATAACTTACTGAACCATTCTGTTACATCATCGTAGATATCTTCTGCCCATGTTGAGAATCCTATCTTAGAGTCTTCCCACCAACCAGAGAAACCTATATATGTTTCATCCCACCAATCAATAAACCCAGTCTTGGTTTCATCCCACCAATCACCTAATTTAGTCTTGGTTTCATCATACCAATCAATAAACCCAGTCTTAGTTTTATTCCACCAATCACCTAGTTTAGTTTTAGTTTCATCATACCAATCAATAAACCCAGTCTTAGTTTCATCCCACCAATCACCTAGTTTAGTCTTAGTTTCATCATACCAATCAATAAACCCAGTCTTAGTTTCATCCCACCAATCACCTAGTTTAGTCTTAGTTTCATCATACCAATAACCTAGTTTAGTCTTAGTTTCATCATACCAATTAATAAACCCAGTCTTTGTCTCATCCCACCAATTACCTAATTTAGTTTTAGTTTCATCATACCAATAACCTAGTTTAGTCTTAGTTTCATCATACCAATTAATAAACCCAGTCTTTGTCTCATCCCACCAATTACCTAGTTTAGTCTTAGTTTCATCATACCAATCAATAAACCCAGTCTTTGTTTCATCCCACCAATCACCTAGTTTAGTCTTAGTTTCATCATACCAACCAATAAACCCAGTCTTAGTTTCATCCCACCAATTACCTAATTTAGTTTTAGTTTCATCATACCAATAACCTATATCAGTTACAGTATTATCTTTCCATTCTACAATGGACGTAACAGTTTTATTCTTCCAATCTACAAAGCCCTCTTTAGTGTCTTTCCACCAACCATCAAATTTGGCTTTGGACTTTTCATACCACTCTGTTACACGTTCCCAGAATAATGGGAGCAATCCACCAATTACACCGCCAAGAACAGCACCTAATGCCGCACCCATCGGACCACCAACCATAAGTCCTATAAGAGTACCTATTGAAGCACCTATAGTCGCGCCTCGACCCGCATCCGACTCGAACGCTTTCTTTAAGTCTTCCCAGAAATGACCAACTACAGCGCCTAGGCCACCACCTATAACTGCACCTATACCTGCTCCTAGGGGTCCCCCAATGGTAAACCCTATTAATGCCCCTAGTGCAGCTCCGAGTGTCGCCCCTCTGACGGTACTATTTTCAAACGCCTTTTCTAAATCTTCCCAAAAGCGACCTACTATACCACCAACGGTACCTCCGAGTATAGCACCTACAACAGCACCTATTGGCCCACCAATCATACCGCCTATTATTGCTCCTAGTGTAGAACCTATTCCAACACCTATACCAGTAGGTGACTTGAAGAACTCTACTAGCTTCTCCCAGAATAGTCCTGCTATTGCGCCAGCAGCCGCACCTATCTTAGCGCCCAGAACCGCCCCAGGCAATCCTCCAAATATACCACCTATTATACCGCCTATGATCGCCCCTATACCTGCGCCGACTATTGCTTTGGTAAGCTTATCGCGAATGGAGTCAGCTACGCCTTGGGTCCATTCAGTTATCGCTGCGCCAACATCAGGGAACATCTCACTATCATCAAACGGCGGTATAGCTGGTGTCTCTATATCAGAGAAATCAAATATGTCATCTAAGCCCTCGGCACCCGCACCCGCATCTAGGTCGGGAAGTACAAATACCTCATCAAATGCCATTAAAGCCTGCTTAGCTTTCTTACCGGCTTCTTTGGCCTTATCCCCCATTTTCTTAAGCCCTTCACTAGATAGCTCAAGTTCTTGATTGAACTCATCAGCAATCTTCGTGTTTTCTTCCATTTTAGGTGCGAATATCTTAGATGGGTCTACGCCAAATGCCCCAGATACTTTACCCATTAAGTTATCTATAGTACTTCCGAACTTCTTACTAGCCAATGTCATAGCCAATAATCCGCCTACTGCTAACCCAACAAAAGCTGCAAGTGGATTAGTGGCTAGCATCATTGTTAGATACCCTATCGCTTTTCCTAGATATACTACACCCTGCGCAATTATCTTAACTATCAGCAGCGATTTCAAAGCCGCTCTAAAACCAAGTATTAGTTTTATCACAGTGTTTATTATAAACAAACCACCAAGCGCTGAAACGAATATTCTAACTGCAGTACTGTTACTTGTTAACATTTGCATTAATACAGCAAGTATTCGCGTAAACATATTAATAAACGGCATAACTGCGTTAAACGTGTTTAGAAATAGCTCAGTGAAAGCGTGTCTAACTGGGGCTAACGATTTATACATAGCTACTATGTTCTGTATAAACATCTGTATATTAGCTGCAAATAATTGTATCCTCTGAACGATTTCCGGTGGAAACATGTTCGCTAACATGTAACCGAAACCGCCCTTCCTTACATCATCCCGCATTGTTTCTAATCTATTAGATATTCTCTCCATATTAACTCTGAAGTTCTGGTACAGAGGGTCGAAGACATTTTGGCTTATTATCAGAAGGTTTTCTCTAATAGCGTTAGCTAAACCTCTTGTAGTTCTCTGCATCGCCGCGGATGCTCCAGCGTATCTTTTCTCCATTCCCCTAAGGATAGCTGGAATAGCTATATCAGCAGATACTGGGGCTTTCCCTAAGTTAGATATTTGTTCGTGTGTCATACCTAACTCTTCTCTTAGTATCTGATACGCAGGTATTCCTGCGTTCGCTAGCCTTATTAGCTCCCTAGCAGTAAGCTTACCCTTGGCTTGTATCTGTCCTAGCGCTGCAGCTATATTTTTATATGATTCAGTCTTACCTGACGCTGCTGCAGCGTCTGCTATACTTCTCATTATCCTTTCCATACTCTGTAGCTCAAACTCATACGCCAATAGTAATCTAGCAGCGTCAGCAGCCTGCTCATATGTGTAAGGTGTATCAGCAGCCAAGTCTTGAAGGGTATCATTAAATCTCTTAGCTTTATCAGCTTCCCCTATAAGTCCTGTAAAAGCTACTCTAGATTCTTCCACAGCTTGGGAGAAATTGTACAGCTCTTTAGTAATGTCTTGTATAGCGTGAACAGACCTATAAAATGCTTGAGAGACTATAATTCCTTGCGTAATTCTCCTTACACTTTTGTAACCTTTATCAGCTGCATTTTCGAGTATCTTAAAATTATTACTAACACTTGCGGCGCCTTTAGAAGTAGTCTTAAAGTCCTTTGCTACCTGTTTGGAGAACCTAGTTACGGCAGCAGATGCAGCTCTTAAACCTTTATCAAATTGTGAAGTATTAATTCCAAGCTTAGCTGTTAAATTAGCGAAAAATCCCATTAGCTACACCTCCTACCATCCGGGAATTTGGTCAATATATCCAAACTGCAGCTTAGTCTTATTGTCACTAGAACCATACAGCATTTGCTTATATTCTATAGCAGCATCCATTAATGCTCTAAATTTCCTTGGTGTTGTATTCCAGAACTGTTCCTCAGTCATTCCTAGTTCTACAGTCCCGAAGAATAACATAAAAGGCCAATCCCAACCATCATCTTCTGTTGTTTGCTGT
Source organism: Clostridium sp. (assembly GCA_012517995.1). Taxonomy (GTDB): domain Bacteria; phylum Bacillota; class Clostridia; order Acetivibrionales; family Acetivibrionaceae; genus Herbivorax. The sequence goes on from JAAYTS010000304.1 coordinate 7,890, forward strand.
GCGGATTGGCCTTGTTTATTCCCGGGACCTCTTAGTTTGGGTTAACTACCTCATCCTGTGGTAAATCCCCCATCATTGCTTTATTCATTTTTTCTGCTAGGTATTCTAAGTCTGATAAATCTATTTGGTTACCCACATAGTGCTCAGATAGGTTTTCATCCTCATGTATAAGACCCGCCCATAATGCAAACCTAACAGCTGCTATACTGCCGGATTTCAATATTTCCATAGCCTTATCAATAGTTCCATACTTCTCTTCAATTAGTGCAAAAGCATTTAACGTATACCTAAGTCTTCTTTCAATACCGTCGCCAATATCAATTACAACTGGCGCTTTCCTTACATTTTCTATATCGGCCATTATGCTTCATCCTCCTTTATGGTTTATTATACTTACTCTTTTATATCATCAGCGATTAAGGTATGCTGAACGAACTTAACAGCTGTGTTAGTAGCAGTGACTTCATAGAGACCTACAAAGTCGCCAACCTCTACGGCCGAAATGTTGCCGCCCGACACATACGTAGAAATACCGGTAATAAGTGTTCCAACATTTGGAGTGGGAAGGGATGTGCTGGATACCTTAACAGCGAAGTGATTACCAGAACCAGCAGAGCCTGTGATAGTTGCTGATGTAGAACCAGTTTCAGTACCTGGAGCCCAAGAAGCTGTAATAGTAGGAGCCAGTGTTGCAGCGCCCTCC
>JAAYTS010000063.1 GCA_012517995.1 Clostridium sp.
AATATTATCTTTAAGTATTGAACCTCCTGCACAAAACAAAAAATAGCACTACAAACTTAAGGTTATAAGAATTTATTCTTTAAAACCAGTCCTCATATTTTGGCATTTCATCACAAGTTTCATAATCAGGAAAAACATTAACTTTACACTATCTAAAGTTTTTTGGCAAATAAAAAAACTACTTTTATTGGTCAAAAAGTAGTTTTTGGTTAGTTTTGGCAACTCCTTTTAAAAATTCATTCTTATTAAAATTTTTAGCGTATTTTTTTTAATAAGGCAATGTTTGTTGCATGAAAAAATTAACAATATTTTAGTCCTCAATGGATTGGTTCTACAAAAAAAATGAAGATTACCACATTTATATAAGTTTATTCCATGGTTTGTGGATGGGTTGTTTTCAGTTTTTTGTTCTTATAAAGCCCTTAAATACTGTGTTTCAAACCGTTGAGACTATCCATGGTAAGGATGAGGTCACTGGTTCAATCCCGGTTGAGGACTCCAAAGTAAAAAGTTCTTGAAGTGTTGAATAGTCAGTGCTTCAAGGCTTTTTTGTTGCCCTTATTCATGGATGAATTCAAGGTTGGATTTACAAATTTTAGTTTTTGAAACGGTCTAAAATTAGCTAGAAACATCTTAAATGAGTTGTGGATGGTTTGAAGATGGTTAGTGAACAACTTTGCTCTGATGTAGAGAATCCAAGGCTTTCACAGCATCCGTCTTTAATTGAGGTATAAGACTTATATAAATATCGGTTGTTATAGATGTTTTTGCGTGACCAAGTAATTTTGATACTACATTTACAGGAATTCCAAGTTCAAATAGTCTTGTCGCATATGTATGCCTTAATGAGTGAAAATTGCAGTTATCAAGACCAGCTCTTTTTGCCACTCTGACAAAGGATCTTTTTTTCAAAGGCAGGTTTGGCAACAAGAGTCTTTTACCAATTTGAATAAAGGAAAATTCCTTTTTATGGATTAGTTTATAAGCATGTTCTAAAGAAACTCCCAAAACCCTTCATACGTCTTTTATTGTAAAAGAAAGCAGTAATTATTCAATATTATTACATGTAAAAACGAGATGATGTATAATAAAGTTTAAAACTAGAGTTACAGGAAAAAGAAAAAATTGCCTACATTTACTTGACACAAATTATAAAGGGGAAAAACTTTTTGGTAGATACAGATACTAATGTTATCTATCACAATTATAACAAGAACAGCAAATTTCAACAAAAAAACAACAATTATTTTGTTGAAATTTAATATTTACAAATTTGTTTATCACATAATAATATATGGAGGTGCACGAGTGTAATTGACTATAATGTTGAGTACTCACAAATAATGCTATGAAAATGAGGAGGAGTTAAAATGAAAACATTAACAAAACGTAAAAATGCTTTGAAAATAATATCTTTTGTACTTATTTTTTCTATTATGATGTCAAGTTTTATGATAGTTAATGCTAACCCATATTGGCAAGACGGTGCAAAATATGGTAATGTAGAGGTTAAATATAGTTATGAAGAAAGTCACCCTATTCCAAACGTAGTAGCATATTTGAAAAACAAATACAGAAATCATCTTAATATCACTAACTTTGAGGCAGAAATACCTCATATAAATGTACATCTTTTTTACAAAGGTGAAGATATAGCTAACGCACATATAGTACTGTATCACTGTCCAAGGTGTGGAGAGTTACATTACTTAGTTTATATGAAACCTCTTAATAGAGTTATATATGATACTAAATGTAATGATGATGACGATTTGAATGGAAAAGCTACAAAAGCTTGGGATGCAATAAAAGAATATTTTTCAACGCAACTTGTAGCTAATGGTGGTTCATGGGCTGATCAAATTATGTTGACACTAGTAATTATATCAGTTGCAGCCGCACTTGTATTAGCTATAGCAGGATTATCTATATTGCTTTTACCAGCATTAGCATAATAGTTATTAATTCCCTAGGTCTACATTAAAATCAATAATGAATAAAATGGAGTGAATAATAATGAGTAAATATTATTGTGGAGAAGTTTCATTTAAAAAATTTTGGCAAATAGATAAAACTCCTAACAATTTATCTTTGCTATATATAAAAAAAATTATAGATTATTTTGTTACTGATAAAAATTATGAATATGCTAAATTTATTTTTCTTGAGAATGATTCTCAAAGCAATTTCTTATCTTACTTGACATGTAATCAGTACATATATACAATAGAGAAGGTAAATAAAAAAAATTCAATTACTGATATAGAAATTATTGTACAATTAAATAAAGATTTTATTTCATTTATTAATAATATAGATTGTATAAATTGGTCTCAGCTTAGTTTTTTACCGAATAAAAGTTTTTCCTTTGGTATGTGCCATTACGGAGAAACTCTTTACTTTGCAGGTCTTACTGAAAAAGATTATGAATTTTTAAAGAATACTTTAATTGAGCTACTAAACGAGATTAGTAAAGATGATAACTCCCACGCACATGACTTATTTGATTGTAATAATCCATACATTAATTTTGATATGATAATCCAGCGGCAAGATTAAAATATTTTAGAAGTGAGGTTTCAATTATGAATGTTGAAATAAAACATATTGATTTAAAAACCCTAACTAAGATTCACTTCCAAATACTACTACTTCCCGTTATTATTTTGTGTTTTGCACCATGTATGCTAATATATTCAACACTATTAAAAGGGCTTATTTCCCCGATTGCCATGATTTTAGCCTTTTTGATATATTGTATATTTTTGCTTTTTGCTCTATATATTTTTCTCATTGCAATAATTATTGCTTATAATAAGCTTGCAATAAAAAATGGTGGTATACGAATAAGGGTAGTTAAGGAAGAACAAGTATAAATATCAAAAATCTCATTATATTACATGGCAAGCGAAATTCTAAGGATATTCGATAGCTAGATTATAATTACAGTAATATAAAGACTGTAGGTCGCAATAATTTAATGGGGCTAAAACATGAACTAATATTTAATAAGTAAAGCGAGCGATGTATACAATTTCATAGGGTACAGGGGTTCAATTATCAATATTTAACCTAGCATTGAAAAGTCCACTAGAGTAAGCTGTATAGATTAAAAAAGGAGTTAAAAGAATCAAAAAGATAATATTAGATTTGAAGGCTTCTTTTAAATTAAACAGTCTGGCTATATAAACAGAAAACAACTGAAACCCCATTGGACTTGTACCTACCAGCAATAAGACATAATTACTTAATAACTGTTTTGCACCTTGCCTTTTTGCTGTATATAAAAGTTTTATTAAAACATAAAATCCATATACAATGTATGAAATTACATATAAGTTTAATAATATATAATTATCTTGAGGGAATGGATAGAGTACATTTAATATCATATCTATAGTTCTTATAGTAGGAGGGATAAGCAATAACGATCTTTTGCTAAAATTAATTCTACCTGCTACGGCTAGCGAAAACATAAGAAAAAGTATGGATTATATATTTCTTATTGTTCTATGTGAGTTTATACTTGCAGTATTTGTGTCACTTAGTCTTACATTTGACTCGTATGGAGAATTTCCACATATCCAGATATCTGACTTTGTTTGTGATCCATGTTGACCTTGAACTTGATAAACTACATAAGTATGATTAAACACACCATTTCCAGTTGAATCAACTTGATATGACTTCTTCTTGTAATAGATTATTAATTATTTTTTCAACATCAATGCCATCTTCCCTTAGCAATTCATCTAGCAAGTTATTTGAAGTAACTTCTGTAATTAACCACTTATTTGTTTATTCTGTTGAATACATTGTTGTCTACATAACCTGATTTTAACCATTTTTCTGCTACTGCTCTTTCTGGAAAGTCTTTTATCTGTGCTATGATATAATCGTGTTTTGGATTAAAAATATTTAATAGAAATTTAGATAAGTATATTGTTATCAAAATTTTTTTTGAGTAGACTAGACAATATATAAAAAATAGTGTATAGTATTACTAAAGAGGAACACTAATGAAGTGGAGTTGATTAAATGGATGTTATTGACTATCTTATTCAGTTTAATCTTACAAGGCAAGAGGCAGTTATATATTTAGCACTGCTTTCAGAAGGTGAATTAAATGGATATGAAACTGCAAAAATAACAGGCATTTCACGTTCTAATACATATAATTCCCTTGCCACTTTAGTTGAAAAGGGAGGATCTTTTGTAATTGAGGAAGCTGCAACTAAATATACGCCAGTACCTTTAGAAGAATTTTGTGACAATAAAATTCGAAAACTTCAAAAGTTAAAACAGGAATTGATAAAAAATGTTCCAGAAAAAAGAGAAGAAAAAGGAGGCTATATCACAATAAAAGGAAAGAAACATATTTTGGACAAAATGAAAAATATGATTGGCAGGGCCAAGGAAAGGGTTTATATTTCAGCATCAAAAGAAGTACTTGAAGAGATTTTAGAAGAAATAACAGAGGGCATAAAAAGAGATATCAAGGTGGTACTCATTACAAATCATTCTTTTTACTTAGAGGGTGCAATTATATATCACGTACAGGAATCACGACAGCAAATCAGACTTATTACAGATTCAGAAAATGTTATGACTGGAGACATAGATGATGGAGAATATTCTACATGTCTTTATTCTAAAAAGAAGAATTTAATTGATTTATTGAAAGAATCATTAAAAAATGAAATTAAACTGATTGAAATAATGAAAGGAAGTGGGACAAAATGAAAAAAACATTTGTTAATCTTGAAAGACTAAATAAAATAGTAAAAAAGTATCCAACACCATTTCACTTATATGATGAAAAGGGGATACGGGAAAATGCTCGAAAGTTAAAAGAGGCTTTTAGTTGGAACAAGGGATTTAAGGAGTATTTTGCAGTTAAAGCTACTCCAAACCCCGAAATACTAAAAATATTAAAAGAAGAAGGATTTGGTGTAGACTGTTCTTCGTATACAGAGCTTATGATGTCAGAAGCCTTGGACTTTTCTGGAGATAAAATAATGTTTTCGTCAAACGTTACACCGAAGGAAGATTTTGTATACGCTAAGAAGTTAAATTCAATAATAAACCTTGATGATATAACACATATTGATTTTCTTGAAGAAACAGCAGGCATTCCAGAAACTATATCCTGTCGATTTAATCCTGGAGGAGACTTTGTTATTGACAATGCTATAATGGACAGTCCTGGAGAGGCTAAATATGGGTTTACACTAGAACAGCTTAAGCAAGGTTTTAAAAAATTAATGAAAAAAGGTGTAAAACATTTTGGAATTCATGCATTTTTAGCAAGTAACACTGTGGCAAATGAATATTATCCGGCTCTTGCAAAAATTTTATTTAAGACAGCTGTTGAAGTGGGGGAGGAAACAGGTGCACATATTGCATTTATTAATCTTTCAGGGGGAATTGGAATACCATATCACCCAGAACAGCAAGCTACAGACATCTATAGCGTTGGACAAGGTGTAAAAGAAGCTTTTGAAGAAATTTTAGTTCCAGCTAGTATGGGAGACGTTGCAATATATACAGAGCTTGGAAGGTTTGTGCTTGGACCTTATGGCTGCCTTGTCACCCGTGCAATACATGAAAAGCATATACACAAGGATTATATTGGATTAGATGCTTGTGCTGCAAATCTTATGCGTCCTGCAATGTATGGGGCATATCATCATATTACAGTTATGGGGAAGGAAAACGAACCCTGTGACCACAAATATGATGTAACAGGTGGACTATGTGAAAATAATGATAAGTTTGCAATTGACAGAATGTTGCCTAAGATTGATGTAGGAGATTTAGTAGTAATTCATGACACCGGGGCACATGGTTATGCAATGGGATATAATTATAATGGAAAACTGCGTTCTTCAGAAGTTTTATTAAAAGAAAATGGAGAAGCACAGCTTATTCGCCGTGCAGAAACTCATAAAGATTATTTTGCAACTTTAATAGATAGGTATTTGCTTTTTTCATAATATCATATTAAATTCTGTTTTTCACTACTAAAATCAAAAATCATCCAAAACAATATACATTTGCTTCATTTTTAAATAATAATCCCAAAATAATATTATCTTTAAGTA
>JAAYTS010000064.1 GCA_012517995.1 Clostridium sp.
TGAGTATGACAAAGTAGTACTTGAAGTAGATGGGACTGGAGATCAGGTAGCAAGAAACTTATATGGAATTAATCTACTAATGAGAGATGTTGATGAAGATTCTTACTACTATGTGTATAACGGGCATGCAGATGTAACAGCACTAATTGATGCAAATACAGGAGTTGTTGAGGCAACCTATTACTATGACCCATTTGGTAATATATTAGAGTCTACAGGAGATGTAAACAATAACATTAAGTATGCAGGCTATCAGTATGATGAGGAGACAGAGCTGTATTATCTAAATGCAAGAATGTATGACCCTAATATAGCAAGATTCTTGCAGGAGGATACATACAGAGGTGATCTAAGGGATCCATTGAGCTTGAATTTGTATACGTATTGTCATAATGAACCTATTATGTACTTTGATCCATCAGGAAACACGCCAATAAGACAGCTTGTTGCTGAAGGAAATGGAAAGATCGATTGGAATGCTGAATATAAGACAGCAAAAGTAGTACTAAATGGAATTGAGTATTCTTTTCAAGTCAATTCTGACAAATCCATTAACTTAATAAAAGACAATTTGATTTATGGTACATTTAAAACAGAAGAAGCAAAATTAGTACAATATACAAATTCATATAATCAATTAGTTGCAGATATTGATATTGAGGATGACGTATTTGGAAAATATTTTGGATTTTGGGGTAAAACACCTAACCCTAGACCTGCTCCTAAACCCCAGCCTGATTTTAAAACTATATTCAATACCTCCACTGACAATTATTTATCAGGTTCTGCAAAGATGCATATCTGGAATTTGGATAATTTATATGGTAACTTAAATAATAACTATGTTCCTAAAGCAGAAGCAGAATTAATAAGGACTTTAGATAATGCATTTAGTGAACAATTTAATATGAAAGCTAGTTTGGGAAATGTTTTTGGAAACAGCACTATAGATGCATTGGGTATTATTAACAAATATAATGAGGTTGTTGATAAAACAAGTAAGGAATTTAATGTTTCAAAAGAAATGATACAATCAGTTTTATTTAGAGAAATTAGATGCTTTTCTCCTGATGATAATTTAGATTGGTTGAAAATAAGACTTAGAGGGGATGCCTCAATAGGTCTTGGTCAAGTATTAATTCGAACAGCTCAAGTAGCCGAACGACAGGTAAAGGGAATAGAAAGAACAAGAAAAGAAGTTGAAAAAAGACTTTGGAATAATGAAACAAATATTGAGTACGTTGGAATGGTACTGGCGCATGAAGGGCTTATTTTGAAGATAAATACACAAGCTCCTTCAGCAGAAATATTAGCGAGATATAATGGTTTTGGAATTGAAGCTGAAAGGTATGGTAACGAAACGATTGTTTATGCTGATGCCTTCACGAATTATAATTTAGTTCTAGAAAAAAACAGGAGCATTAAATAATATGAGACCTTTAAAGATTATTTTGTTTATTTTGTTTGTTTTTGTTCTGCTAATAGGAATGTATCTTTTTTTAGATTTAAATCATTGGAGTAAAAAGGATATTAATGACTATACCGAAGTTTTATTGCCTCAACCAATTCATTCAATTAAAGATGGTTTAAATTATGCAGAGGAAAGAGCAAAAACATGGCATAAAGGAGCTATTCTCATTAATATTGGAGTTTCATTTGAAGACAAAAAATCATTTGAAGATAAACAAGGAATTATTTCTTATCAATTCTATGTTTTAAACGAAGATTTTTTTGGTTGGAAGCATAATACTTGTGACGTTTTTATTGATATGCAAAAACAGTCAATTGTCAGATTTCTCTTCTTTCATGGATTGCTAAAAGGAGGAAGAGATGAATTAGATACTTCTGAATGGAAAATTGATGTAAGTGATGTTGTTGACATAGTAAAAAATAATAATAAAGGCTTTATGGATCAATTAGATGATGCTGCTGTAATAATTTTGCATACAGGAAAGAGGAAATGGACGCTTGATGTTTTAAAAGATACAGATTCTAGTAGAGCAATAATTGCAAGAATGATTTTTGATCCTCAAACAGGAAAAATCATAGAAGAAGAGAGTTTTCACTAAATTGTCGTGTAAGTCTCAAAAAATCAATCGGGCTAGAATATGATCCAATATTTAGAAAAAGCAACAATGTCGGCATGATTAAAAAGTGGGAATTTAAGCCCTAAAAAAATTGGTACGGTTTACTTGACAAAAGTTAAAGTATAGAGACTTAAATTAACAATATTTAATTAAACTTAAGGCATAACATAGTTGTTTCGACTATATTATGCTTTTTGTAAATTTCAAACATGTATAAATATAATAAATAATAAGTAAGTCTATAGTTACACTAGTAACGGGTCACCTTTTTCCTAAAAAAATAATTGGTTAATAAAGTTTAATACAGATATCTTTATTAAAATTAGGAAAATAATCTTTAACAGATTTAATTTTATATGGTGAATTATCAGGAGGAGATTTTCCTCCCCAGTAAACTTCACATGGAGTAAGTTCTCCAAGTGATTTATGAAGAGATATGTAATTGTGAATATTGGATTCTTGAATAATTAAAGTTTTTGCATCCTCTCCTTGATGATTTAACAAAAACAACTTAAAATCTAAAAATCGCCTTTCAATCTTCGCATTAAATTTGGGGTATTGTGGATAATTTTTAATATGAGATATGCCAAGTTCCTTTAATCCACTTTCGAAAGTCTTTTTAAATTGAGTGCCTCTGTCAGTTTTAAAAGAGAGAGGTTTTCTGCCCCATCTCTCAACAGCTTCATTAATAACTTCCAAAGCATTGGCAGTTGTGGCTCTTTTAAGAATAGCAGTTGCAATATCAAATCTGCTATAATCATCTATAATTTTAAATAGGTAATGTTTTTCACCATCTATATAAAATTCTGAAAAATCAGCACACCATGCACAATCTTCATTTAAAAAAGTGTAAAGTTTAGAGTTTTGCCTAAGTTTATGTTTTATTATGTAGTCTACGGCATCCCTTCTCAATCTTCTTGCATCATCTCTTGACAGCTTTATTCCAAGTTGTGCAAATTCAATACCAAGATTTAATGCACTGGTAAAAGGATGATCTAATAAAATATCGACAACAAATAAAAGTTTATAGGTATCTAAAAGGTCTACTTCACTTTTTATAACTGCACTTTCCTTTTTCATCCTGTAGTATGCACTACTTGAAAGTCCTACGCTTTTTAAGGCATCTTTCAAAGATATAAATTTTCTACTATATAGATTACGATAATGATTTTACATTCGCAGGCATAACCTGTTTATGACCTGCTCCGGAACATTGTTAATTGAATTAATGAACCCCCTTACAGCTTCACGAATTTGTTTTACAGAAGAGTAGAAGACATTATTAA
>JAAYTS010000065.1 GCA_012517995.1 Clostridium sp.
AAATTATTTGCTTTTCAACTTTTAAATCTTCAGTTCTTTTATAAGTTATCTAAACTTTATACGTAAACCACATCTTTGCTTTTACTTTTCACTAAATACAATCAAATCTTTGCTCATGTGTTTCCTACATTTTTTATTTGTCACGAACTTTAAAAGTTATATTAAAACTGCAGGCACAGTCCACGTTAACGTATATTTTTATTAATCAAATATTTTTTCCTATAATGCTTATACATAATCATACAAACTTAATTTTAATAGCTAGATGTATACTGAAAACTTATTATTTTATCATCTGAAAACAAGTCAAGAGTGTCAATATTTTGAACTTCCCAACTTATTTTAAAGCTTCCCCAAGTATTATGTGAGGTTTGTCCTGAAGGACATTCATAACCAACTTCTACGGACGGATCTTAAAGCATAGGCAACAGGAAAATTTATTATGTCAATTATGAAGAAATTATATAGAAAAAAATACTTTTAAAAGATATAATGATAGTAAGAAAAATAATCTTTCCTAAGGATATATATGACAAAAACATATAGAGTATTTTGTAATGTAATTAAAAAATATATTGCAAAATATCATTTAGGGTAATGTAAATGTCAATAAAAATTTGGTTCTAGGTTGGTTAAAATAAATGAAAAACATGATAAAATAAATAAAAATTAAACAAATTATAGATTTTTTACATTGTTAGTTGAAACAGGACGATTTTACTATCCCAAATCTTCTGTCTTCCATGTTCATATTTAATTTTGCAACTTTAGACGGAAGTGGTAGCTATTGGGATGTTGGATTAGATTATACACACATTCGTGGAAGGCATATTCCTTACAAGTAAAATTAAAATGGTAAGATATTAAGTTTAAATAGTAAGTGGAAACTTTATTGCCTTTGAGTATGTAAGACTTTTTAGTTAACTTTTAACATTTACAAAAGCAAACTTTTTATAATTTATTTTATAACATTGCAAATAAATAGGAGAATAAATAAAATGGAAAAGAAAAAGTATTATTCCAATGGCTTCATTATTAAGAGGATAAATGGAAATTATGCAGGGAAATTTAAAAACTATGATGGAATAGAGGGTGATATTTGGCCCCTTGATAAATATACTGAGAATGTGGACTTGATGGAATTTAAGTATATTGATAGCTATTTAAGTGAAAAAGTATTTAGATCAGATGTTGATAAAAGATCAGTGGATGTATGTAATGATGTGGATTTTTTAAATAAGTATATTTCTATATGCGAAATGGCAAATTTTAAAATTGAAATTTTGTTTTGCCAAACAGAGCGGGTATTTCCTAAAAGTGAAATAGAACCATATAAACAAAAAGAAGACTTTGAATTTCTCGGTTATGATTATGGATATCCGGGGTCGGATTATTATTCGTGTGTTTATAATGATGTAAAAAGAATGTTTAAAGATTCAAATTTTACATTAAACAAAAATGGTTTGTTTGAAGATGAAGGGAGCATTTTAGAATACATTTCAGCAAGAGAAAAATTAAAGAAACAAACTCCCGAATATATGTTTGAAGAAGGTGAATTTATAATATACAAATTGTGGAAGTACATTGGAGAAGTCCCGATTAAAAAACTTTAACAAACAAATTCCCATGTTGAAAACACAAGACAATAACAGAGTACACATATGACGCAAACAATAGCAATAACAGCTCTACAATAGTTAACATTACAGGAGCTAAAGATGCATTCATGGGGAGGTATATAATCCGAGACATCATAGAGTACACTATTATGTTGAATTTAGAGTAGATACATCAAAGAGTTGGAATAATAAAAATAATGTTATAAAGTTTTATCCTGGAGGTTATGTAAAAGGTTCAGGAACAGCTTTTATACCAGAAAAGGAGCCGGTTTGTTATGATGTTTGAAAATATTAATAGTTGGCTTGAATTTATTAAAAAGGCTTCGCTAAAAGATTTAACCTGTATAATTAATGAAGATTTTTATTTAGATGAATATGTTAAAAACATGAAATCAGATATAGTTAATCCGGAATTATTGATAGATATAAAAGAAAAGATAAAAGGCTCTGAAATTGAGAAATTATTTTGGGAGAAAACATTGCTATTTATTAATGTTAAATGTTTAAAAGATGAATTATTAGACTACTTAGTTGATAACAATATAGCCAATGAAGTTTTTGGACATTTAAACTTACCTGATAAATATTTATGGAAACTTGTAGATAAAACTGAAGAAGCTGTTTTAACTTTAGGAAAGAGATTGTATATTGAAGAAAAATACAAATGCGAAGAATTTCAAGACTTTTTAGCTAAGTTTCCAAATAAATATTGGCTTTGGAATAGCTTATTAAATGTCGAACCCATTTGTAATGAAAAGAAAAAAATTTTGATTAAGATGCTTTTTAAAATCACAAATTTCGATGATTTAAAGAAAAAGGTTATTACAATAACAGTGTCAAATAGGATAAAAAACACAAAAAGCATTATCGTTATAAAAAAATATTACAAAACAATGATTCCAGAGTACTTATTAGCAATATCACAAAACCCCACAACACCCATTTATATGCTTGAAAATTTAGTTAATATAGAAAGAATAAACTATGCTAATCAGATTAGAAATTTTTCAAAAATTAACTTAAGTAGCAAAAAAGGATTTAAAGATTAGGAAGTCGTGTTAATATATAAAAATAAAGGTATTGAATATTTATTATTATCAGTAAATGAAGAAAATGAGGGATTTATTTGCAAAATTATATTTAAACACTAAAATTTAAAAGAAAGAAAAATTTTATTAGAAAAATGGAAATCTATATGTAAGAAAAAGATTAGTGAAGCTTATGGTGATTATATGAAATATAAAAACAGTTATTTTAAGTAAAATAAAGCGTTGTTGATAAATATTTAGTTGAGTATTATTAAGAGAGTAACAATGGGTACAATAGTAGAATTAGGGATTAAAGTAATAGTTAAAAAACTGGTATGCAAAGTGATAAGCGAGGGTAGAAGTGATGTACATAAGAAACAAATTGAAAAGCAAATTGTGAATGAAAAATATAATAACATAATTAAAAATAATGGTGGTGCATAATGAAAATATCTGTAAATGAGTTAAAAACTATTTGTAAGCTATTGTTGGATACAGCAGAAAAAAGTGGATTTAGAGAATTTGAATTTGATACGGATTATTACTGGTTTATTCCGTCTGATGAAAGGGAAGTTTTTGATAAAAATTTACCAAATCCTTGTGTTGGTTCAATTAATGAATTACTTAAAATAATAGAAGAAAATAGATAATTTTATCTGTGCTGTGAACACATAAAGGGGCTTGATACTTATGTCTAATTGGCTGAAAAAACTCAATATATTAAAGCGTTATAAAGCAAGATGCATAGGAGTTGATTTCCTTAACAGAAGAATAGTAGTTATTGAACCTGAAAAATGCATTCACGTTAACAAAAGCATTGAAGAGATAATAAGTGAAATACCTGACAAAAGGAAATATAAAAAAGTAAAAGAAGGTTTTTTGTCTGATGATTACTGGCAAAACCTGGATACTTTAAATTATTTAATAGATTATTCTATAAAAGAAGCTAAATTAGGTTCTTCACATTATCATTTATTTATAGTACTTCCCTATGAAAATTATATGTTTTTCCATAAAAAAATTCATGAAGTATTGTCAAAAACAATAAAAACATATTTTTGCAAAATACTTGCAACATTAAATAACATACAATGCATATTTAACCACTATAGTTATCATGGAAGAATAAAATTACAAGATGAAAGTGGCAGAAAAAAGTCATGGTTTTTATTTTTACTCAATGAAGGGTTTTATTTAGGTTATGCTTTTGGCGATTTTGTTGTTGAGGCAATTTGCATAAAAGACAGTTATGATAAAATTACACCTGGTGTTATTGTAAATAAAATAAAAGAACTATTAAAAACTACATCCCAAGATTTGCTAGAAGAATTAAAAAATAATGAAGTGTTTACAGATAAAGAAATTAACAATATGATTAAAGATTGGGAAAAACCTTTTGAAAAAACTATTTATTTTTATGTGCCGGAAAAATTTAAAAAAATATTTGGCGACAGTATTTATAAGTATAATATTGAATATTTAGATTATGATGAGTTAAGTGTAATTAAAGGTTTAGAAAAGTTTATATTGTCAATAACGCAAAAGAATGAAATAACATAAGATAAATTAATGACAACTCCTAATATGAGTGATAGAACGCTATAAGGAGGAATAAAATGCTTAGAGATATTATTAAAAAGATTGCTTATTGTTTTAAAACTAAGTTTATCTGTGTTGATTTTTTTCAAGGCCGGCTAAAAGCTGTTGAGCTGGGCAGAGGCGTGTATATTGACCGGTCTATTGAAGAAATAAGGAATGAAATTCCGGATAAGAAAAAATACAAGGAAGTTAAGGAAGGACTATTAATGGAAAAGTACTACAATAATATACATGTTATAAATTACTTTTCAGATATGTTAATTAAACATGTAAAATTTTATATAAAAGGATTTAAAGTTAATATTTTTTTACCCTATGAAAAAAAAGACTTTATTGATGAGTGGTATGCGAAGGTTTTCTTCTATAGCAGGATGCCTTTTTTATTCATAGAAGCTATTCCGCTGGATAATTTTACGTGTATATATAATGGTTTTGATATACCTATAGAAAATGAGCAAGGAGAATATATAAAGAATATAGTGTTTTTCATATATGACCATACTGTATATGTAGGTTTTGCTTTTGTTGGTTATGTTTTTGTTATCAGACCAATTGAAAAAAAGGCAGAAGATTTATCATCTGATGATATTTTGCTTATAATCAAAGAATTACTGGAAAACACAAGTGAAGATGTACATAAAAGATTTGACCAATTAACAAACAAGAAAAAAGAATATAAAAAAATTATTTCCGGTTGGAAAAAACCCTTTCAAAATACAATATATTTATTCTCAAAAGAAGATTTGAAAAAACAATACCACGTTGACGGGTACAAAATTAAATTCTTTAAATATGACGAAAACGACATTACAACAGGAATGGAAAAAATAATGGCAATAGAAAGAAAAATACGAAGAATTATTTTCAAATAAGTTAATTATTAGTTATGTCAACATAAATTGCAAAAATATGATTATTTATTTTAGACCAGAAAAAGCTGAGCCAAAAAACTGAACAAAAAAGCAGCGCTCATTGATAATATAGCAATAATAATCAACACTTTTATTACTATATCATGAGATACACCTTTTATTATAGAGAGATAAAAAGATTTAAATTCCAAGGTTTGACCAATTGCCATGGAAGGCTTTTTTGGTATTGATAAAAAGAGAAACTCTTTAGTAACTACAATACCATAATTTTCTTTCATTGCTATAAGTACCCCGGTTTTTTCAAATTTTTCATCTAAGAAATTATTAATATATCCTTTTAAAGTATCTAATTTTGAGGAAAAAATTAAAACGGCAGAAACAATAAACCCTTTATGATACCTAATGTCCCTTTTTTTGACTTGTGTAATTTTTTGCAGTTTTGACACGGGATAAATTTTCTTAGTTAAAATATCCTCCAATAAATCATTATTTTTCAAAATTTCTTCCGCCACTTTAAAACATTTATGTTTTATTATGTCATTTCTTGGTGAATACTTGAGAAGATTTTCATCAGATATTTTAAAAGGTTTAAGCATTTTTTTAAATATACTTATTTCATATAACATGGTATACTCTTTATGGTACTTGTTTTGTTCCGGTAGATGCAGTTGTTCAATTAAATGTAAATGCTTTTTTTCAAAATTGGAAATAGAAAATGTTTTTTTCCATTGCTGAATTTTACATAGTCTAAAAGACGCTTTCTTATCAATAAAGAAGAAAAATCCAAAAAGCTTAAATGCTGGTTTTCACTATAGTAATCAATGGCCTCTTTAAATGCTAAAACAGCAACACTAAATTCAAAAGTATTTTCTATTTCAAAAGACCTTTTTGTAAATTTTATTACTTCTTTTTTAATAAAAGGGGTAAATTCAGATATAAAGTTATCCATCAAAAGGCTGTCATTACTAGATTTAATTTCATTTATAGTTGAGATTATTGAACTTTCATTAAAAGTATCTTTATTTTTTTTAAAAGACAAGGTGCCTTACCTCCATATCGCTGCATCTTTTCCTAAATTCCATTAATATCATTTTAACATGAAAGGGCTGTGGAGAAAATGGTTTTGGCGAAAAATTATAAAATAAAATCAAAAAACATTAAAAAGCGGCATGATTAAAGACGGACGTGTATTATTTCATCTTAAAAAAATACCCTTAGAATGAAAGTAAAGGAAATCCATCCAAAACACGAAAAACCGAAACACGAAAAAGTTTATTGAAAATATATTTCTTTAGAAAAAATAGAATAATATAATATTTATATGTTTTTATCTAAATATTTTGAGTGTTAGCTTTTTGAAAGGAAGGGAGAGGGGAAGAAAATGATTTCTAATATTGGATTATCGGCTGTAAAAGGTTTTGAGTTTGTGGGTATAGAGGAAAAACTGAAAGAATTGATATAGAGAATCCGGTCCTGGGAGTAAGACCGAGACAAATTCATTACCATGAACCTAATAACACTAAATGGTACTATGATATTGATAATAATCAATTCTATGATGAGAAGACAGGAAATTTAGCTGAAAGTAGGGCTAGATATTCGGCTTAAATAATAGAGAAGAATTGTTTGCAAAAAATACTCTGATTAAAACAGAAAATGAAAAGAAATTTTCTGTTAAAGATTAAATGGCTGTTGAAAATTCATATATTAATGCATTGATATTTCTAGATATTACCAATACTGCTGTTTTGATAGTTAAAAATCTTGAGAAGTATAATTATAACATTTGAAAAGTTAATTACTGAGAATTTTATCATATATGCCTTAACGCCATCCGGATTATGCTTTTTATATTCACTAAAGGTAATCAAGCTGGCCAAGGATGCAATGTGGCAGTATCTGATTTTATGAAATCCTAAAATCACAGCCAAAAGATATCTAATTAAAAAAGTAGTAAGGAATTGGTGGAAATATGACGATATAATAAAAAATGCAACAAATCAAAATATTTCCGTAAAAGTCTTTCCACAATTAAAAGGTATATGGGAAGACAAAGGGAGGTCGGGTATAATGGACAAGAATATCCAGGTTGTAAAACACATATTTCCACTACTTCGGACAATGGAAAAGGGAATTAATCATGTACAAAAGCAGCTGTCAGAACTTCGTTATGAGGAGGCACTGACAGTATTAGAAGATACTATGCATGGGATTATGTGCATTGAAAAAGTAATCCAAAATATGCAGGAAATGTTACCAGATAGTCAAATAGATGTTCTTACAACCAAAATTAAAGACTGTATGAGCAAAGTGGTAGACAATTATGAAAACAAAACTGAATCTAATCTAGAAGAACATATTGAAAAGGAAATGCTTCCTATATTTTCAGATTGGAAAGCTGAGATTGAAAAGTCCTTATCTATTTTTAGCGTTAGTCCGGATATTTTAAGCAATTAGCTTATAGACAGGGAAAAGTCAAGGGAGTTCAAAAAAGAGCTCCCTTCATTTTTTTATAACCAAGCAATAAATTACGCCTTGAAATTAATTGTAAACTATATATAGCGAAATTCCGATAATAATTATGAATGAAAAATCACGGAGGGATTTTTATGAGAATTGATAGCATGGATGCTTCTTTAATGCAATTTAAAAACACAAATAATACTGTACAAAATAGTGTTGGTGTCAAAAAGACCAATTCAGAAAATAATAATGTGCAAAAAAACAAAAAGGACGAGAACCTAAATGACCGTAATGCTTCAGCTAAGGAAATTATCGATGCCATTGAAAAGGCAAACAAAGCAATTATAGGTGCTCAAACCCAGTTAGAGTTCTCAATACATGAAGGAACAAAAGAAATTATGGTTAAAGTTATTAATACAGATACAAAAGAAGTTGTGAGAGAAATTCCTTCTGAAAAAATTCTAGATATGGTGGCAAAAATGTGGGAATTAGCTGGCATAATGGTGGACGAGAGGAGGTAGACTTATGTCTTTATATGGTGTATATAACACACAAAACAGCAAATTGAGATTTTCAGGACTTGCATCAGGTGTTGATACGGGATACATGATAAGTCAATTGATGCTCATTGAAAAAATGAAAGTGGATAAAGTTGAGCAGGATAAGCAGATATTAGAGTGGAAAAGGGATATGTACAGAGATGTTACAAATAAACTAAGAGCCTTTTCCGATAAATACTTTAACCTTTTAAAACCCGAAACAAATTTTAGATCTTCATCTGCCTTTAGTTTATTTAAAATAAATTCAAGCAATGAAAAAGCAGTAACAGCAGTTGCAGGTTCGGCAGCAGAAAGTAAAACTCATACTATAGAGGTTCATAAACTGGCTTCAGGTGCAAAAATTGAAGGCACATCAAATATTACTGGAAACATAATTGGAAGTGAAGCTGTAGAGGATTTTCAGCTTGCTGGAAGAAAAATCAATGTTACTTTGGATGGAGTTACTAAAACTATTGAATTAAAAAATTATGATGATATTGACCATATGGTTGAGGATATTAATACCTCATTATCCAAAGCCTTTGGAGCAGAAAAAATAAAAGTCAGCAGTTCAGGTGGGAGAATAGAGCTTGATGTATCTTTAAATGGCAGTACTTTAATGTTGGCAGACGGAACACCTGTTGCTGGAGATCTTAGAAAATTAGGTTTTTTGCCAGAGGATAACACCAGCAATAGAATATCTTTAGTGTCAGGACTTGAAAGCATCAAAGATAATTTTAAAAATACTTTGGCTATAGATAATTCAGAGGAAAATGTTATCTTTACAATAAATGACACAGTTATTGATGTGGGCAAAAGTTATAAAAATGCAACTATAAAAGATATTATGAATGCAATAAATAATAGTGATGCAGGTGTTAAAATACAGTATGATTCTTTAAATGACAAATTTACTTTAACGTCTACAGTTGAAGGTGAGGCATCTTCCATTACATTTGAAGACACAGATGAAGAAAATGGACTTTTAAAGGCACTAGGGATTGTTGAAGGAACATACACTCAGGGAACAGATGCGGAGTTTACATTAAATGGCGTTGAAGGAATGAAAAGAAGCAGCAACCAATTTACCATTGACGGGGTTAGATTTTCTTTAAATGAAATTACAACAGAGACTGTAACACTTGAAATTAGTAATGATATAGATACTGTAGTTGAAAACATTAAAGGATTGGTTGAAAGCTATAATGATATTTTGGATGAAATAAATGGCTTGATACATCAAAAAAGGGACAGAGACTACAGACCACTTACAAAAGAACAAAAGGATGCTATGTCAGAAGAAGAAATTGAAAAATGGGAAGAAAAAGCAAAAACAGGGTTGTTAAGTAATGATAGTATACTCTCTGGAATGCTTAATGAAATGAGAAAAGCTTTGTTTGACAAAGTTGAAGGAACATCCATAAGCGTTTTTGATATAGGAATATCAACTGGTGCGTATTATGAAAGGGGTAAACTTATCCTTGATGAAACAAAGCTAAGGACAGCCCTTACTAATAATTTTGATGAAGTGGTTAAGCTTTTTACAAATAAACCTGAAGATTCTGAAATTAATCCAGTAGGTGATAGAGAAAAAATTACCCAAAGGTATAATGAAAGCGGCTTAACTCAAAGAATATATGATATATTGCAAAAAAACATAAGAACCAGCAGAGATTCAAGTGGGCGAAAAGGTGCTTTACTTGAAAAGGCAGGCATAGTTGGGGATGCATCTGAGTTTAATAACTTAATAGTTGACGAAATAAAAGCAAAGGATTCTATGATCCAAAAAATGCTTGAAATGATGTATCAAAAAGAGGAGGCATATTACAGGAAGTTTACAGCTATGGAAAAGATGCTAAGTCAAATGGAGAGTCAATCTGCATGGCTTATGCAGCAGCTTGGTATTTACTAAATATTTTTATAAACAAAACTTGGAGGGGTCATGAAATGATAAGCAATAACCCATATGGACAGTATAAAGAAAACACAGTGTATACAGCAAGCAGTGAAGAACTAACACTTATGTTGTATAATGGACTTGTTAAGTTTTTAATGCAAGCACAAATGGCTTTAAATGATAAGCAAATTGAAAAAGCAAATACAACAATAATAAAAGCTCAGGATATAGTTACAGAGTTTCGAGGAACTTTGGATAGGAACTATGAGATTGCAGAGCAATTGGATTTGTTATACGATTATATGTACAGGCAGCTTTTAGAAGCAAATATAAAAAAGGATGTTTCAATTATTGAAGAAGTTTTAATGCTGGCAAAAGATTTAAGAAATACATGGGAACAGGCAATGAAAATTGCCAGACAAAAAAATAAAGCAGCCCAAAGCGGCTAAATAGGAGAGGCACATAATGGAAAACCAACAAATTGAAAAGCATTTTGAAAAACTTGTAGAAGTTTCAAGGGAAAAGCAAATAAAGTTAGAAGAGTTACTTTTTTTAACCAATGCTCAATCAAAAGCAATAGAAGAAGAGGGCATAGAAAACATTGAGAAATTATTAAATGACAAGCAAAAAAAAATTGAAGAAATAAATAAAAATGATGAAGAATTTTATGTGTACTATGAGAAAATTAAAGAAATGTACAGTATAAAAAACATAGAAAACCTTGAAGCATCAAATATAAAGGGAGTTAGAGAACTTCAAGAAGTAATAGGCAATATAAAAAAGACAATTCAACAAATAAGTGAGTTAGAAAAGGAAAATAATGAAAAAGTAAAAAAAATACTAAAGGATTTAGGTGGAAAGATAAGGAAAATAAATCAAGGGAAAAAAGCCAGCAATGTCTATAGTTCAGATTCAGAAACTAACTCAGTTTCATATTTTATTGATCAGAAAAAGTAAGAATGCAACAAATTCTATGTTTGGATGAATAATTAAATTCCTTCTTGGCAAAAGCAAGAAATCATAAAAGCCGGGAAGGAATTTTTTATGTCAGCGGCAGTACCATAGGTAAAAAAATGTCTTTTTAAATACTTGCCAATTGTTCCTGTATCCCTTTTAATAAATTTTCATTTCCATCTGCAATTTTTAAGCATTTTCTCAAATCCTGAACCGCTAGATCCTTTCGTCCTGCGTTCTTAAAAAGAAGTGCCCTTTCAGTCAGGCATTCAATAATTGAGTCCTTTTCTTCCAATCTTTCAAATTCCGTCAATGCCCTTGTGATATACTCCTGTGCTCTGAGAGTGTTGTTTAGTCTTGCAAATGTGATTCCTGCCTGAAAGTAGGCTGTGGCTCTTTCCTTGTTTCCCAAGTTCATTCTTATGCAGGTATCAAATGCTTGAGCTGCCTGCCCATATTTTCCTGT
>JAAYTS010000066.1 GCA_012517995.1 Clostridium sp.
CTTATCATATGTATAGACGGTGCACTTGCCCTAAGCTTTACTCCAAATCTGCTGCCCTGCTTTACTATTTCAGGCTGCTCTAATGTCAGTTCAGTAATTTGTGGTGTCACTATTCCATAGCCTTTTAGTTTTACATCATTAAGTGCAAATTCAATTTTGTCATACTCTTTTTTCACTCTAGCCAAATCTTTAATAATGCTTATTAGTTCATGCTCACCGCTTATTTCAATTTCAGTCATTTCAGTTAGCACACGGTAAAGAAGCCCATCTTCAACATTAATCTCTATTATAGCATTTCCGCTTCCTAAGTTTATATTGTCAACATATGCCTTTTTAATAAACTCATACTCATCAAATTTTTCTACTGCCCCTTTTATCTCACGTATTCTTCCAATTCCTCTAAATACATCCTTTACGGCATTAATCATATCAACTTTAAGCCAGTGATTATCTTCTAAAGACTCTATCCATTTTGAAAAGTTAATGCCAATTTCTCTAATAGGAAATTCAAGAAGTACCCCCTCCATTATACTATTTAAGTCCTCTATCTTAAGCTGTGCACAATTTGCAGCAATCACAGGGACTTGATATTTTTCCTCAAGCTCTTGTCTTAAACTTTCAGTTTCTGCATCCCCCGGACTTGTTGAATTTAAAAGAACTACAAAAGGCTTGTTTATTCCTTTTAATTCATTTATAACCCGCTCCTCCGCTTCAATATAATCATCCCTTCCGATATCAGTTATACTTCCATCTGTTGTCACTACCAATCCTATTGTAGAATGGTCATTTATAACTTTCTTTGTGCCAACTTCAGCAGCCTCAACAAATGGTACCTGATGGTCAAACCAAGGAGTGGAAACCATTCTTGGAGCATCATTTTCCATATGTCCTACTGCACCCTTTACCATATAACCCACACAGTCAACCAATCTTACCTTAAATTTTATATTTTCATCAAGGAAAATTTCCACTGCCTCATTTGGAACAAATTTAGGTTCAGTAGTCATTATTGTACGGCCTGAAGCGCTTTGGGGCAGTTCATCCTTTGCTCTTCCCTTTGAATATTCATTTTCAATATTTGGTATAACCAATAAGTCCATAAATCTTTTAATAAATGTGGACTTTCCCGTTCTAACTGGTCCTACAACCCCGATATATATGTCACCCTGCGTTCTTTCCGATATTTGCTGGTATATATTATACTTTTCCAACCCATAGAACCCCCTTACCTTTATTTTGAATCTAAAACAATGTGATTTTCTACCTAAAACTTAAGAACCGTAAAATAAAGTAAAATACAAAAAGTAACTTAAGGTTTAAGTACTAGTACCCTTATCAATATAAATATATTGTGCATATCCATTTATTATTACAAAAAGGATAAAAAAAGAAGACAGTTTTTCTCTGCCTTCTTTTAAATATATTATATTTACAACGGGTATTTTTAAAAATTAAAACATCTCATCCTTTTTATTTCTCATCATAAGGGCATTTACAGTGCTCCTAGGATCTTTTCCATTAAACAAAACTTCATATGCCTCAAAAGTTATAGGCATTGTTACATTTCTTTTTTTAGCAAGATTATATGCAGCTTTTGTTGTAGTTACTCCTTCTACTACCATTTTAACTTCTTCCATAGCTTCTTTAGGTGTTTTTCCCTGTCCTATAAGTATACCAGCTCTCCTGTTTCTGCTATGCATACTGGTACATGTAACAATAAGATCCCCTATTCCTGAAAGCCCTGCAAATGTTTGAGGATTTGCCCCCATGGAAATTCCCAGTCTTGATATTTCAGCCAATCCCCTTGTCATTAAAGCTGCCTTTGTATTATCCCCAAATCCCAATCCATCAGAAATACCGGCACATAGGGCTATGACATTTTTTAATGCTCCTCCAATTTCCACTCCAACAACATCAGAATTTGTATATACCCTAAATGAAGGATTCATAAATATATCCTGTATAGATTCTGCTGCACCAATATCACAAGATGCTGCCACCACCGTAGTAGGGATACCATTTGCAACTTCCTCTGCATGACTTGGTCCTGATAAAGTAACTACATTGGCATCAGGTATCTCTTCACATATTACCTGGGATAATCTCAATCCTGTTTCCGTTTCAATTCCTTTAGAGCAGTTTACAATTATGGTATCTTTTTTTATGTAATTTGATATATTTTTTGCATTTTCCCGTACTGTATGAGATGGTACAACCATCACCACTGCTTTAGAATCATATAAAGACTCTTCTATATCACCTGTACAAAATACTCCTTCAGGAATTTTAATTCCTGGAAGTTTCTCCTTGTGTTCTCTTAAATTATTTATCATCTCTATTTCATTTTCAAAACAAGACCACATTTTAACTTTACAACCTGACTTTGCAAGAAGAATTGCAAGTGCAGTCCCCCAACTTCCCGCACCTATCATAGATATATTTTTATTCATTTATAAAAACCTCCCTGCCAAAAATCCTTATGCTTTTTTTGTACCTAATTTTGACTCTTTTCCATTTATAAGTCTTTCAATATTTGATTTATGCCTTACAATAACAAGTAAACCTATTGCACCTGCAAATATGATAAAAATAATTTCTTTCTCCATTAAAAATGAAGCTACTGGAAAAAGTACTGCTGCTATTATTGAACCTAATGAAACATATCTGGTTATAAATACTATTAAAATAAAAACTCCCAAAAGTATAAGTCCAATTAAAGGCTTTATCGTCATAATAACTGCAAATGTTGTAAGAACACCTTTCCCGCCTTTAAAATCAAAATATACTGGCCAGTTATGTCCTAATATTGCTCCTAGTCCTCCAACCATAGCCCCAAAGTTATTATGTATTCCAGCTGCATCTGCCAATATGATATTACCAATTATACATGCCAAAATACCTTTTAAAATATCTCCCACTATAACAAGTATTGCTGGAAATTTTCCAAGAGTCCTTAATGTATTTGTCATACCAGCATTTCCACTTCCATGTTGTCTTACATCCACTTTATAAAACTTTCCTACAATTAAAGATGTATTTATACTTCCAAGAAAATAACCTATTAAAAAAGTTAAAATAATTCTTATAACCATAAAATTACCTCTCACCCTTTTGTCTTAATTTAAATTTTATAGGGGTTCCTTCAAATCCAAAACTTTTTCTAAGTTGATTTTCTAAATATCGTTGATAGGAGTAGTGCATAAGTTCTATTTTGTTTATAAAAAGAATAAATGTTGGTGGCTTTATAGAAGATTGAGTCATGTAGTATACCTTAAGTCTCCTGCCCTTATCTGAAGGAGGTTGTACCATTGCAACAGCTTCATTTAAAATATCGTTTAAAACTCCTGTAGATATTTTTAATGCTGCCTGGTCATTAACATATTCAATTAAATCATATAATTTATTAATTCTCAAACCAGTTTTTGCTGATATAAACAAAACAGGTGCATATGGCATAAAACTTAGCTTATTACGAATTTTGCTGGTGTATTCTTCTAAAGTACCAGTTTCTTTATCAATTAAATCCCACTTGTTCACTACAATTATTGATGCTTTACCCTGGTCATGGGCATAACCTGCTATCTTTGTATCTTGTTCTGTAACCCCTTCTTGAGCATCTATCATAATAACACAAACATCTGACCTTTCCACAGCAGTCCATGATCTTATAACACTATATTTTTCTATATTTTCTTGTATTTTGCTTTTTCTTCTTATTCCTGCAGTGTCAATAAACATAAATTTACTTTTTTCATTTTCCACATATACATCTATGGCATCCCTTGTAGTCCCTGGGACATCACTTACAATAACTCTATCTTCCCCTGTTATTTTATTTAGAAGGGAGGATTTGCCCACATTAGGCTTTCCAATTATAGCAACTTTAATGGTATCATCATCAAAATCTTCCTCTTTCTCTTCAGGAAAATTTTCATATATCTCATCTAGTAAATCCCCCATACCCAATCCATGAATTGAAGATATAGCTGTAAACTCACCAAGCCCTAAATTATAAAACTCATAAATTTCTGGTGGAGGCTCTCCTACATTGTCAACTTTATTTACTGCTAAAATCACAGGCTTATTTGTCTTCCTTAACATAGATGCCACTTCCTTATCTGAAGGGGTAACACCGTCTTTGAAATCAACTAAAAATACAATTACATCAGCTGTTTCAATAGCTATTTCAGCCTGATTTCTCATCTGCTGCATTATCTTGTCCTGTGTATAAGGCTCTATACCCCCAGTATCAATAAGGGTAAATACTCTGCTTCTCCACTCTACCTCTGTGTATATCCTGTCTCGGGTAACTCCTGGAGTATCTTCAACTATAGAAATTCTTTTTCCAGCCAAATAATTAAAAAAAGTAGATTTACCCACATTGGGTCTTCCAATAATTGCAACAATAGGTTTTGCCAACTTCCTTACCTCCCTCAAATAACACACCATGCTGTATAAATCCTGCTACAGTTACATTTTATCCACAAAAAGCATTTTTTATTTTATATAATACTACAAAAACACTTCTAATCCTTTTAACCTAAGAAAAAAGCAGCAGTTTTGTCTGCCGCTTTCTTTCTATTCAACTATAACCTCAATTGATTTCTTTTCACCTTTATTCTTTACTGTATAGTGTCCACACGCTTTACATACTCTGTGAAGTAATTTTAATTCGTTGCAATGCGGGCATTCTACTAAACTAGGTGCAGATAATTTCCACTGAGATCTTCTTTTCCCTGTTCTTGCCTTAGACCACTTACGCTTTTGAACTGCCATTTGTTACACCTCCTCATAATCATACAATTGGCACTTGTACATAAAATTAATTGTTTTCTTGATTTTTAAAATATTGTTTTAAAACTTCCAAAGGCGAATCTATTTCCTCATTTTTACAATCACAAGTTTCTTCATTAAGATTAACCCCACAGTAAAAACAAAGCCCCTTGCAATCTTCACTACATATCAGCTTTGTTGGAAGGTTTAATATTATATTATCTTTAAAGACCTTTTCAAGCTCAACATACTTACCTTTATATGTATAAGCTTCTTCTTCACCTTTTCCCTCTTCAAAAAAGTCTTCTATAATGTCTGTACTTATTTCAGTTTCCACTTCATTTAAACATCTTGAGCACTTTGATTTATACAAAGTACTTAATTTACCCTTAAGCTTTATAACCCCGCCATTATTTAAAATACTACCTTTAAACATAACAGGTGATTCAAAGCTTAAATCATCTAAGATGGTGTTTAGACCCTCCATTAATTGATTTATTTCAATTGGCAACTGGGCACCATCAGTTTTTAATATACTGCTTATATCAAATTTCATAGCTTCACCTCATAAACCAACAGAGAATATTATACTAACAAATACATCCCGTGTCAAGAATTAAAAAATTAAAAAAAGCTGCCTACTAATCTATTAGTGCAGCAGCTCTCCTTAAAATATTACCGGTAATTTATGCGTTTTCGTGCACCTTATTCTAAACATTAAATATCAATGCTTCTACTTATACTCTAACTCTATAATATAATTTTCTAATTCATCAGAAGATTCTATGGATTTATTAGATGACAATAAAACCTTAGTACCGTTACCGTTCCATAGAACTGTCCACCATACTAAAGTCTTACTCTCTTCTGCCTTTGTCAAATTCCCAAAAATTAAAACTCCAAAAGTTGTACATATTAATGTAACAGCCACTAAAATTATGGTTTTCTGATATTTTCTTTTTTAATTCATTTCACACCTCTCCTTTTTTATAATTCATACTTTAAAGAGAGTATATTGTATAGTTGTTTCATTTTTATTAAAAATTGTTTCAAAAATGTTAACTTTTTATGGGCAATGTTATTTCTACACAGGTACCTTTGTTTGGAAGGCTGTCAATTAAAATTGCCCCGTTGTGATTTTTAATTGTATTGCCTCTAGGATATAAATTAATTTTATACTATAGACGTTTCAAATTTGTTAACATTAATTAATAAAGAACCACCACTTTATAAAAATGGTGGTGTTATAACACTTTAATTTAAATAAAATTCTCTACTTTTGTAAAATGTCCATTAAAAGTTTTAATTTAGGTTCCACAGTTCCCGGGATGTATTCATGACCAAAATATTTAAATATACAAATATCTTTTTTGCAATTAAGATGATTATATGCTGCAAACACTGTAGAAGGAGGTGTAATTTCATCAACTAAGCCTATGCACACCCATGTATGACATTTAATCCACGGTGCCAAATTCATTACATCAAAATATGTCAAAGTCTTCATGGCTTTTTCCTCTATTTCAGGAGCGCTGTTTCTTCTAAAGTATTCTGGTATTTCAAGGTAAGGTCCTGTAGGGGTAATTTCAACTGCCCTTTCAAAATTAGAAAGAAAAGGGTATTCTGCTAAAGCTACTTTTGGTATATCTGAAAGAGCTGATACAGCCAACGTTATCGCTCCTCCCTGGCTAGAGCCCATAACCCCAATCCTTGTACTGTCAACACCCTCCATTGATGCTAATACTTCTACAGCTCTCACTGCATCTAAATAAACCCCTCTGTAATAGTACTCATTTTTATCTAATATACCTTTTGTAAGCCATCCGGCAGCAAATCCGGAACTTGATATTACATTGTCGGCACTTCTTCCTTGCTGTCCTCTTACAAGCATATGCAGCACCGCATATCCTTTTAATGCAAAGTCAACTGTGTCATGAAGATTTCCATCAAGAGCCCAGTTGTATCCATGATAGGTGACAACACCCGGGTATTTCCCATCTCCTTCTGGAATTACAAACCATCCGTCTATATCTGCATTATTAAATCCTTTATATAATATTTTATATACTTTTACTCCCTTAACAGGGTATTGATATTCAAAAAGTCGGAAATCCAACTTAGTTTTTCCAAGTTCATTCAAACTACTTTTCCAAAATTCTTCAAAGTCTTCCTGCCTTGTCAAATCTGGTTTGTATTTTTTTAACTCACTAAGAGGCAAATCGTACTGGGGCATATTTTTCCCATCCTTTCTCCATTTTGTACTTTTAAATTGACTTTTTTTATTTGCTTAATTTATATTTAGATTTTAAATCTTTTACTCTTCTATGTCAAATATGAAAAAAGCCCTACCTTTTTATAAAGGCAGGGCATCAATAATAAAATATAGGTGTGTTTTTATGTCCATTATATTAGTTTATGTCAATTTCAAATACGCTATTTACAATCATGTCTTCAAAATGTTCTTCAAGAATTTCTAGTTGTTCATTCCCTTTTCCATCAATATAATTGATCATATATGTCATTTTTGCATCTGAACCTTCGTATAATATTTCTCCAACTTCAGTATATTTTACTCTTACTTTAAATCCCATATTACTTAAAATGTATTTAGAACCATCAAAACTAAATAAAATATTGTTAATTGTTCCCGTAAGTTTCTGTCTGACTTCCCCATCAACTATTACTTCCTCTAAAACCATATTCTCCGGTATTTCTGTAACTAAAACACCACTTGGAAACACTTTTTCAAAAGTAACACTATTTAAACTTGTATCAAAAATTGTCTTCATATAAATGTTATCATATATCCCTGAAAGTTTGGATATTGAATCGGCTTTATAAAAATGCTTACCTGTAGAGCTTACAAGTTTAGCGCCACTGGATGTTGCAACTGCATCCAGTTGATTTTCTATGTCATTATCTTCTGATGAGAAGTCAATAAATGTAGGAATAATATTTTCATCTGTTAAATTTTCTGCCACCGTCTTTGCATATTCTAAAGCCTTTCCATCACTATCTATAGTTCCATCTCCTTTTAAAAATAATGCTCTCCCATCTTCTAACATAAATCTTTCTTCATGCAGATTGTTACTTGTCCACTTATTTGGCGCTGAACCTACAAGGACAACCATATGTTTTGAAGCATATGGAAGTGTCTGGTGTGGGTCATTTAAAAGATACTTCGCCCTTCTTATGCCATCTCCCATATTACTTTCTCCTGTAACAGTAGATTCTATCTTATCAATTTTGCGCTTTAATTTTTCTGCATTTTCCGGTAAAGACAAATCATATAATTTAAAGTCGTTATTGTTGGCAGAGTCTGAATACTGTATTATACCTATTTTAGTTTTAGTTCCTACAAATCTGTCAACAAAGCTTTTTGCTGCATTTTTGATGGCATAAAGATAGTTTACACCTTGGAAATATTCCTCCTTAATTCCTTCATATTTATTCTTAGGATTATTAACCTGCAGATTAGAGGCGGTAAAATTAAAGTTTCTAGCAGCCAAGCTTCCATTTATAATATTGTTATTCCCCAAAAAACTAATTCTCCCTGTTTCAGGTTTTTTAGGATCTCCAGGAGCGTACATTATTCCGTTTATCTGTGAATTAGTTGTTTCAATACTTATATTCCCCTTTTTTGAATACATAAATAATTTATCATCAGGACCTGAAGGTCTAAAGTTAGTTCCTTGAACAATAATATCACCATCAGCAAGCAAGAAACTGTCATTGATATTTTTTGTTTCAATTAAAGATATTAAAAGTCCTCCTTTAAAATACATTGAAGAGTCAATATTAAAAGTAGTGCTAGTATCTGCAAGAATTTCAAACTGTTTCTTGTCTTTATCATATCTTATAGTAATACCTTCTTGCCCTGGCATGGGTTTTTCCCTTTCGTCCATATAGTCCCTAGGCTCAAATACTATAACATCCCTCATTAATTCAGCATCAAAATGTGGCATCTCTACAGGAATAGTAAGATTTTCAAATTCTCCTACATCAATTATCGGGCTTGTAATATGAGTGGAAAATGATGAGCATTTTTCAGTAATTCTAAGACTGTTGGATGTACTTATAAAATCTCTTGAATATGTGCTTCCATCTATATTTACTTCATATCCTTCTATAGATAATGTTTCATGGGCATAAATTCCAAAATCCAATGGCCAAGGAACATTTTTTATATAGGAGTTAAATGTACCTGAATTATCTAAAACCATTACTATTTCTTTTGGTGCCTCAATTGTTCCCTCCACTGATAAACTCCCTTCCTGTACAAACTCCATATTCACTATTCTTCCAAAGTCAACGGTACTTAGAGTATTTCTTGATAAATTAATACTTGACTGTATATTATCAGATTCAGCTGGCTGTGTTGGCAAAGGATAAGGAGGCCAAGGATAAGGAGGCCAATGTGTTGGTATTGGCTCTACTGTTGGCTCTGGTGTTGACGTTGGTATTGGTTCACTATCTAACATTATTAAACTAACGTTGTCAATGTAAATATTATGAAACTGTTCTTCTAAACTATTTGTATGCCCAAAATTAAATGCCAACTGGCTTGTCAAATCTGTAGGATGATTCATAACAAATTCAAATGAATACTCTTTCTTTGAAGTTTCTAAATTAAGAGTTCTTTCAAAATAGGTTGTATAGTTTGTACCACCTTCAATCCTAATCTTTATTTCCCTATTTACTGAGCTCCACGCATCAAAAGAAAGTATATATTTTTTTGAGTTTTCAATTGTAATATCTTTTTGATATAATTTAACTGACCAGTCATAATCCCCCAGATGCGTTACACCTGTTCGTGAAATACTATTACCTTCTGTATCTGCAGTAACAATATTATATGCACTAGCATTAGCAGCCCAGTCTACAAAAAGTAACCATTGAGAAGAACCACCACTAAAATCCCCATTTCTTATAATTTCATTATCTGCACCATCAGCATATATTCTATTTAGAGACATACCCCCTAAATCAAAACTTAATTGCATCAATACTACAACCATAAGTAAATAAAATATACATATCTTTTTAAATTTCTTATTCATTTAAAGCACAACTCCCTTTTTAAAACATTGTTTATTCTTTATTGATTGGTATAAAGATTATGTTAATTATTTTCTATAGATTATTTTCTGTTATATTCTGTTGTATTCCGTAGATCACAAACTGTATTTAGCAATTCTTACAAGATTCCTATTGCTGTTTAATGTTTTTACTACAATTAATTCAGGCTTAAAATCATATGATGTAAATATAGATGCTTTAAACTCTCTTCCATCTCCCTCCTTTATCTCGCTGGTAATCCCGCTTGCTATTCTTTTTGATTTGTCGTACGCTTCAATTATCATCATTTTTCCTGGCTGATTACTTTTTCCTTTGACGGTTATAACACCTCCTTCTTTGGCAATTTCTACACTTTCCAGAGAAAATTCTAAATCTTCAAAATATACTGTATCTCCTAAGCTGTATTTGTTAAATGCGTAAGTAATATAAACATTTCTTGTGTCTGCATCCCATTTAACTTCTCCCCCAGAATTTTCAGCAACAAATCTTAATGGTACAAAAGTTCTGCCATTAATAATTTCAGCAGGCACATCTAAACTTCTTTTAAATCCATTTACATAGGAATAATCCTGCCCAATTCCAATAATAATTTCTGTTGTATCATTTTTTGCATAAACTGTCTTGTTTGCGGCATTCCAGCTAACTTCCAATTCCATAGCCTCAAATATTACTCTAAAAGGCACCATTGTTCTTCCGTTTTTTATATAGGGGGCAACATCAAACTCAAGTACTTCTTGGTTTAAATAAACACCTATTTCACTTTTTGCATATGTATCTGGCTTTATTGCACCATATAAAAATACTACTGCAATTATTGTTACTATTGCTACTATTTTTTTCATAATCCACCCTCACTTTATTTTATTTTTAATGTCTTTTCACGTAAATCAGCTTATATCAATAGTCATAATTACATTTACAATTAAATCGCCAAAAGTCTCTTCAACAGTTTTTGTTGTATCTTCTCCATTGATACCTGTCACCTTAAATATGTATCTTAGCACTTCATCATCACCTGAAAACACAATTTCACCAGGCTTTGAAAATCTCACCTTTAAATTAAATGAATGTTCTGGAACGGTATACTCTATTCCATCAGGGGATGATAATTCAACATTCTTGATTGTTCCTTTTACTTTACTTCTTTGTACCCCGCCTATTTCTACAATGGTAACTTCCATATCTTCAAGAGCTTCCAGTACAAAAACTCCTTCAGGCAAAACAGCCTCATATTCAATATCTGCTAATAATAAGCCTGATACTTCTTCTGAAACTGAAAATGCTATTATTTCAAAAATATCTTCTATTTCAGATGCTGAGCTGGCTGAATAAAAATGCTTGCCTGTATTTAAAACCTCTTTTGCACCGCTGAATATGGCAACTTGCTCTAATTTCTCTTCAATATTGTCTTGTGAAAAATTTACAAAAACAGTTTCTATATTGTTTTCATTTGCCATTTTTCCAACAGTCTTTGCATATGCCAATGAACTGCCATCACTATCTGCCGTACCATCTCCTGCTAAATAAATAGCAGATCCATCGTCAAGCTTAGGCATTGTTTTTTCTGCATTACTGCTAGTCCATTTATTTGGTGCAGAACCTGAAAGCATTATTATTTGTTTTAGACTATCCTCTCCACTTCCTGGTCCCTTTAGCATATAATTTGCTCTTCTTAAAGCATCGCCCATATTGCTTTCTCCTGATGCTCCGAAATCAAATGCGTCAATTTTATCCTTTAATAACTGTGAGTTAGATTCTACACTTAAGTCATACAGTGTAAAATCATTATCATTGGCAGAATCCGCATACTGAATAATTCCCATTTTTGTATTTGTACCTGTTAGATTATCTACAAGGTCTTTAGCTGTTTTACGAATTAAATTGGCATTATAAAAACTTTGAAAATGTTCTTCTATAACTTCAGCTATCCCTTCAAGACCATAATTAAATTGAGTAGCATGTCCTTCAAAACTAACGTTTTTAGCTGCTAAACTGCCATATATGGAATTATTAATTCCCTGGAAAATAACATTTCCACCATAAGGATTTGTTGCATTTCCTGGTGCATATGCTATACCATTTAATGTTGAATAAGTTGTTTGAAATCTTATGTTTCCTCCTATTGAATACACAAATATCTTGTCATCTGGTCCTGCAGGTGAAAGATTATTTCCTTGTATAGAAATATCACCATCAGCAACTAAAAAACCCCCACTGGTATTTTTTATAACAATATCATCTAAAGAAATTACAAGATTTCCTTTAAAATACATTGAAGAATCTATATAAAATGTACTCTTTTTATTTGCCACTATTCTAAAATTATTTTGTGACGGCTCATACCTTATATGCACTTCTGGCTGCCCTGGCATTGGCACAGCTGCATCTTTTGGAAAATCCTCCGGATCAAACACCTGAGCGTTAGCTTCTGCCTCTGCAACCAAACTTCCATAAAATTGTGGCATCTCAACAGGTTCTGTAATGGTTTTTATCTCATTTATATCATATTTCCCTTCTATATAGTGTGTAAAAGAAGCACAAGTACCAGTAATAGTAATTTCACTTGTACGATCAATGAAATCCTTAGAATAAGTACTTCCATTTATGTATGCATCTAATCCCTGAAAATTAAGCCTTTCACTTGCATAAATACCATAGTTAAAAGGTGAATTAACTTTTTCAGAATATGAATTAAAAGCTCCTGAATTATCTAATGCTAGTACTATTTCTCTTGATTTTTTACTTTTACTAGAAAAAGGGATCAAGAAACTGCCTTCTTGAGCAATTTTCATATTTTCTGTTTTCCCATATTCCACCTGTTCTTTTACAGTTCGTGACAAAACCAAGTTAGATTGAATTTCTACATCTTCATCTGTTTCTTTTGGCTTACTTTTATCCATTTCTTTTAAGCTAACTTTAGATATTAAAATCTCATGAAAATTATCAATTATTTGATTCTCCACACTTCCCATATTAAATACCAATTGTGCCTTAGAATCATCCGCACTTTCCATTATAAATTCAAGTCTGTACTTTTTATTTTTAGTGTCAAGACTTTCAACTTTGCTAAAATACTCTTCATTAGTTACAGGATTTCTTAATTCAACTACTATTTTTCTTGGAACTGTGGAAGACGCATCAAAAGTCAAAACATATTTATATGATTTTTTTAAAGGAATATCATCCTGAATGAGTTGAACTGCCCAATGGTAGAACCCTGTATTTTTAATACCTATAACTGTGGATGTGGCAAAGTTTTTAGAAGCAACTATATTATATGCATCTGCGCCAGATACACTGTTATATTTGAAACGCCAATAGTCGGATTGAAAAATAAAATCCCCATTTTTTATCAGCTCAATTCCTGGAGCTGCATGTACTTTTTCCACACTAAATAAGGAAATTCCCAAAAAAGATTGTAATATAATACATATTACCAATTGTATTACAAACCAAAAAGATATTTTTTTGCACATAAAATTACCTCCTCAAACTTCATATAAATTGATTAGTTTATAGAAACTGCATTGCTTACAACATCGAAATAGTACATAGAAAAAGTCATCGTTTGATGAAGTACCAAGGAAGCATATACCTATATAATAATTATACATGATTTTCTATATAAAAGTCAAGAAACACCAAGATTTTTAACCAAATCCTGTTAAAACACTTCTTTATTTAGATAAGCACTAATTCGCTAATTATTTTTACTCAATAGTTCATATATGTCTAAAGCATGTTTTTTTATGTTCAAAGGTTTTAAATTTCTATCAGTCCATACATGCATGGTTTCTCCAACAGTCAACAATTCCCCATCATTTTTTCTTATTACTTCATAATAAAAGGTAGCCCTTGTATATGTAAGTTTTTTTAATTTGGTTTTTATCACTACTTCATCTTCATACCTAGCAGCACCTTTGTATTTACAGTTTAGCTCTATTAAAGGAAGTAAAAAACCCCTTTCTTCTATTTTAGAATAGGGAAGACCTATTTTTTTTATATAATCTGTCCTGGCTGCCTCAAACCAAATGGGATAATTAGAATGATGCACTATCCCCATTTGATCTGTTTCAGCATACCTTACAATTAAATTAGTTTCAGTAGTCAAGTAATTTCACCATCCCGTCAGTACAAATCCTTATGTAAAAAACTCACTACAGAGATAGAATTTTACATATTTTTATCATTTCCTCATCTAAGGATTTTTTCATCTCTAAAGCTTCATCTATGTCTATATCAAGTAGTTTTCCATTTTGTATTGCCATTACTCTGTTTTTCCCACCATTCATTAAAACCTCTACTGCTTTTACCCCCATAGTGCTAGCAGTAACCCTGTCATGTACAGTAGGGCTTCCTCCCCTTTGGATATGACCTAATATTGTTGCTCTGGCTTCTAAACCTGTTTTTTCCATTACTGCTCTTTCTATTTCAATTGCCTTTCCTTCAGCTCCTTCTGCTACAATAACTATATAGTGTTTTTTGCCTCTGTTTCTTGCTTCAACTATAGGCTTTATTACATCTTTATTAATATCAAGAGAACCTGCTATTTCCGGTAAAATAACAGCTTCTGCCCCTCCAGATATACCAACATTTAGTGCAATATATCCTGCATGTCTTCCCATAACTTCTAAAATACTGCATCTTTCATGGGAATATGCAGTGTCGCGTATCTTGTCCAATGCATCTTGTACAGTGTTTAAAGCAGTATCAAATCCAATGGTATAATCAGTTGAACCAATATCATTATCAATTGTACCTGGAATACCTATTACGTTCATGCCATGCTTACTAAGGTCTCTTGCACCCCTGTGTGAACCATCCCCTCCAATTACAACAACGGCATCTAATCCAAAAACATTAGCCATGGAAACAGCTTTTTTCTGCCCTTCTTCAGTTTGAAATTGCGGAGACCTGGCAGTCTGTAAAATAGTACCTCCTTTATGAAGTATATCTCCCACAGACCTGGCATTTAGCTCTTCAATATCACCGTTAATAAGCCCTTCATATCCTTTTCTTATTCCATATACTCTAAACCCATAATAAAGTCCAGCCCTGACAACAGATCTTATTGCTGCATTCATACCAGGTGCGTCTCCCCCACTGGTTAAAACACCTATTTTATTTATCTGACTCATAAACGGCACCTCCATATAAATATTTAACCCGTGTTAATAAACTTAATAACACGGGATACGAGAAAAAAACATTTATAAAATTTTAATATCCCTTTTCAATAATCACACTATGTGCCTCTTCTACTTCCGATTCAGGCACCAGCACTTCATAATAATCATCATTGGTTTCACGGTTTTTGTTTATAGGTCTTAACTTTACCAAAATACCTTCATTTGATAATAAATCCTGCATACTATTGGCAATTTCCTTACTTTGAGCCATATACACTACTGTCCACATATAAACACGCCCCTTTTTCATTATTCACCGGAACTAATTTCTCCATGTCGACATAATATTTTAGCTTTTCCTCTTATTTTTATCGCAGAGGTATTCTCGGTAAACTGGGCTATAAGCAATTCACCCTTATCCAACTTTTCTGTATGATGAAATCTCGTATCTCTGCCTCTTGTAAGACCAATAATGCTAACTCCGTCTTCTTCAGCTTTTATAACAACATAATCTCCTAATATTTTATCTAATTCTTTATCCAAATAGAACCACCTCGTCATAACTATATATTAATTTCAACTAAAAATCAATATTAATTTAAGTAAAGTTTTTTATAGATGTCAATTTACCAACTTAACATTTTCATCTCCAAGCCTTTCTTTTAATTCAGATATAACTGTATCACTTAAGTTTATCCAACAATCTCTTTCTAAAACTTTTGTTTTTTTCTCATCTTCATTGTATAAAATTACTGGAACTCTGCCACTGAAAAATTTTAATAAACTAATAGTGGATTTCATAGTCTCATCATCTAAACTGTTATTTATTCTTAAATATAGCTTTTTAACTTTCTTTTTTCTCAATGTGCTTACTTCTTCACATATTATCTTAGGGTGTTCTTCCTCCTTCATACTTATTCGCCCTTTTACAAGGACAATATTTTCCACATCTATTAAACTGGCATATCTTTCTAATGTTGATGGAAAAACAATTATTTCCATAGTGCCAAATAAATCTTCTAACATAACAAAGGCCATTAAATTGCCATTTTTAGTGGTTTTGGTAATCTTTGATGCGATTATCCCACCTACATATACATTTTTTCCATCAGTTATTTTTTTGTAGTCACTCAAAGGTATATCGGCATCTCTCTCTTCATTATTTATAGTAAAATCAGAACTAAAAAGTGTTACTCTTTCTTTTATTTCCTTCTCAAAATCTTTAAGAGGATGACCTGAAATGTATAGTCCAAGCATTTCCTTTTCCATGGAAAGCAAATCCTTTGTTGAATACTCCTCTATATCAGGATATATATCTTCTTCTTTTAATGTGACAGGCAAAATATTATTTTTATCTGAATTTTCTTTTGAAAAATCAAATAGGGAAAGTTGACCCTCTATGCTTTTTCTCTTTCTTTGAGCTATCCCGTCTATTATTTTTTCATAAACAGCCAAAAGTTTTGATCTAT
The DNA here is from genome assembly GCA_012517995.1 of Clostridium sp. Lineage (GTDB taxonomy): Bacteria > Bacillota > Clostridia > Acetivibrionales > Acetivibrionaceae > Herbivorax. The sequence goes on from JAAYTS010000066.1 coordinate 16,451, forward strand.
AAACTTTTGTGCAGTCAAAAGCCCCACTTTTAATTAAACTTTCTATGCACCTTTTATTTACATCTTTCCCCTCAATTCTTTCCAAAAAATCCACTAGATTTTCATAATTTCCTCCTGTTTTCCTTTCGTCAATTATAGCCTTTGCAGGGTTTTCTCCCACATTCTTAACAGCTGTAAGACCAAATCTGATTTTGCCATTTATAACTGTAAATTTTAAATTGCTTTCATTAATATCAGGAGGTAAAATTTCTATTTTTAAGTTTTTACATTCATGAACATATTGGGATATTTTTTCACTGCTTCCTAAAAAGCTGTTTAAAAGTGCTGCCATAAATTCAACAGGATAATAGCATTTTAACCATGCTGTCTGATATGCAACAACGGCATAAGCTGCGGCATGGGATTTATTAAAGGCATAACTTGCAAAATCCATCATCTCATCAAATATTTTGTTGGCAATACCTTCATCAACCCCATTTGCAACTGCACCTTTTACTATTACTTTTCCATCCTCATCCCTTATGCCGTATATAAAATTCTTTCTCTCCTGCTCCATTATATCCACCTTTTTTTTGGACATTGCACGGCGCACCAAATCTGACCTTCCCATGGAATATCCTGCCAAATCACGTACTATTTGCATTACCTGTTCTTGATATACCATACATCCATAAGTAACATTGAGGATATTTTCCAAAAGAGGGTGATGATATTTTATTTCATTGGTATTATTTTTATTTTTTAAATATCTTGGAATCTGATCCATAGGTCCTGGTCTGTAAAGAGATATACCAGCTATAATATCCTCTAGGGAAGTTGGTTTAAGCTCTTTCATAAACTGAGTCATTCCAGAACTCTCAAGCTGGAAAACCCCAGCTGTCTTCCCCTCTCCTATTAGTTTATATACATTGGGATCATTCATGTCTAAAGCATCTATATCTATTTTTTTATTATAATTTTCATATATTAAATTCACTGCATCCCTTATTACTGTAAGAGTTCTAAGACCTAAAAAATCCATTTTTAAAAGTCCTAATTCCTCTAAAAGCCCCATGCTAAATTGAGTAGTGATACAGTCATCATTTTTTTGAAGAGGAACATATTCTGTAATAGGTTCTTTTGATATAACAACACCTGCCGCATGAGTAGAGGCATGCCTTGGCATACCTTCTAAAAGTTTTGCAGTATCAATTAATTCTCTGGTTATTTCATCATTATTATAATGGTTCTTAAGATCAGGATTTAATTCTAAAGCCTTTTCTATATTCATTCCTATCTGAAAAGGTATCATCTTTGCAATTTTGTCCACATCTCCATAGGGGATATCCAAAGCCCTTCCAACATCTCTTATAACAGCTCTGGCCGCCATAGTTCCAAATGTGATTATCTGGGCAACCCTGTCTTCTCCGTACTTTTTTACAACATAGTCTATAACTTCCTGCCTTCTCTCATAGCAAAAATCAATATCAATATCTGGCATACTGATTCTTTCCGGATTTAAAAATCTTTCAAATATTAGATTGTATTTTAAAGGATCAATGGTTGTTATACCTAAAGAATAGGAAACAAGGCTGCCTGCTGCAGAGCCTCTTCCCGGGCCAACCATTATATTGTTATCTTTTGCATATCTAATGAAATCTCCTACAATAAGAAAATAATCAATATATCCCATCTGCTTTATTACAGACAGTTCATATTCAAGTCTTTCTATAATTTCTTCTTTATTCCACTCATCTTTATATAGTTTCTTTAAACCGTCATAACAAAGCTTTTTTAAATAATCAAAAGAATCCTGCCCTTCTGGAACCTGAAAATGTGGAAGATGTAGTTTGCCAAACTCCAACTCCACATTACACATATTTGCAACTTTTACAGTATTAGAGATTGCTTCAGGAATATTTTTAAAAGTTTTTATCATCTCTTCAGGAGACTTTAGATAAAAATCATCTGTAGAAAACCTCATGCGATCTTCATCATTTATATTCTTCCCTGTCTGTATACATAAAAGTATTTCATGTGCTTTTGCATCCTGCCTTCTTAAGTAGTGGGCATCATTTGTAGCAATAAGTGGAATATTGGTTTCTTTACTTAATTTTATAAGCTGTGAGTTTACAATGTTTTGCTCTTCTATACCATTACTTTGAAGCTCTAAATAAAAACTATCCTCTTCAAATATACTTTTATACTTTAACGCAATTTCTTTAGCCTTTTCATAATTATTATTCAAAAGGGCCTTTGGTATATCCCCTGAAAGACATCCACTTAACGCTATAAGGCCCTTCCCGTACTTTTCTAAAACTTCCACATCAATTCTAGGTTTGTAATAAAAGCCTTCTACAAACCCTATGGATACAATTTTCATTAAGTTTTTATATCCTAAATTATTTTTAGCCAAAAGAATCAGGTGACCTGGTTCTGAATCTAATCCTGCTTCTTTATCAAACCTAGACCTTTTAGCCGTATAAACTTCGCAGCCTAAAATAGGCTTTATGTCATTTTTAACGGCCTCTTTATAAAAATCCACAACACCATACATGACGCCATGATCTGTAATTGCAATACTATCCATGCCAAGCTCTTTTGTACGCAATATAAGATCTTTTATTCTATTTGCCCCATCAAGAAGGCTGTATTCTGTGTGTGTATGCAAATGCACAAATTTTCCCACAGCTAATCATTCCTTTTAATCAAAAAGCATCCTTTCAATAACAGAAAGCACATTATCCTGTAAGTCTTCCAACTTCTCTTTAGCTTCATTCATGCTATTTCCTGTTACACCAAAGTATACTTTTATTTTAGGTTCAGTACCCGATGGTCTTATACAAAACCATGCATTATTTCCCATTTCGTAGTACAATACATTTGACTGGGGAAGTTGAATTTTTTCACTCACTCCACTTTCCACTTTAATTCTCTGTCCACTGTCATAATCCCTTACAGCTAAAGCTTTATATTTTCCAAATTCTACAATGTTATCTTCTCTTAATTTCTGCATTGCTGAATCTATTTTTTCCAATCCTTCTTTTCCTTTTAAAGTGAAATACTTAATACCCTCAAGGGTATGACCGTACTTATCTAAAACTTCCAAAAGTCCTTCGTATAATGACATATCTCTGGATTTATAATAAGCTGCCATTTCAGCAATAAGCATAGAAGCTAAAACAGCATCCTTATCCCTTACAAATGTCCCAGCTAAATATCCATAACTTTCTTCAAAACCAAATATGAATTTTTTATCACCATTCTCATCTAGCTGTTTAATCTTTTCGCCAATAAATTTAAATCCAGTTAAAACTTCTATCAATTCAACTCCATAAAACTTTGCTATTTCTTTTGCAAGTTCTGTGGTAACAATAGTTTTAACCACAAAAGCATTTTGAGGAAGCTCTCCTTTTTCTTTTTTCTGGGATAGTATGTATTCCAGCATCAAACATCCCACTTGATTACCTGTCAGTGGCACATACTCCCCTTCTTTATTTCTAACTATTACCCCCACCCTGTCAGCATCAGGGTCTGTTCCAAAAATCATATCCACATCTTCTTTTTTTGCCATTTCAATTGCCAGCTTAAAAGCATCTATTTCTTCAGGGTTAGGATATTTAACAGTGGAAAACTTAGGATCAGGAAGTTCCTGTTCCTTTACAATCAACACCTTTTTAAACCCTATCTCATCTAAAATTCTTCTTACAAGCTTATTGCCTGCTCCATGCAAAGGGGTATAAATTACTTTGAAATCTTTTCCTGTTTCCTTTGCCAATTCTGCATTAACACAAAGGGTTTTAAGGCTATTTATGTATGCATCATCTACTTCTTTTCCAATCATTTTAATTAGGCCTTCTTTAATTGCTTTTTTCTCATCCATAAAATTCACTTTTGTAATATCTTTAATTTCATTAATATATGAGATAACTTTGTTAGCACCTTCTACTGCTAACTGTCCTCCGTCTTCACCATATACTTTATAACCATTATACTCTTTTGGATTATGACTTGCAGTTATTACAATTCCACCAGCAGCTTTTAAATATCTTACTGCAAAAGAAAGTTCTGGTGTTGGTCTTAATTCATCAAAAAGATATACTTTTATGCCATTTCCAGCAAAAACTTTAGCCGCCTCCATAGCAAATTCTGATGACTTGTAGCGAGAGTCATATGCAATTACAATTCCCTTATCTTCTACACCAAGGGTTTTTGCATAATTTGCCAAACCTTGAGAAGCCTTTCTTATGGTGTATATATTAATTCTATTGGTACCAGCACCTATAATTCCTCTAAGTCCACCTGTTCCAAACTCTAATTCTCTATAAAACCTTTCTTCAATTTCTTTTGGATCATCTTCAATGGATCTCAATTCCTCTTTTGTATCTTGGTCAAAATATTCATTTTCCAGCCAGAATTTATAAATCTCATTTGCTCTCATGCTTTATCTCTCCTATCTATTACAAGAATAATATTCAGATTCATTTCCATTTTAATTTTGCATCAGTAATTAGTATACCATATTTTATTCATATTACAATAATGTGCGTATATTTATTTTTGTATACATCATCTGCCCCATTGTTCTCTTCTATTTTAAACTATTCTTCATAAAGCTTTAAAATTCTAATACTTTCACAAAACACTACAAGTAGACATAACCAAACAAACATAATTAAATTTTTATAAAAAAATAGACCAATATACCTAATTTTAAAATAGGCACATTGGTCTACTTTTTTTAAAAATCATGAATTCATTATACAAAAATTATACTTAGTTGTGTGATTTGTAATTGGTGTTAGTTTTTGCTTGTTATGTTATTTTTATAAGCATATATTGCAGCTTGTGTCCTATCTGAAACTTTAAGTTTTTTAAATATGTTTGAAACATGATTTTTAACGGTTTTTTCACTAATATAAAGTTTTTTAGCAATTTCTCTGTTAATCAATCCCTCTGCTATCAATTCTAAAACCTCTTTTTCCCTTGATGTCAGATTGTTGGTTTCACTCGTTTCTTTATTGTTGAGGGTAACTTTTTTAAATTCTTTTACCAGCTCTTTTGTCATATTTCCTTGAATATAAGCTTCTCCGGAATTTACACTTCGGATTGCCTCAATTAAAACATTTGGATCTGCATCCTTTAAAACATACCCCTCTGCTCCCATATGTAAAGTCTTAAATAAATACTCCCGATCTTCATGTATAGTTAAAACAATAATCTTTGATGGCATTTTTTCATCTTTTATTTCCTTTATTGCCTGAAGTCCGTTCATCCCTGGCATGTTAATGTCCATTAATATAACATCTGGCTGTTTTTTTCTTGCAATATCCAACGCTTCTTCACCATTTGATGCTTGTGCTATAACTTCAATATCATCTTCTAATTCTAATATTTGTTTAAGTCCTTCCCGCACCATAGCATGGTCATCTGCTATTGCAACATGTATTTTGTCCGCTGTTTTATTCATTTGAGACCTCCTCTTCTGAAATTAAAGGTACAGTAATATTAAGGACAGTTCCTTTTCCAATGGCAGAGGAAATTTCAAATTTTCCTCCTAATAATTCCACCCTTTCTCTCATGCTTAAAAGTCCAAAACCGCTATTTATATCATGGTTTTTGATATTTATTACAGATATATCAAAACCTTTTCCATCATCAGAAATATTAAGTATTAGTTCTTTTTCCAAAAACTCCACATCTATTTTTACATTCTTTGCATCAGCATGTTTTTTTATATTGTTTATTGCTTCTTGAACAAGTCTAAAAATTGTTAAAGAAATTATCGGCTTTAAATCTTTGTAAAAACCTTTGGTTTCAAATAATACTGTGGTGTTAGATTCTTCCTGATATGCGGCAACATGCCTTTGCAGTGTTGGGATTAATCCTAAATCGTCTAATGACATTGGTCTTAAATCATATATTATCCTTCTAACATCTTGAAGTGTACTTCTCATAATAGACTTTAGCATTCTTAATTGTTTTTTTGCCTTATCTGGATCTGTTTCCACTAAACGTTCACATATTTCTGCTTGCATAACTACATTTGATATTAATTGTGCTGGTCCGTCATGTATGTCCCTAGCAACCCTTCGTCTTTCCTCTTCTTGTACCTTTATTATCTTAAGAGCCATTAGCTGTCTTTGGCGTATATCCTCTAACTTTATGCTTACATTCTGTAAATCTCCTGTAAGACACTCTAAAGAAACACTTATATTAGAAATAAGACTATCTGCTTTCTTCACCGTCTTATAGGCATCTTTAAGCCTTATTTCCAACTCATTTCTCCTTTTTATGTAATACTGCTCCATTTCTTTGTTTATAATAAGCTGTACTCTTAATTCATCAGCTTTCTCATAGGCTTTTTTAATTTCTTCCTCTGAATATTTATCGTGATGTTTACTTAAAAACATTAATTCTTTTTTACTTTCTTTTAATTCATCTTCTAAAAAACTTACTTTTGACATGGTTTCTAATACAAGATCTTTTAATCTGTCAAGCTCATCTTCTAAGCGCCCGCACTCTTTCCGCGCCCCTTCTGCAATATCATATATTTCAGATTTGCTTTTATTTATAGCTTTAACAGTTTTTTTAATTATTCTGTCCAGATTTGCAATATCTGATTTAAAGTTTGACACTTTAATACCTCACCATATATTATTTATTAAAATTTATTAGAAAATTTTAAAATTTAGAGAATCAGCTGTAAAGCTTTAAGATTTAAACCATTAACTGATTTTTCAGTTGAAAAACATAGTGGAAAAATACTAGATATTTTTATTCACTTAAGTTAATACTTCTACATATTTTTAAAAAATCCTTCATCACTTTATATTAATTATCATCTAATTCAATTTTTCTATGTGGAATATTTTATAAAAAATAAAATAAGCTTATATAGGAATTTTTTTAAATTTATTAGGTGCTTCATGAATTTATTTTTTTTAGTAATGGCATTAGTAATTTTGTTTTTTTTCATTAAAAAAACATCTTATATAATATATTTAAAATCACTTTTGCTTCCGACAGCATGCATTTTGTTTATACTGCTTCTTATTGTTTTTCCAAGTACAGCTGTAGAATCTGCAAAAGAAGGTTTTAACCTTTGGATAAAAGCAGTGTTTCCATCATTATTTCCTTTTTTAGTTGTATCAGATATTTTAAATAAAACAGGTATTATAAAATCTTTAGGAATACTTTTAGAACCTATAATGCGACCTCTTTTTAATATTCCTGGTTGCGCTTCATTTCCCCTCATTATGGGGATAAGCTGTGGTGCCCCTGTTGGTGCTAAACTTACATCAAGTATGAGAGGGGAAAAACTTTTAACTAAAGTTGAATCTGAAAGATTACTGGCATTTACAAATAATTTAAGTCCCCTTTTTATTACTGGTGCTGTGGCTGTGGGAATGTTCAAAATGCCAAGTCTTGGAATACTACTTCTTGCATGTCACATTTTAGCAAGCCTTACTGTGGGACTATTGTTTAGATTTTATGGTGAAAATTTAAAACACAATAAAGATAACTATAAAAAGAAAAAAAATAATAAAAATTTTATCCAAAAATTTAAAACTGAATTTAGAAAAACTATAAATGATAGCATATATAGTCCTGCTAAAATTTTGGGAGATTCAATTCAAAACTCACTTGGAACTATGCTAACAGTGGGGGGGTTTATTACTTTATTTTCAGTTATTATAAATATTTTAATTAAAACAGGTTTTATCTCTTATTTATCAAATATTATATTCACTATTTTGTATTCAACTGGTGTAAATAAGGAAATAATAACAGCTCTTTTAAGCGGTTTTTTTGAAATTACAACTGGAACTCATTTGGCAAGTAAAGCCGGCAGTTCTTTTATCCAGTGTTTAATTGCTGCAAGTTTAATTATGGGCTGGGCGGGTATTTCTGTTCACTTCCAGGTTTACAGCATGATAAATAAAACAGACATTAGTATAAAGCCATACCTTTTTGGCAAATTCCTTCAAGGGATTTTTGCTGCCATTTACACCTTTGCAGCAGTTAAATTTATAAATCTTTATCCATCTTTTTCCATGCCTGTCTTCAATTTTATACACCAAAGTCGCACCCTCTCCTGTTACCAACATTTTATTATATCTTTTTACAATATTTTAATATTAATTTCTATTTTTATGTTAATGGCTTTTATAATTTTATTTTTTATAAAATATAAAAAAAAGAAACCAATATTGTAACAGTTATATTTTAGCCTCCTTTTCACAAAGGCTTAGAAATTCAGACAGTAAAACTTCCCCCTCCGTCATTTCAATTGTTTTAGGGAATTTGGGGGTTAAAGAACATATAGACAATTTATAATATTGGTCAATTTTATATCTTTTAAAAAAACAATTTTTTAAATTATTTTGAGTATTAAAAATTATTTCATTATCTATAACTCTAAAAGAAAATGAATTAAGTGGTATATTTAAACCTCTTCCATCTGCCTTTATATAGCTTTCCTTTAGTGTCCAAAGATCAAAAAAATATTTAAGCCTTTCACTTTTCTTTATTTTATATAAATCCTCCACCTCTTCTTTTGAAAAAAATCTGTCTGCAATTTTAATATTCAAATCTTTAATTCTTTCCACATCAATTCCTACAGGTTTGTTACTTATAGCACACACAACCCATTTGCCTGAATGGGATATATTAAAATGAAATTCATCCCAATCCTTAAGATAAGGTTTTCCGTAATTATTGATTTTAAAAAATATTTCACCATTGGGTATTTTAAGTTCCTGCATAATTATTTTTCTTATTAACACTTCTGCAATTAACGTTCTTAATGAATCCTCATATTTTAAAAATCTCTTTATTCTCTTTTGTTTATTTTCTGGAATATAGCTTAAAGCTTTTTCATATAGCTTTTTATCCACTTCATTATTTATTTTGGCACCATATACTTTAAGCATTCTTTCACCCCAAAAACAGTAGTTTTAAAAAAAGCAATATTTTATTCTATAGAATTATATCATATAGAAGATAAAATCTGTATATATAAAGTTTTAAAAGCAATTGTGTTTGTTTCAAAACATTGGATATGATATAATTGTTTTAGATGGCAGCATAATTTTCACCATTTCTATTTACTTTAATTTCTCATCAACTTAAAATACACTATTTTTAGCATTTTAAATTTCAGCATTTTAGTTTTAAGGGGGATAAAAATGAGAACCATTAGTAAAAAAAACTTTTTCCTATGTATTTTATTTGTATCTTTAATGCTTTTAAGCTTCTTTTCTGTTAAAACTTATGCCCAATCTAAAAACATAGTGGGATATTTTTCTGAATGGGGTATATACCTTGAAGACAATTATTACGAAGTTTCACATATTCCATGGGACAAAATAACTCATATAAATTATGCCTTTGCCAAAATTGAAGATGGAAAGATAGCCATACATGATACATGGGCTGCCATTGAAAAGCCTTTTGGTGATGACACATGGGAAACCCCTATAAAAGGACATTTTGGACAGCTTATAAAATATAAAGAACAATACCCACATGTAAAAACTTTAATATCAGTGGGCGGTTGGACGCTTTCTACATATTTTTCTGATGTAGCCCTTACAGATGAATCAAGGGAACTATTTGCCAAAAGCTGTGTTAATTTTATACGAAAGTATCAATTTGACGGAGTGGATATTGATTGGGAATATCCTGTAGGCGGAGGTCTGTCTACAAATATAACAAGACCTGAGGACAAGGAAAATTTCACCCTTCTTTTAAAAACTTTAAGGGAAAAACTTGATGCTGCAGGTAAAGAAGATGGAAAGCATTATCTTCTTACAATAGCAGCACCTGCTGGAAGTTCGGCTATTGGAAATATGGAACCTGATAAATTTCATCAGTACCTTGACTTTATCAACCTTATGACATATGACTATAGTGGTTCCTGGGAAAATGTAACAAACCATTTATCCCCCCTTTACACCAATCCTTCTGACCCTTCTTCCCCTTACAGGAAAGAGAGGGGCAATATTGACTGGACGGTAAATGAATATTTAAAACTAGGAGTTCCTGCACACAAACTAAACTTAGGAATACCCTACTATGCCACAGGCTGGGCAAATATTGACGGTGGTGCAAACGGACTATTTGGTACCTCCCATGAACCCATAGGGACACAGCCATTCCACTATATAAAAGATTTGTTAAACTCAGCTGATTCATCATTTTTAAGGTTTTGGGATGAATATGCTAAAGTACCTTATATATGGGACAGCATCTCTTCCACCATGTACAGCTATATTGATGAAGAAGCTCTTGAAATAAGATGTAACTATGTGGAAAAAAAGAATTTAGGAGGCTTCATGATTTGGGAACTAAGCGGGGACTATCCTAAAGAAGGTGGGGATACATTAACTACTTTAGTATATGATTTTTTAAAAAAATCTTCACAAAAACCCCTGTATGGAGATGTAAACGGGGACAATATTGTTAATTCCAACGATTTGACACTTTTAAGAAGATATATTTTAGAGATAATAGACAGCTTCCCCTTCCCTGGAGGATTGGTAAATGCAGATGTAAACTGCGATGGATTAATTAATTCATTAGATTATAATTTGATACAAAGATATATTTTAGAAATAATTGATAAATTACCTGTAAATTGATTTTATAAACACTTGCTATCTATAATAATATATATTTTAAACTTTTAAGAATTTTCACAGGCTAAAACTGTGCACTTTTTTTGTTTATAAAATGTCATTTTTGAAAATTTCCCTTGAAAATTCTTTCCACTTATTATATAATTATTTATGTACATCTATTTTTTTTATACTAAATCTGGTATTGCATAAAGTCTAAAACTACTTATCTTTTTATCTCAAATTCTAATAGCTTTCCATTTAAAAAAGACAAGGAGGTCTGTTTATGAAAAAAGGGACTGTGGGTATTTTACTAAAAACTTTACCGTTTTTAGGGATAAGATTTGGCATTTATATAGCCACTGCAATAGCTGCAATGTTGTGGCTGGGATTATTACTTCTTATCTCTGGTGCAATTGACTCCCCCCAAGTAGCCGCTATTTTATTTTTACTAGGTATTGCAGGTATTTTTGGAATTGTAAAAGTAGTGGGGCACTTTGTTTTATACTTTTTAAAGGCAGCACATATTGCAGTTATATCTGAGTACTTAACAACAGGCAACATGCCTGAAAAAGGCCAGGTTAAATACGGAATAGAAAAAGTAAAATCAAATATTGGTGCTGCTGCATCTGTTGCAGTTTTAGATATCCTCATAAAAGGAGCAGTACGCCAGGTAATTCGGATATTTAACACTATTGGTTCTTTTCTATCTATAATTCCTGGAGCTGCATTTATAATACGTCTTTTTAATTTAATTGTAGAAACAGCATGTAATTACATTGATGAGTGCATTTTAGGATATATTTTTGTTAATAAGGAAAATAATCCTGAAGTCAACACATGGAAAGCCTCGGCAGACGGAATTGTCTTATATGCTCAAAACTGGAAAGCTATAGGCATAGGTGCAGTTAAAACAGTTCTTATGCTGTGGGTATTAAAAATTATTTTATATATAGTTTCTTTTACCCTGTTTGCAAGTTCTTTGGATATGGGCTTCTTTGGTTTCCTATTTATTGCCCTTGTTGTATGGGCTTTAAATAAAGCAATAATAGATCCTTTAGCAACTGTAAATATGGCAAAAGCATATTTTGCCGCTATAGAACAAAACCCGGTACCAGCTGTAGATTTATACGAAAAAGTTGCCAATGCATCCAGCAAGTTTAGAAAAATCCTTGATAATGCAGGAAGTTCAGCAGGCGGCATGGCACAGCCTACAAATATATAAATAACATATAAAAAAATAAAAAGTATAGCTGGTTTTAATAAAATAAGGCTTGGATGATTTTTTAAGAGCATCTAAGCCTTATGTTTTAATAAAAAAGTTTAAAGTTTTTAATTATACCCATCCACGAAGTTTTACTGCTTCTGCAACACGGTTAATAGCGATTACATATGCTGCATCACGCATATATAAACCTTTTTCCTGTGAAAGGTTATGTACAGCATGAAAAGCAGATGTCATCTTTTGATCAAGTTTTTCTAAAACTTCTTCTTTTGGCCAAAAATAATTCATATTGCACTGTACTTGTTCAAAATAGCTACATGTAACACCACCAGCATTACATAAAAAGTCAGGAACAACATAAATGTTTTTTTCTTTAATTAGTGCATCTGCATCAGGTGTAGTAGGACCATTAGCACCTTCACAGATAACCTTTACCTGACTACTTATTTTAGCAACTGTCTCCGGTATTATTTGGTTTTCCAATGCACATGGAAGCAAGATGTCTACATCCTGGGATATCCATTCCCCACCGTCTAAAATCTCACATCCTAATTCCTTTGCTTTTTCCTTATCAATAGTACCAAAAGAATCTTTAATTTGTGCCATTTTTTCAATATCCATTCCATCAAGCTTGCGGAAAGTATAAGCTTTTTTGTCTGTATTGTCCCATGATGATATTGCAACTACTTTTCCACCCATGCTAGAATACAGACGTGCAGCATATTCTGCAACATTACCAAATCCTTGGATGCTAGCACTTGTCTTTGATATATCAATGTTAAGAACTTTTAATGCTTCTCTCAATGTATAAATTACACCATAACCAGTAGCTTCTCTACGTCCTAGTGAACCACCCATGCCTACAGGCTTTCCAGTAATTACTCCAGGATAATGTGCTCCATATAATGTTTCATATTCATCCATCATCCAAAGCATATGCTGAGCATTTGTCATCACATCTGGAGCAGGTACATCTTCATTTGGACCAATATTCTTAGCAAGTTGCCTTATATAACCACGGCAAAGTCTTTCCTGTTCATTTTTAGATAAATTACGTGGGTCACAAACCACACCACCTTTACCTCCACCAAGTGGTATATCAACAACAGCGCATTTCCAAGTCATCCACATGGATAATGCACGAACAGTATCAATTGTTTCTTCAGGATGGAAACGTATCCCGCCTTTGGCAGGTCCTCTTGCATCATTATGTTGTATTCTGTAACCTTTAAAAACTTTACATGAACCATCATCCATTTTTACAGGAATTGTAAAGTGGAATTCCCTGCTTGGCTCACGCAACAATTCACGGGTGGGTTGATCAAGTCCGATTAAATCTGCCACAGTATCAAATTGAGTCTGTGCAACTACATATGGATTATAAGTACCTTCACCCATTATATATCCCCTCGCTTTACTTAAATTTCGCTTTTATTATTCTTTCATTATTAATGTTAAATAAAAGCATACTATAATTATACTTTTTTCATTTTCATTGTCAATGTTCATAAGAATTATGAAGTTAA
>JAAYTS010000067.1 GCA_012517995.1 Clostridium sp.
AAGCTATTGAATATTTAAATGGGAAAATAATATGTGAATATGATAATGGCGATTGTGACATGACATTATATGTTATCGAAAATGAACACTTTTGGTTTGGAACACTGTTATCGCTGGGGGACTGGATTGAGATTATAACACCGGAGCATATCAGGCACCGTGTACTTGAAGCGTCAAAAAAAATAGTTTCGCTGTATCAAAAACTATGACATACTGTTGTCGTAATTCTTTTGTTATAATTGATGTATAAAATAACGGAGGTGCCTTATGAGGATACAAAAAATTAAAGAAGACGTTATTGACCTGCTTAAAAATGGCAAGCCTAACCCATATGATAGCTGTCCAACTTACGAAAGTAAAAGCTTTATACTACGACTGGTGTCGCTGAACGATGTCGCTGATCTGCTTTTGTGTTACAGCAATCCTGAAGCACAAGCATTTTTCAATTCAGACAATTGTACAAGTGACTTTTGCTATTCAACCCTCGATGAAATGAAAAGGTGTATTGAAGGTTGGCTTGATGCATACAATAAGAAAGATTTTGTTCGATTTAGTATAATAGATAAGCAAAATGATAAAGCTGTTGGCACGGTTGAGATTTTCGGCAGTGATGAAAATCATGGTTATAGCGTACTTCGTATAGACATACATCCACAGTACGAAAAGGAAGAGTATCTTGGTGAGCTACTCTGTATGGCAGACAATTTCTTTCATGACTTCGGTTGTTACAGAATTGTCACGAAGGCTGTTACCAAGGCAAAAGAGCGTATCTTAGCATTGATGAATCACGGCTACGCCCATTATCCCGTTAACGCTGAATGGGAGCGTGAGAACTACTATATAAAAAGGAGAAGGAAATAACGGGTGCAACTGACGGAAATTTAAGCATTCATCTTTCGAAGATGGAGGAAAACGGGTATATAGAAGTATACAAAGATTTCTTTAACAAAAAGCCTCGGACCAGATACAATTTAACGGTAAAAGGCAAAGATGAGTTTATTAACTATGTAAATACCTTGGAAAAAATAATAAAGCAATATCAAAGTTCTATGGGAATGGTTCAATGATTTAAAAAGCAGACTACTGAAAAGAGAATAATAGAGGCTTTGCCAATCATTTATAAAACAAATAATTGATATTTTCCAAGATTTGTGGTAAACTAATTTTAAATATATAATATGAAAATGCAATGAAGAGAAAGAGTAAGTAACAATAGCTTTTACAGAGAGCCCAGTTGCTGAGAAAGGGTAAAGTGAAGGTTGCCGAACATGGTCTTGGAGCAGCGTACCGAGAAGTTTTACTTTACTTTTAGGCTACGACGGGATCTCCCGTTACAGAGATAGAGTATCGATAAATTCTTTTGTCTGTACTTGAAGAGGTTCATTTCGTGAGGAATGAATAAATAAGGGTGGTAACACGAAGCATAGCTCTCGTCCCTGGATATTTTATATTCGGGATGAGGGCTTTTTTATATTAAAAATTTATAAGAAAAATCATAAGTATAAAAAGAAAAGAGGGATAATAATGAAAAATATTCTAATTGGAGGTGCATGGCCGTATGCCAACGGCTCACTTCACATAGGTCATGTTGCAGCTTTACTACCGGGTGATATTCTTGCAAGATATTATCGTTTAAAAGGCGATCAGGTTTTTTATGTTTCTGGCAGTGATTGCCATGGAACACCAGTGACAATTCGTGCAAAACAAGAAGGCAGAACACCAAAAGAAATCAGTGATTATTATCATAATGAATTTTCTTATGTGTTTGATAAACTGGGGTTTAGCTATGATTTATACAGTAAAACTACAGATTGTTTCCATGTAAATTTTGTAACTGATTTTCATAAAAAGCTTTACCAAAGTGATTATATACATGAAAAGAGAGCACCTCAAGCTTTTTGTGAGCATTGTCAAAAGGTGCTAACTGATCGCTTGGTTAAAGGCATTTGTTCAAAGTGTGGATTTAAGACAAGAGCCGATCAATGTGATGATTGTGGTACGGTTTTAGAACCTGAAGCAGTCATTAGTCCTATTTGTTCGGAATGTGGTACGAAAGTTGATTTTTTAGAAACAACGCAACTCTATATTGCATTATCCAAACTTGAAGGCCAGTTATCAAATTATCTTGCTACAAAACCTCATTGGAGAAAAAACGCTATTACTTTTACAAAAAGATATATTGATGAAGGGCTAAGGGATAGAGCAATTACAAGGAATCTTGACTGGGGTATAGATGTTCCAAAAGAAGGTTATGAAGATAAAAAGATATATATATGGGCTGAAAATGTACTTGGTTATTTATCTGTAAGCAATGTAGTTGCAAAAAGTCGAGGAGTTAAGTTCAAGGAATTATGGGGCAGTAATGCACGACACTATTATGTCCATGGAAAAGATAATATTCCCTTTCATACTATAATACTACCGGCTTTATTACTAGCCCATGGTGAAAACTTACGTTTGCCTGATGATATTATTTCAAGTGAGTACCTGACATTGGAAGGAAGGAAAATTTCAACGAGTCAAAACTGGGCAATATGGGTTAAGGATATTGTTGAGAATTACAATCCGGATTCTTTAAGGTATTTCTTTATAACTAACGGTCCAGAAAAAAGAGATACAGATTTTTCGTGGCAAGAATTTGTGGAAAGAAATAACAGCGAGTTATTAGGAGCATATGGTAATTTTGTGAATAGAACTTTAGCCTTTTTAGTTAAATACAATGACAGTACAATTCCCACCGGAATAATAGAAAGTGAAATAAAAGAAAAAATAGACAATATTTATTTTAAAGTTGGCACAAAAATTGAAAATGGTCACTTTAAAGATGCACTTGAGATTATTTTTGATTTAATTCGATTTGGAAATAAGTATTATGATTTAAAGGAGCCATGGAAGACTAGAATTGCAAACAAAGATAAGTGCGACAATACGCTTTTTAATTGTGTTCAAATTATTGCAAACTTAGCTGTATTATTGCAGCCCTTTTTACCGTTTTCTTCACAAAAAATAACTAATTGGCTTGATTTAAATAATGAGTGGAAACCCCAATATGTCCAAAAAGGATTTAAGATTTCGGATATTTCCATACTCTTTGAACGGCTGGATAAAAAAATAATTGAAGAAGAAAGAAGAAAACTAGGCAAAGACAAATGTTAATATATCTCTTCATAATCAGTTTCAAAAAGACTGTGAATAACAGTTATTTTTTTTGAGGAATAATTAACGTATATTCAATTGTTAGATATGATGATTCTTGTTATGATTAAAGTAGCAAATGCCAGTGCTTATCATAACAGAATCAGGAGGTTATTTACATGCAGATAGGTGAAGTAATACGAAAGTACAGAAAAAGAAAAAATATGACTCAGGAGGAAATAGCAAATCGCCTTGGAGTCACAGCTCCGGCAGTTAATAAGTGGGAAAATGGAATTTCACAGCCCGATATTATGTTATTGGCTCCTATTGCCAGATTGCTCAACATTACTCTGGATACTCTACTGTCTTTTCAAGAAGAGCTTACAGTAGAAGAGATAAACAGTATTGTTCATGAAGTTGACGCCAAATTAAAAAACGAAACCTATGAAGAGGCATTTCAGTGGGCAAAAGGGAAAATCGAGCAATATCCTAATTGTGAACAGTTAGTTTGGCAAATGGCACTGATTTTTGATGCATGGCGTTTAGCAAAAAACATTCCGGATTCAGAGAAATATGAAGCTTATATAAACGATTGGTATGTACGTGCATTAGATAGCGAGGATGAAAATATTAGGAATAGAGCAGCTGATTCGTTATTTGGATTTTATTCAAGGAAGAAACAGTACGAGAAAGCAGAGGAGTATCTGAAATATTTTTCTAGCCAGGATCCGGAGAGAAAGAGAAAACAAGCATTTATTTATAGCAATACAAATCGGGTGAATGATGCCTATAAGGCATATGAAGAATTACTGTTTTCGGGTTATCAAATGATGAGTATGGTATTTCAAAGTATGTATGTATTAGCTATGCAGGATAAAGACAGGGAAAAAGCCTTTATACTTGTTGAGAAGCAAAGAGAATTAGCAAAGATTTTTGAAATGGGCGAATACTATGAGGCATCGTGTAGACTTGACTTGGCAACAGCAGAGAAAGATGTGGAAGCAACTATAGAAACGATGGAGAGAATGCTTGCTAGTGTTGATAAAATATCTGCTTTTACAAAGGCCCCCTTATATGAGCATATGGAATTTAAAGAACTAGATGAAAAATTTATTACAGAACTGCGTAAGAACTTGCTGACTAATTTCTGTGATAAAGAAACATATGGCTATATGAAAAAAAATAAACGTTGGCAGGAGTTGGTAAGAAGTAATTCAAACTTGTTGATAGATTAGCTTAGTGATAACTTTTAATAATATTTATGTTTAATTGCATAAGTGCTCAATTTTACAATAAAAGTTTTTACTAAATTGATGGAGCTGTTGCTACTATTATGGCTCTTAACCGAGCAATCTGAAAAGGTGGTTTAGAAAACTCTGTTTATGATAAAAAAAGGCTTTTAGCTTTTTAATAAAAGAAATTTTTCAAAAAAATTTGATATTTTTATTGCGAGAAAGGGCAAACTATTATATAATATAATTAACCAAAAAGTTAAGTTAACTAAAAGGTTAATTTAATTGAGGGGGATTATTATAGGTGCTATTTGAATATGAGAATGATTCTGTTAAAGAAATTTTTACTAATTTTGAATTAATGAAAAAGAAAATTGGATATGAAAAAACAAAAACTATCAAGAAAAGATTAGATCAGCTAAAAGCGTCTCCTAACTATAGTATTTATCTAATGACCGGGCTAGGGAAACCCCACCCGTTAACTGGAAATTTGAAAGGATATTATGGGATTAGCATAACTGGCAATGTTAGACTTGTAATCAAGCCAGATTCAATAAACTTAGAGCCTGAAGAGCTAAAAAAATGTGAAACAGTAATTATTAAGGGAGTGGTGGATTATCATGGCGGAAAAATTAATTGGTTTATCTCCTGATCTTATTATACATCCGGGAGAAACTTTAAAAGAAATGTTGGAAGATAAAGAAATGAGTCAACGAGAGTTAGCTATACGAACAAGTGTAACAGAACCCTATATCAGTAATATTGTCAAAGGTAAAAAACCTATATCTGTTTCATTTGCAAAAAAACTAGAATATGCATTGGGGGTTGATGCAAGCTTCTGGATAAATCTCCAGTCTAACTATGAAAAGGAATTGGCAGATTATGAGGAGTTAAATGAAATATCTAGTGAAGAAATTAATATTCTGCAAAAAATAAAAAAGCTAACAGATTATGCTAAAGAAATTGGTCTAATTGCTTCTGATATAGAAGGTTCACTTTTAGTTATTGAATGGAGAAAGCTATTAAATATAAGCAAGCTGACTCATATTAGTGAAATCTCACAGTTAGGTGCTTACCGTTTATCATCCTCTGATAATATTGAGGCAGATATTCTATTTACTTGGCTTAGAATTATTGATTTAATCACAAAAAGTCAGCAATTAGATGTTGAGTTGAATATTGAGTTATTAAAAGAGAAGCTTCATTTAATCAGAGCCCTTACATTTGAAGATATTGAAACAATTCATATCAAGTTGAAAGAATATCTAGCTGAATGTGGGATTAAATTTGCTATAGTCAAGCATTTTACAGGAGCACCTGTTCAAGGTGTGATTAAGAAAGATAGTGATGGTACACTAAGTCTTATAATGACTTTACGAAGAAAATTTGCAGATGTTTTTTGGTTTACTTTTTTCCATGAAATTGGGCATATAATAAATGGTGACATAAAAGATCGTTTGATTGATTACGAAGGAGTTGAAAATGAAACCGAAATTAAAGCAGATAAATTTGCAGCAGATTTTTTGATAGATCCGATTATATACAAAAAACTTGTTAAGTCTGGGGATTTTTCGCTTTCAACAATCAAGGAATTATGTGAAAAAATGAAAATACCGTCATTTATCTTAATTGGAAGATTGCAGCGAGAAAAGCATATAGAATATCATTGTTTTTCAGATGAAAAAGTCAGATATGAACTTGATGAGATTGAAAGAAGGCAAGTCCAATCAAACTGCTGTTAAGCGTAGAGGAAATGGTGAAGCTGCTTAATCCTGAAATTATCGGCATGAGAAATTTTAACCTGATTTTAAAATAGCACTTCCAATGTTATGTCACTTACCCATAGATATTTTACAAACAACCAATTACCATGTATTTTTCCAATTAGACCAGCAAATTTTATAAATACCTAGACAATTTGGTCTATTTGATATAGACTTATAATACAAAGTCTATATCAAATAGACCAGGGAGTGCAGCAATGAGTGAAATGTTTCTTACTGTTTTAAATATGAGCCTTATGGGGTGTGGTTGCTTTTCGCCTTTTAATTCCATTCTCCTTTGAGAGCATGTTTAGCCTTATGCGTGGAATACAAATGCTCCGAAATTTGGTATTGAGCAATTTAAAAAGGTCATGAAGAAAAAGGGGTATAGTTATGAAATTATTGATGTTGCAAAGGACTTCATTCCAACTATAAGGAAGAGAATGATAATAGACGATGAAGCAATAGATATTTATTTATTTAATAGCAATAAGGAGATGGAAAACGAATCAAGTAATATTGATAGAGGTGGAGCCAGCTATAGTAATGGTTCTGAATCAGTCTATGTAGTATAGATTGTACATAAGTCGGTGTCTTATAGACTAAGGAGGTTTGTTATGAAAGAATACAAACTTACAGAAAGTGAAGAAAAGTTTGCAGAATTAATCTGGCAGAACGAGCCGATTGGCTCAGGCAATCTTGTCAAGCTATGTGAAAAAGAAATGAATTGGAAAAAGTCCACAACATATACAGTACTTAAAAAGCTATGTGAAAAAGGCATTTTTCAAAATAAAAATGCTGTGGTTTCATCTCTGATTTCAAAGGATGAATATTATGCCAAGCAAAGTATTCGTTTTGTAGAGGATACCTTTGGAGGGTCACTGCCAAAATTTCTAGCATCTTTTATCAGTGGTAAAAAATTAACTAATCATCAAGCCGAAGAGTTAAAAAGATTGATTGATGAGCACAAGGAGGTATAGCAATGAGTGAACTATTTCTTACTCATAAATACTTTGATTTTGACTATCTCATTGGCTATACTATAATAGATTTTGAAAATTTTTTAGTGTTTTACTTATGTGAAAAGAAAATAGCAACAAAAAGGAGAAAATATGTTGAGAATAAAAATATCATTTAGTAGTTTACTAATTTTAATTATATTAATTTTAAATGGATGTAATAATGAAATAAATCAGGTAGAAATTGATGAAGATAACACCAATATTTCTATAGAAAATATAGAAACGGGTTCTGATTTTACTTTAGATGATATCAAAGAATTTATACTGTTTGCTGATACACTTGCTGATAAAATCACTGATCAATATACATTATCCAACAAAATAATTGGGAAATATGATGGTATTGATGTAGGGGAAATCAAAGGGGAATACGACACTTTTACAAAGGTTAGGGAATTAATAGGAGATTATTATACTGATGAAATTATAGATCTGGAGATAAGGCAAAGATATCTGGTAAATCTATATGGGAAAATTGGTAGAATTCATGCTTCGGGAGAAAA
>JAAYTS010000068.1 GCA_012517995.1 Clostridium sp.
CGCATCATTGCTCAGCAGATATGTACTAGAAATTATAGATTCTTTACCAAATATTGATGCTGCTGACTTAAATGGTGATAAAACTATTAACTCCATGGATTCAACTTTACTTAGCAGATATATATTAGAAGTTATTGATAAATTTCCAGTAGAGGATATGATACCAGTGCCAACACAAACACCTACGAAAACACCAGAACCAACTATAAAACCTAATAGTAAACTTGTAGCTTTAACATTTGATGATGGACCAGACAATCAACTTACTGCTCGTGTACTAGACAAACTTGACCTTTATGATGTACCAGCAACTTTCTTTATGATAGGTCAAAAAATAAACGGTTCAACTGCTTCAATTGTTAAAAGAGTTGTTGACTCAGGACATGAAATAGGAAACCATTCATGGGGTTATGATAGCTTAAATAACAAATCAGCAAATGAAATAAGAAAATCTGTAGAGGATACAAATGCAGCAATCATGCAGTATGCAGGTGTAAAACCTAACTTCTTCCGCCCACCAAACCTTGCTACAAGCAATACAATGTTCCAAAACATTGATTTGGTATTTGCAGGCGGTATTACTGCAAATGACTGGGATCAATCAACATCTGCTCAGCAAAGAGCTAGCATGATACTAAACAGCGTAAGGGATGGGTCAATAATTCTTCTGCATGATGTTCAACCTTTACCACATCCTACAGCTGAAGCTCTCGACATAATTATTCCTGAGCTCAAACGCCAAGGCTATGAATTCGTGACATTAACTGATTTATTCAAGTTAAAAGGAGTACCTATTACACCTTCTAACAAAATGTATACTTCTGTGCCTTAAGCAAGCTGTTTGTTAATTTCAAACCTCTGTGACAAATCTCCATAGAGGTTCTCCCCAAAAATTAATTATAAAAGTTATTTACAATATAAAACCCCCTTATAAATATGTGTTATAAGGGGGAATTTTTTTAACATGCTCAATTAAATAAATTTTTTATGAATTTAAAATACAACTTTATTTTCCTAACTGCTCTTTTTAAGTTCATTGCTATCTTGTCTTTCTATTTTGGTTTTGTAAATAATTACTGTGCCTGCTATAAGTACAAATACAGATAGCACTAAATGGAGGGTGCTATTTAAAGATAATTGCGGAAATTTATTCATTATAACTGTATAAGTATTTAGCCCAATGTGCAGGACAATAGGCGCCCAAATTGACCCTGTCCACAGATATGCATAAGCAAAAAACAAACCTAACAAAAAGGCATAACTTCCTTGAATAGGGTTAAGATGAAAAAATCCAAATAAAAAGGCTTGTATGCCTATGGCTTTTGTTGTACTAATATTCTTTTTTAATTCGTTAAAAATAAATCCTCTAAAAATAACCTCTTCTAAAACAGGGTACATTATTCCCGTACTCAATAATAATAACAATACATTATTGGTAGAAAGTATTCCTTCAATAAGAGTGTTATGTTTTGCAAAACTATGTTCTAAATTAAAGTAATACACAATACAATCTAAAAGAAAATCTACAACTACATTTGCAGCGACCCCAACAAAAAATAAAATAAAAACTTTATAAAAAGGTATTTTAAAAAAACCAACTTCTTTAACCACATTTTTCTTTTTAGCTTTAAAAAGCATATAATATCCCAAAACAGAAAAAACAAAAGAAATAATATAAATAGTAGGTGTGTGTTGGGAAATAAAAGCGGTTATCTCTTCCTGAAGATACACAATATCTGTAAAAGATTTTAACTCATTTATATTCATAATATAAAAAACAAATATTGCAAGATATGAAGCAAAAAACTGAGCTAAAATAAACACCGCCAAATAAATTACAATATTCATAAACATTTCAAACTTTTTATTCATATTATTTAATCCTTCCTTTTTGCCAACTCTTTTAATTTTTCTAGTATTTTATACGGAACATGCAAATCTCCCCTGCCTGTTCCTAGCATTATATGAGGCTTTAAATCCCCATGAAAATCACTTCCTCCAGTTGGTATTAAATTATATTCTATAGCCAGTTTCAAAAAAAGTATTGTATCATAGGGGGTATTATCAGAATAAAATGCCTCAATGCCTTTTAGTCCATATCCCCTTAACTCATGTATCAATGCCCGCAGTTCCGCCATTGCAGTAAGGCTTATGTAAATTGGATGGGCTAAAACTGGTATCCCTCCACATCTTACGATTTCTTCTATAGCTTCTTTGGGCAATAGTTTTTCTCTTTTTACATATGCAGGTCTCCCAGCAGAAATATATTTATTAAAAACATCACTTATCTTTTTAAAATATCCTTTTTTAACTAAAACACTTGCTATATGAGGCCTCCCCACAAGTTTATCCTTTGCTTCCCTTCTTACCTCTTCTAAACTGATATCAAAACCTAACTCATTAAGTTTTTTGATCATTTTAGGATTTCTTTCTTCCCTACTGGCTTTAAGCCTTTTGAGCAAGGGTTCTAAATTTTTATAATTGTCTTCAAAAAAATATCCCAGCAAATGCATTTCACTATCAGGAGTAAAGTCAACACTTATTTCCACGCCTGCTATAACCTCAATCCCTGTTTTCTCGCCTTCCCTCAAGGCCTCATCAACACCATCTGTTGTATCATGGTCTGTTAAAGCCAGCGCCGAAAGTCCTACTTTTTTTGCATGCCTCACAAGTTCTGAAGGTGTCATAGTTCCATCAGAAACAGTGGAATGAGTATGTAAGTCAATAGATTTCTCCATAATACTTATCTCCTAAATTTTTTGGATTCTCCATAATTTTAATATAAGTTATATCTTTACTATTATACATGAAAATATAGAGTTTTTAAAATAAAAAAACAAAAAGATTATTTCCCACATCCTTCCATGATAGGGATTATGGTGCTATAATATATTTGTCATTAAATAAAACCTGTGGTGAAATGATGATGGTAGATATTATGTCTTTTGCATCTTAAAGATAACACCTATAGGGTACTATAGTTAGGAGGAGAATATTTTGAGCTCAAAAAGAAGCTGCAGTAATTGTCTAAAAGGAACTTTTATCAACATAAACGGTGATATTCTATGTATTGAAAAAGGAGTTGTTTCCTCTGATTATGTTTGCTCAAAACACAGATATCTGCCTGCCCTAAAGTCTATAAAAAGAAAAATTAACACATGTAAAGACTGTGAGCATTTCATTATGTTTGATACAAATAAAAACATTGAAGATATGTGTATGGGCATATGTCAGCTATTTACAGTCAGAAAGTACGACGGCAGAAAAAAGAAAACCTGTTCTAAATTTGTAAAGCGGTCAAAGAAAGAAGTTTCTTGAATTTATATTTTTCTATAATATTATATTCTCATCTTACCGATAAAGGTTATGAAGTTGTGATAGTGGCTTTTAGACACTTATACTGATAATTTAAACTGAATAAATTATAAAAGGGTGATATATTTTGCGGGTAAGTGATATATTTTACCAGAAACTAAATGAAATTCAAAGCAGGGTTCCAATAAAAATAGCTGGTTCCCGTACACATGAAAATACTTTTCAGAATGTTCTTAATTCTGCTTTAAATAACAATATTAATGAAAATGATACCTATATTAGTATTGATTCTTTAAATGAAAATAATACTATTTTAGGTGCTGTAGATAAAGAAGGCAATGACAGAACTCATGATGTTAAACGTGCAAGACTTGCTTTAGAAAACAGCACCGCCTATATACCAACTGACAGAAATGAACTTATGGAAATGATAAATAAAAATATAGAAATTGCTTCGCAAAAATTTGGGGTAGATCCTAATCTTATAAGAGCTGTTATGAAGCAGGAATCAAACTTTAACCCCACTGTAATTTCGCGCTCAGGTGCCCAAGGGCTAATGCAGTTAATGCCTGGCACCGCAGACTGGTTAGGCGTAACCGATCCCTTTGATATTTCTCAAAATATAGAAGGAGGAGTGAAATATTTACGGGATCAACTAAATAATTTTGAAGGAGATATAAAGCTTGCACTTGCTGCATATAACGCTGGTCCAGGTAATGTTATAAAATATAATGGTATTCCTCCCTTTAATGAAACTCAAAACTATGTAGTAAAAGTCCTGGATAACTATACAATGTATTCTGGCATGGGGCAGTAAAAAATTTTTTAAAATTAAAAATATTAAAAATACCAAGTAAAGTATGCTTTTGTATTGTACTTATACTTGGTATTTTTTTGTTGTTTACAAAATATCCACTGATTAATCCACAATATCCACAAAGATATCCACAGCTATAACCATTTGAAACAACAGCATTTAAGTATTATTTCCACAATATTCACATATTAAATTTCAACAGCATTCGTCATATTAACAAAATTTATTAATAGGACTTTTGTATCAATTTATTTTAAGTTTTTTTACGTAAACAACCTTATTTTATTTGCTTATATAACAAAATGTATCCTCTTAAAGCCTTGATAGTTCAGGTTTTTATCTTTATTGTCTTTTATGTACATGAATTAAATGTAAGACAGGAATATTTTAGATATAATACAAAAGCACCAATATTATTTTTATATATTTCTCCACATATTTTTTAAATTAATTAAAAAATATAATTGTTTTGTTGTGAATAACTAAGTATTTCCCCTTAAATAATTTTAAAAGTTATCCACAGCTTTTTTATTTTTCCCCAAGTTTTAATGCTGGAACAGCATTTAAATGCAAATCTGAAACTTGGCCTTTAGTCAGACGATAATAAGCAGAACAAGCTATCATCGCTGCATTGTCGGTACAAAGTATAGGACTTGGATAATAAGCTTTAAAATTATTATCTTGGGAGGCTTTCATAAATTCACTTCTTAAACATGAATTAGCTGCAACTCCCCCCGCAAGTGCCACTTTAGATGTGCCCTTTAATTTGGCAGCAGAAATAAGATTATTAACAAGAACTTCAACCACTGCCCTTTGAAAACTTGCACAAATATCCTCAATTTTATAGCCTTCACCTTTTTGGTTTTGTACATTTATATAGTTTAACACAGCCGTTTTAATTCCACTAAAACTAAAATCTAAGTTTCCTTTTTCAAAATATACTCTTGGAAAATTTACTGCCTCAGGATTGCCAAGTTTTGCAGCTTTATCTATTAGCGGCCCACCTGGATAGCCCATTCCCAATGCTCGTGCCACCTTGTCAAAAGCTTCTCCTGCCGCATCATCCCTTGTCCTTCCCACAATTTCGTATTCGCCATAGTCTTTTACATATACAATATGACTATGGCCTCCTGATACAACAAGGCACACAAAAGGAGGTTCCAATTCTTTATGCTGGATGTAATTAGCTGCAATATGCCCTTCAATATGATTCACTCCAATAAGGGGTTTATCAACTGTAAATGCAAGAGCTTTGGCAGCAGAAACTCCCACCAAAAGTGCTCCTACAAGACCGGGTCCATATGTTACTGCTATCCCGTCCAATTCCTCCAATGCTAAATCAGCCTCTTCTAGCGCCTGATTAATTACTGGAATAATAAGTTCCACATGCTTTCTTGAAGCTATTTCTGGAACCACACCCCCATATTTTTTGTGCAAATCCACCTGGGATGAAATAACATTGCTAATAACCTCACGACCATTTTTCACAATTGAAGCTGATGTCTCATCACAGCTTGTCTCTATGCCCAAAATAAAAATATCATTCATTATTACACACCTGCTTGTCTATATTTATCTTTATTATAAGTCTTTATCTGTATTCATCTATATTTGCGAGTCTTTATCAATAATATTTGTAAATTTATTTTTAACTTATGTTTTAATTAATGAAAAAATATTCTTGTAAAAAACTGATCTATTAAAACCAGCACTCCTAAAGTATAAACATAATAGGAAAACACTTTTAAACTAGTTTTTGTAAATATTTTAAGCATGAATTTAATTGCCAAATAACCAGATATACCAGCTGCCAGCATTCCAACTATCAATGGAAGAAGTTCTACTTCTAATCCACTTCCATCTTTTATTACATCTATGGCCTCTATAGCTGCAGGTCCTAAAATTGCAGGAATAGACATAAGAAAAGAAAATTTTAACGCAAATTCCCTGTTTAAACCTCTAAATAGTGCTCCTCCTGTAGTTGAACCAGATCTAGAAACTGCCGGAAGCATGGCAACTACCTGAGCACACCCTACAACTAACGCATCAACAAAACTGGTCTCTTCCAGTTTTTTATTCTTTTTTTCCTTTTTACTGGTATATTCTGCAAACCAAAGGACAGTTCCAGTTATTAAAAAACCAACTCCAACAGTTGCGCCTGTTTCTAAAAAACTTTTTAACAAATCTTTAAATATAAATCCCATTATTCCCATGGGTATAGTGGCTACAATTACCAATAAAGTTAATTTGCCAGTAGGCTTTTTTATCATCTCTAAAACATCTTTCCATAAAACAGTTATCACTGCTATAAGGGTAGCTATATGAACTGCTATACTAAAGGTTACAGTCCCCTCAGTTATACCAAAAAGTTTATTAAAAAGTACAAGATGTCCTGAACTACTTACTGGTAAAAATTCTGTAAGTCCCTGAATAAGTCCTAATATTATTGCTTCAATTATTACCATTTGCTTTTTCCGCCCCTTTAAATTTAAATACATACAATAAATATCTTATAATTAAAATACTCTTTTGTAAATACTAATATGAGTATTTTCTTTTTGGCATTTAAATTATTTTGCAGGCAAAGCACTTAAAACATTTACAGAATCTCTTGGCAATTGTATGTTTTCTTCCTTTTTCTTTTCGCCTTTAAATACCAGGTCAAAAACTTCAAATATATTTTCTACTGCTATTACTTCTATTTCATAATCCTCAAACATTTCCTGCCAGTTCTCTTTTGCAATTAACACTTTTTTAATTCCTGCACTTTTTGCTGCTTCAACTTTAGCAACTACACCACCTACAGGTTTAACCTTACCCCTGATGGAAATTTCACCTGTCATAGCAATCTGACTACTTATAGGAATTTCTTTTATTGCCGAATAAATTGCAGTTGCAATGGCAATTCCTGCTGAAGGACCATCAATGGGTATTCCCCCAGGAAAATTTAAATGTATATCATATTCTCTAAGATCAATATGAAGAATTTTTTTCAAAACTGTTAATACATTTTCAACAGATGCTTTGGCAGTACTGGTTCTTCTAAGTTTTTGCCCTTTTCCATCCATTTCTTCCTCTTCAACTATTCCTGTTATTTTTACTTCACCTTTTCCGCTTAATGCTTTCATTACAGACACTTCAATATCAACAACCATGCCAATAGAGTTTCCAAATACTGCAAGACCATTTATGCATCCCACTTGTTCTTCCTTTGACACCTTTTTTTCAATACGTGGACTATAATGTCCAAACTCTATTACCCATTCAATATCTTTTTTTCTTATTGTATTTCTGCCATCAACAAGGCATACTCCTCCAGCAATCTGCACTATATTAACAGCTTCCCTGCCATTTTGAGCATATTTTGCAATCAGTGCATCCCCCTCATCTTCTAATTCAAAACCACCTTTTTTTGCAGCGTTTCTAGCAATTTCCATTATTTCACTTTGAGTAAGAGGTCTAAAATATATCTCAACACATCGGGACCTTATGGCAGGGGGAATTTCGTCTGCAGTTCTGGTAGTAGCTCCCACCAGTCTAAAATCTGCTGGAAGTCCTCTTTGAAAAATTTCATGTATATGAGATGGGATATTTTTATCTTCTGAACTGTAATAGGCACTTTCTAAAAATACTTTTCTATCTTCAAGCACCTTTAAAAGTTTATTCATTTGTATAGGATGAAGCTCTCCAATCTCATCTATAAATAGAATTCCACCATGGGCTTTGGTAACTGCACCAGGTTTTGGTTGGGGAATCCCTGCCACACCATAAGCTCCTGCACCTTGATAAATGGGGTCATGTACAGAACCAATTAAGGGGTCTGCAATTCCTCTTTCGTCAAATCTCACTGTGGTAGCATCTATTTCTATAAACTTGGCTTCTCTTCTAAAAGGGGATATTCCGCTCATTTTTGCCTCTTCTAAAATAACCCGTGCTGCTGCTGTTTTCCCTATTCCAGGCGGACCATATATTATAACATGCTGTGGATTTGGTCCGCATAAAGCCGCCCTTAGAGCTTTTATTCCCTGACTCTGTCCTACTATATCTTTTAGCGTAGAGGGTCTTGTCTTTTCTGCCAAAGGTTCTGTAAGTTTTATATCCCGCAGTCTTCTTAACTTTTCCAATTCCTTTTTTGATTCTCTTTCTATTGCACTTTTATTACCCTGCTGTGTTTTAAATAAATTTAAAAAATACAGTCCTATTATAATAGAGAAAAAAAACTGTATAATAAAAAGAATTGTAGTCACCATTTTTTTGTCCTCCCGAGGTTATACATAATTATACTGCTTAAAATAGTATTTCTTTTGCACTAATTTTTATTCAAAAATTAATATTTTGACATCGTTAATGCTATTTATTTTAATGAAAAACATGGAATACCTTTGCTAATTTTAATATCCCATGATGGCAATACCGTTATAATGGGAAATAATGAGAAATTCTGCCAAAGCCTTAGGTAAACCGGTAACATATAAATTAGTACTCCTAACTTTATCTTTCGCACCTTTTTCTTTTTCATCACACTGGGTATCCCCGCCCTCTATAGTAATTTCTTCTAAGCCTTCTTCTGTGCCACTACCCAAACCTGGCTTAGATGTATTAAGAGGAATGTTTTTAAGTGCCGATGCCAACACCAGAACTATTAAAACCACCAGTGCAGGTGCCATAAATTGCTTAAATACAGATCCTAAAACATAAAAAGCCTTTGCAAAATCATAGCCATGTTTATTTTTACTGTATCTCTCTTTATCTATTTTCTCAGCTATCTTTTCTGATAAATCTTTTTTAAGCTCTATATTATTTTTCACAAAAAATAATACCGCCACTTTTAAAAGTAACGGTATTATAAAAATCTATAATTTTCAGTTCTCTAAGAAGCTGATTCTTTTTTAACTCTGGATTTTTTATTTGTTGAACGTTTCTTTTTATTTTCATTTATTATTAATTGAGGAGATTCTTTTTTTTCTACACACTCCTTATTAATAATGCATTTTTCCACATCGTCCCTTGAAGGTATATCATACATTACATCCAGCATAATTTCTTCTAAAATAGCCCTTAGTCCTCTTGCGCCTGTATTTCTGGCAATAGCCTTATCTGCAATAGCCTCTAGGGCATCATCTTCAAACTCCAGCTCTACATCGTCCATATCGAAAAGTTTCTGATACTGTTTCACAAGTGAATTTTTTGGCTCTTTTAATATCTTAACAAGAGCGTCCCTGTCAAGGGAATGTAATGAAACAAGTATTGGAAGTCTTCCAACAAATTCAGGGATGAGTCCATACTTTAAAAGGTCTTGTGGAAGGATTTCTTTTAATATCTCACCCACATCGTCTTTTTTACGGCTTTCAATTTTAGCTCCAAAGCCTAAAGACTTTTGACCTATTCTATTTTCTATTATCTTTTCAATCCCGTCAAAGGCACCTCCACAAATAAACAATATATTTGTAGTGTCAATTTGTATAAACTCCTGATGGGGATGCTTTCTTCCACCTTGTGGAGGAACAGAAGCAATAGTTCCTTCAAGAATTTTAAGCAGTGCCTGCTGAACCCCTTCCCCACTTACATCTCTTGTTATAGAAGGATTTTCTGATTTTCTTGCAATTTTATCAATTTCATCGATATATATTATTCCCTTTTCTGCTCTTTCAATATCATAGTCAGCTGCCTGTATAATCTTTAAAAGAATATTTTCAACGTCCTCACCAACATAACCTGCTTCGGTAAGTGATGTTGCATCAGCTATAGCAAAGGGAACATTTAGAATTCTTGCCAATGTCTGTGCCAAAAGAGTTTTTCCTGAACCTGTAGGTCCTAACATAACAATGTTACTTTTTTGAAGTTCTACATCAGAAGCCTTTACTTCTACATTAATTCTCTTGTAATGATTGTAAACAGCAACAGCCAAGGATTTTTTTGCAGCTTCCTGACCAATTACATACTGATCTAATATTTCTTTTATCTCAGCTGGCTTTGGTATATCATTAAGCTCTGCATCAACTCTTGCATCTTCAAACTCTTCTTCAATTATTTCAGAACAAAGCTCTATACACTCATCACATATATATACCCCTGGGCCTGCTACCAATCTCTTTACTTGTTCCTGGGTCTTACCGCAGAAGGAGCACTTTAGCTGTTTCTTTTCATCATATCTTGACACATTACCACCTCATTCATTTTCTTCTTTCCATAACTTCATCTACTATACCGTAAATTTTTGCCTCTTCTGCCGTCATAAAGAAATCTCTTTCAACATCCTTTTCAATTCTCTCAATAGGCTGACCTGTCTTTTCACTTAAAATTTTGTTAAGCTTGTCTTTAATTCTAATTATCCACTCTGCATGAATTTTAATATCTGTTGCTTGACCTCTTGCACCACCTAATGGCTGATGAATCATTATTTCACTATTAGGTAATGCGTATCTTTTGCCCTTAGCCCCAGCTGCAAGTAAGAAAGCTCCCATACTCGCTGCTAGGCCGACACAAATAGTTGATACATCAGGTTTTACATACTGCATAGTGTCATATATTGCAAATCCTGCAGTAACTGAACCTCCTGGACTGTTTATATATAATTGTATATCTTTATCAGGATCTTCAGCTTCCAAAAAAAGCATTTGTGCCACTACTAAACTGGCTGTTACATCGTTTATTTCTTCACTCAAAACTATTATCCTGTCTTTTAATAGTCTTGAAAAAATATCATAGGAACGTTCTCCACGATTTGTCTGTTCTACAACTACTGGCACTAAACTCATTGTTATACCTCCCTGATTTTCAATCAATGTTATATATTTCTTTCCCAAATACACCATACTTAAACGTTATCATTTCATTTTTGCATTTTCCATTAATAAATCTATAGTTTTTCTAGTAATTATTGTACTCTTTATATATTCTATATCGTCATCTCTTAAAAGTTTCATAAATTCTTCTTCATCCTTTTGATAATTTTCTAAAAGTTTTTTTATTTCCTCTTTAAACTCTTCGTCAGATACCTGGATATTTTCTTCCTTACTTATTTTTTCCAACACAAGTTGAGTTTTAACTTCCTTTTCTGCCATTTCCCTGCCTTGCTCTTTAAATGTATCAATATCCATCTGTCCCATTTGTAAATATTGCTCTAAACTAAAACCTTGATATCTTAAATTCATATCTAAATCACGCATATTAGCATCTAGCTGTTTATCTACCATAATCTTAGGTATTTCATCAACTGTAGCATTATCAACTATTTTTTCTACAAGCTTGTTTGTAAGTTCATGTTTTGCCTTTTGTTCCGCAGACTCTGTAAGCTTTTTTCTCACATCTTCTTTATATTCTTCTAAAGTATCAAATTCACTTATATCCTTTACAAATTCATCATCTATCACAGGCATTTCTTTCTTCTTAACATCGTTTACTATTACTTTAAATACAGCATCTTTTCCTGCTAATTCTTCACTATGGTAATCTTCCGGGAATGTAACTTTTACTTCAATATCATCCCCTGGTCTTCCACCTATAAGCTGTTCTTCAAATCCTTTAATAAACCTTCCGGAGCCGATTTCTAACGAAAAATCATCTCCCTTTCCACCTTCAAAAGGTTCTCCGTCAATAAAACCTTCAAAGTCTATCTCTGCAATATCCCCTTCTTGTATTCCTCTGTCTTCAACAGTTATTATTCTGGCATTTTTCTCAGCTGCCTCTTGAATTTTCTTTTCCACATCTTCATCGGTGATATTTACGTTTATTTTTTCTATTTCAACACCTTTATATTCTCCCAATTCAACCTCAGGCTTAACAGTTACACTTGCTGTAAATATTAAGTTTTCACCTTTTCCTATCTGCTTTATATCTAATTCTGGCTTGTCAACAGGAAATATACCCGTTTCCATTAGTGCATTTTCATAAGCTTTTGGTAAAACTTCGTTTAATGCATCTTCATAGAGCACTTCTGTTCCATAGTATCTTTCTACAATATTTCTAGGTGCTTTTCCCTTCCTGAATCCAGGTATATTAAATTTTTTAGCATTCTTTCTAAATGATTTCTCTAACCCTTCTTCAAATACCTCTGCATCAACTTCAATTTCTAACTCCACAATATTTTTTTCTTTTTTCTCCAACTTCACATTCATTTAAAAAACTTCCTCCCATTACTTGGTTTTATTGGTTTTATTAGTATGTAAAAAACTATTTATTTAAATTTTAAATATAATTCTATATATTTAAAAATGGACATCAAATTAACCATTACATTATAACATAATATGTTTTAAAAATACAATAGTACGAAAATCTAAGTAAAATAATCTGTATTCCTTACATTTTAATATATATTAAAGGGCATAAAATTCAAATAGTCAGAAGATACAAGTTTAAAATCAATCCCTTCAATTTCTCCTTCAACTGCATTATTAATACTACTCCCATGAAGGTGACCATATAAGCATTTTTTTACACCATATTCCCCCATTATTTCCACAAATTCCGATGGTTCCTTTAAAGAATTAAAAGGGGGATAATGCATCATAACTATAATTTCTTCTTTTTCGCTGCAAGTCTTTGCATTACTTAAGGATAATTTTAGCCTGTTTAATTCTCTTTCATATATTTTTTTGTCCTCCTGGCTAAAACCATCATCTCCGGGACATTTCCACCCTCTTGTACCGCACACAACAAAGCCTTGTATATTATAACTGTTATTATGTATAAATTCAATGGTTTTAAAGTTATTTTTTTCTAAAAAAATATTTAGCTTGCTCATTGTTGTCCACCAGTAGTCATGATTGCCTTTTGAAATAATTTTTCTTCCAGGAAGTTTTTCAATAAACTGAAAATCTTTTATTGCCTGTTCTAAATAAGTAGCCCAGGAAATATCCCCTGGAATAAGAACATAATCATCTTTTTTAACGGTTTTTTCCCAGTTTTCTTTAAGTTTATCCATATAATTTACCCATCTATCACCAAAAATATCCATGGGTTTATCTATGCCATATGAAAGATGTAAATCAGAAATCCCATATACAGCCATTTTAATTTAACTCCTATTGCTTAAAATATTCATATATGTTATTAGCCAATTCTTTACTGATTCCTTTAACTTCAGAAAGCTGGCTTACACTTGCAGACCTTATTTTTTTTACAGACCCAAAATGTCTTATTAAAGCCTGTTTTCTTTTTTGTCCTATTCCTTCTATATTGTCTAATACAGAACCTGAATATCTTTTTTTTCTAAGTTTTTTATTATATTCTAATGCAAATCTATGGGCTTCATCCTGTATAGATGTTATAAATCTTAAAAGCAAAAAATCCTGAGACAAGTCAAATTCAAAATCTTTCCCAACCAGTCCTCTTGTTCTGTGTTTTTTATCCTTTACCATCCCTATTACAGGTATGTTTTCAATTTCAAGCTCTTTTAAAACATCATATACCAAATTCACATGTCCTATGCCTCCATCTACCATTATTATATCTGGAAGCTTTCCAAAACCTTTTTCTTCTTTACCCTCTTCTTTATGTTTTCTTGCACGCGTAAATCTTCTATATATTACTTCCTGCATACTTGCATAGTCATTCTGGCTTTCAATGGATTTTATCTTAAACCTTCTGTACTCACTTTTAGAGGGCAATCCATTTTCAAAAACCACCATAGATGCAACAATTTCAGAAGAACCTGTGTTGGATATATCATAAGCTTCTATCCTTTTTGGATGGTTTTTAAAATTTAAAACAGCTGTTATTTTCTCAAGCCCCTCTTTTGCAACTTTTTTTTCATTTTTTACCCGTTCTTTAAAACTCTCAAGACAAATAACCGCATTTTCTGATACCATTTCAATAAGTCTTAGCTTTTCTCCTCTTTTTGGCACCTTTATATAAACTTTA
Organism: Clostridium sp.; assembly: GCA_012517995.1. Classification (GTDB taxonomy): domain Bacteria; phylum Bacillota; class Clostridia; order Acetivibrionales; family Acetivibrionaceae; genus Herbivorax. Next base: position 13,997 of record JAAYTS010000068.1, read on the forward strand.
GATGTTCTCTTTTCTAAAAGCCACTTTTCTATAACATCCCTCTCATCAATATCCACCTGTATAACAATTTCCTTTGGAATATATTCTGTATTACTGTAAAACTGTTTTACAAATGAAGTCATCAGTTCAGCATCAGTTAAATGGTTTATTCCCTCAAAAATAAAATGCTTCCTTCCTGTAATCTTTCCTTTTCTTATGAAAAAAATCTGTATACAGGAATCTGTTTGATCCCTTGCAAAGGCAATAACATCCCTATTCTCCATATCAGCACTGACAATCTTCTGTCTTTGTGCTATATGCCTCAAACTAATTATTTTGTCCCTTAATTTGGCTGCCTTTTCAAATTCCATGTTTTGAGAGGCTATATCCATTTCCTTTTCAAGCTTTTCAATTATATACTGTTGATTTCCATCAAGAAATTTTACAATATCCAATATAATTTCCCTGTATTCTTCTTTGCTTACATTTCCCTGACATGGACCTAGGCATTGATGTATATGATAATTTAAACAGGGTCTGTCTTTCCCCTTGTTGTTTTTAAATACTTTATTGCAAGATTTTATTGGAAAAAGCTTTTTTATAATATCAACAGTTTCTTTCACAGCCACAGCACTTGTAAATGGTCCAAAATATTTAGCCCCGTCCTTTTCTATTTTTCTGGTTATAACAACCCGTGGGAATTCTTCTTTCATTGTTATTTTTATAAATGGGTAATTTTTGTCATCCTTTAGCATAATATTGAATTTAGGCTTATGCTTTTTTATAAGGTTGCACTCAAGTATTAATGCTTCAATTTCTGTATCAGTTACTATATACTCAAACTCATGAATTTGTGAAATCATTGCCTGGACTTTGGCATTTTGATTAGAATAGGAATTAAAGTACTGACGAACTCTGTTTTTTAAAACAACAGCCTTTCCAATGTAAATAATTTCACCATCTTTGTTTTTCATAATGTATACGCCAGGTTTTTCAGGCAATTTTTTTAATTCTTCTGCTATATCAAACATTTCTTTCACACCCTATTTTTATAAAGCCTGCAATATCTATCCTTTAAACTGATTAACCCATTTTGATAACATGTCTTTAACAAATTCAATTGATTTGGCCTCTACAGCTTTGTTTGCTATTTCCTGTGCCTCTTTAAATCTTATACTCCTTATAAAGTTGCTGACACTTAAAGAAAAAACAGGATTCATACTAAGTTCTTGTACTCCCATTCCTACAAGTATAGCCACAGCTTCAATATCACTGGCCATTTCCCCGCAAACACTTACTCTTTTATTATTTATTATAGCTTTATTTATACAATACTGCACTGTTTTGAGAAATTCCGGCTCTAAATAGGATCTTTTCTCTAAAGGTGAGCATTTTCTGTTAAACTTGCAAATTTGATGCAATAAATCATTGGTGCCTATACTTATAAAGTCCACTTCTTTTAGTATTTCATCTATATTTTCCACGGAAAGTGCAGTCTCTATCATAGTACCTATACTAATTTTTTTTGCTGTATAAAAGGACTCTTTATGTAGTTTATCAGAAGCTTCTGATATTATTTTTTTTGCATCCTGTAACTCCTTAGCTGTACTTACCATGGGAAAGGATATTTTTATATTTCCCTTTTCCGCTGCTTTTAAAATGCATTTTATTTGTGTCATAAATTCTTCTTTTTGCTCAAGAGACCTTTTAATTCCCCTAGAGCTCCTCTCTAAGGACTCTGAATTTATTCCAAAAGAATCAGGCAGTTTATCCCCTCCAATGTCAGCAGTTCTTATTACAACTGGTTTTCCTGACATGCTTTTTGCAATTTTTGAATATATGAGATATTGCCTTTTTTCATCAGGTGTTTTTTTGTAGTTAAGATAAAGGGATTCCGTCCTTACAAGCCCAATCCCTGCCATATTTAAAGTCTTTGCAATGTTAAAATCTTTTATATTGCTAATATTAGCTAAAATGGTTACTGAATGTCCATCCATTGTTATAACAGGTTTTTGATTTTGTTTTTTATTGTCAATAATTTTATATTCATTAATTTGTCTTTTATAATTTTTAATGGTCAAACTTGAAGGATTTACAATTGCCAAATTAGATACGCAATCAACGATAGCGGTACTGCCTTGGTGTTTTGAAATCTCTTCAAATTCAATTTCTCCCAAAAGAGGAACACCACCACTTCTTAAAATAATTGAACTGTGGGAAAAAAAACCTGCTCCTTCCTGAGCTAAAACCCCTTGAACAGATTTTTTACACAGTATTGTGGCGATTGTAGGGGTAAGTTCTTTTACAGCAGCAATATTTTTGTCGTTAATTTTGTCTAAATCAGTCCTGCTTTCACCATATATATTTTTTATAATTCTTTTTCTGATATCTTTTAAATCGTATATTCGCTGTTTCATATACTCATTATTACTTTGTAAAATTTCATCGATATATTTTTGAATACATATATATATTGCATTTGAAGCAAAAATCTTTTTTGTCCGTATTGTATTTATTATTTCTTCGAAAAAACTTTTGTCATCTAAAACTTCTTTATAAAAGTCAAATATCCGGTTTTCCTCTTCACTAAGTATTCCTCTAAACCCATCTTTTAAATCATAAATTTCTATAAAGGTTTTACAAATAGCAACTTCTAATAAAGTAATTTGATTATCAATTTCTGATTCTTGTATATTTCCATCATCTATTTGGGTTTCTGTATCCTTTATTATAAATAGTTCTCCTATGGCAACACCGGATGAAACAGCCTTTCCTTTAAAAGTTTTTTCTATCATGCTGCTACACACTTTCTTCTAAATCTGAAGTGAGAAAATCTTTTAAATCATTTAATGCATCCTCTTCGTCTTCCCCTTCTATAATAATGGTAATATTGTTACCTTTAGAAACAGCCAATGATAAAATACCCAATAAGCTTTTTCCATTAGCCTTTCTTTCATCTTTTTCTATCCATACATTTGATTTATAATTTGATGCCTTTTGAATAAATAATGCAGCTTGTTTGGATTCTAGACCATTTTCCTTGTTAACTTTTATTGCTTCTTTAATCATTTATATGACATCCTCCTAATTGTTTTATCTAACATTTTATTTATACCACTATTTTTGAAAAAGTTCTACTGTTTTGCTGTTTTTATTTTTAGGTTGATAGGCTTTTGATAAAAAGGCTAATACCCCCAAGCCAATTAAAATAAAGTACACTTCAGAAATATATATACATAAATAAATTAAAAGATTTTTAATTATATTAAGAAATACCGCTGATAATTCCAGAAAATTGTAAATTCCATAAGCATATTGTGAAGGCAAATTTATATAAAGCATAATACTTAAAATTTGTTCCTTAAATGCTGTACCAAGCAAAATAAACATTAATGTAAATATCATGCTGGTTGCAAAATAAAGTTTAAGCAATTTTTTCTCTTTTGACTTTTTCTTATAAATATCAATATGCCAGATTTGTTGCATTACTTCCCTTTCAAATGTTTCAGGGGGTTCTATTTCATTTTTTTCATTTAATACATCCAGTATTAAATTGTATTTTTCATATTCATCTTTGCATAAATCACAGCAGCTGACATGCTTCATCAATTGTTCCTGTTCTTTTTTACTTATATTTCCATCCAAATGCTTTGTAATTAAAATATTAAATGATTTGCAGCTATTCACATAATCCCTTCCTTTCTTTCGGAAGCTAGTTTATTCTTTAACATTTGCCTGGCCCTGTAAATTCTGTTCTTAATTATTGACATAGGCTCATCTAATACTTGGGAAATTTCCTCATAAGATAGTCCGTTTTTATGATAAAGTATTAGAAGAATTCTATATTTTTCAGGCAATTTCATAATCTCATGGTTTATCCTGTCACGTTGTTCCCTTTTTATATAGCTATTTTCGGGAGTATCCTCCTGACTATAAAGTCCATATGCATTTTCAATAGGTACACACTCAATCCTCTTTTTCTTTAATACATCATAACAATGATTAGTTGCAATTTTAGCACACCATGTTGAAAATTTATATTGAGGATTATACTTGTCCAGGGATTTGTATATTTTTATAAATACCTCTTGTGCAATATCATTAACTTCGTCCTTATTATATATTATATTGTATATTATATTATATATCAATTTCTTATATCTTCTCACCATCTCTGAAAATGCCTGGGTATCTCCCTCTATACATTTTTTAATTAAAATGACATCTGGTATCTCCAATAATTTCCCCCCTGCAGGTTTGTATAGGAATATATAATATTATACATGAAAACATACATATCTAGCTACTTTTAATTTGTAATTTTAAATATTTTTAAAAACTTTTTGGCAAAAATAAATCCTTAGCCCAAAGCCAAGGATATACTACAAAATATTTATATGATAAAAAACTTACAAAAAATCATATTTTAAATAAACACATAAAAAGAGCTGTGGAAAGAGTTTTAATTCTTGTGCCACAGCTCCAAAGTTTTATTATGCAATTATTTTTGATACGTTTCCTGCTCCTACAGTTCTTCCACCTTCACGGATAGCAAACTTTAATCCCTCTTCCATAGCTATTGGAGTGATAAGTTTAACTTTTAATGTGATGTGGTCACCAGGCATTATCATTTCAGTACCTTGTGGAAGTTCAACCACACCTGTAACGTCAGTAGTTCTGAAATAGAATTGTGGTCTGTAGTTATTGAAGAAAGGAGTATGTCTTCCACCTTCTTCTTTTGTCAAAACGTAAACCTGAGCTTCAAACTCTGTAAAAGGTTTAATTGTACCTGGTTTAGCTAAAACCTGACCTCTTTCTACTTCATCTCTTTGAATACCTCTTAAAAGTGCACCTATATTGTCACCTGCAACAGCTGAATCAAGAAGTTTTCTAAACATTTCTATACCAGTTACAACTGTTTTTCTTGGTTCATCCATTAAACCAACTATTTCTACTTCTTCCCCAACTTTAAGCTGTCCTCTTTCAACTCTACCAGTTGCAACTGTTCCACGACCTGTGATTGTGAATACGTCCTCAACTGGCATAATGAAAGGCTTGTCAGTTGCTCTTTCAGGAGTAGGTATGTATTGGTCAACCTGCTCCATTAATTCTACAATAGGTTTGTATTCTTCAGCATCTTTTGTAGATGCACTTGATTCGATAGCTTTAAGAGCTGAACCTCTAATTATAGGAATATCATCTCCTGGGAAATCATATTCACTTAATAGTTCTCTTACTTCCATTTCAACCAATTCAATAAGTTCTTCGTCGTCAACCTGGTCACATTTGTTCAAGAATACAACGATGTAAGGAACTCCAACCTGCTCTGCCAATATTATATGCTCTCTTGTCTGAGGCATTGGACCATCTGCAGCTGATACAACTAATATAGCTCCATCCATCTGAGCAGCACCAGTAATCATGTTTTTAACATAGTCAGCGTGACCTGGGCAGTCAACGTGAGCATAGTGTCTATTTTCTGTTTCATATTCAACGTGAGATGTGGAAATTGTAATTCCTCTTTCTCTTTCTTCAGGAGCCTTGTCAATATTCTCATAAGATTCGTACTTCGCACCGCCCCCAAGAGATAAAACCTTTGTTATAGCTGCTGTCAAAGTTGTTTTACCATGGTCAACGTGACCTATTGTACCAATATTAACGTGGGGTTTACTTCTTTCAAATTTTTCTTTTGCCATTATAAATTCTCCTCCTTTTTTCAGTGATAAACTGAAATTTTTTATTGATGATTTAATTATTTATCTGCAGGAAACATAAAAATATTTCCTGCATTTTTAACTGTTTTATTACCTTAATTTAAAAACTTTTAGATATTATTTCTGTCTCCAACAATATCTTCTTGTATATTCTTAGGCACTTCCTCAAAATGGCTTATCTGCATTGAGAACGTACCTCTGCCTTGCGTCCTAGAACGCAGTGCAGTTGCGTAACCAAACATTTCCGCTAATGGAACATTAGCTGTTATAACTTGTGAACCATTTTGGGCTTCCATACCCTCAATTTTTCCTCTTCTTGAATTTAAGTCACCCATGACATCTCCCATATAATCCTCTGGGGTAACAACATCTACTTTCATTATAGGTTCTAAAAGTACAGGTTTTGCCTTTTTCAAACCTTCTTTTAAAGCCATAGAACCTGCAATTTTAAATGCCATCTCTGATGAGTCTACCTCATGGTATGAACCATCATAAAGGGTAACTTTTATATCTACAACAGGATAACCACCTAAAATTCCGTTATTCATAGCCTCTTGAATTCCGGCATCAATAGCTGGAATATATTCCTTAGGAATAACTCCTCCAACTATCTTGTTAACAAATTCGTAACCAGTACCTGGCTCTTTAGGCTCAATTTCGATACAACAGTGTCCATATTGACCTCTACCACCAGACTGTCTTACAAATTTACCTTCAGCTTTAACGACATTCTTAATTGTTTCCTTGTATGCAACTTGAGGATTACCCACATTTGCTTCAACTTTAAATTCTCTTAACATACGGTCTACAATAATTTCTAAATGGAGTTCACCCATTCCCTCGATTATCGTCTGACCTGTATCCTTATTAGTATGAGCCCTAAATGTCGGATCCTCTTCAGATAACTTTTGAAGAGCAATGGACATTTTATCCTGACCTGCTTTTGTCTTTGGTTCTATTGCTACAGAAATAACAGGTTCTGGAAACTCCATTGACTCTAATATAACAGGATTATTTTCATCACATAATGTATCTCCTGTTGCTGTATCCTTAAGTCCGACAGCTGCAGCTATATCCCCGGAATAAACAGTATCAAGCTCTTCCCTGTGATTTGCATGCATCTGTAGTATTCTTCCTAATCTTTCCCTTTTGCCCTTTGATGCATTATAAATATATGAACCTGAGTTAATCTTACCTGAATAAACTCTGAAAAAACAAAGTTTTCCAACGTAAGGGTCAGTCATAATTTTAAATGCTAGTGCTGAGAAAGGTTCATCATCATCTGCATGCCTTTCTATTTCTTTTTCACCATCTACAGTTACCCCTTTAATTGAAGGTATATCCAATGGTGAGGGCATATAGTCTACAATTGCATCTAATAGCTGAGGTACACCTTTATTTTTGTATGAAGAGCCACATGCCACAGGTATCATAGCAACTTTTATTGTAGCACTTCTGATTCCTGCTTTTATTTCTTCTTCAGTTAATTCTTCACCTTCAAGATATTTCATCATTAACTCTTCGTCTTGCTCTGAAATAACTTCGATAAGCTTAGTTCTGTATTCTTCTGCCAATTCCTTCATATCATCAGGAATTTCTTTTTCCTCAACATTCCTTCCAAGCTCATCTACAAAAAAGTATGCTTTCATTTTAACAAGATCAACAATACCTTCAAAATGATCTTCTTTACCAATAGGTAGTTGTATAGGAACAGCATTAGCTTGCAGTCTCTCCTTCATCATATCTAAACAATTGTAAAAATCTGCTCCCATAATATCCATTTTGTTAATATATGCAAGACGTGGTACATTATATCTATCAGCTTGTCTCCATACAGTCTCCGATTGAGGTTCAACTCCTCCTTTGGCACAGAAAACAGTTACTGAGCCATCTAAAACCCTTAAAGATCTCTCAACCTCAACGGTAAAATCAACGTGCCCCGGCGTATCAATAATGTTTACTCTTGTATTATTCCACTGGGCAGTAGTTGCAGCAGATGTTATGGTAATACCTCTCTCCTGTTCTTGCTCCATCCAGTCCATAGTTGCCGAGCCTTCATGTGTCTCACCAAGTTTATGGACTCTACCTGTATAAAAAAGTATTCGTTCAGTTGTAGTGGTTTTACCTGCATCTATGTGGGCCATTATCCCTATATTTCTTGTTCTCTCTAAACTAAATTGCCTGGGCATTTTAACCTTCCTTTCAAAATTAGCACATAAACTGCTCATTCTTTTAATTAATGCAAATTACCATCTATAATGAGCAAAAGCTTTGTTTGCTTCAGCCATCTTATGAGTGTCTTCTTTCTTTTTAAAAGCCCCGCCTAGACCATTTGTAGCATCTAGTATTTCGCCTGCTAATCTTTCTTTCATAGTCCTTTCCCCTCTTTGTCTTGCATAGTTAACCAACCATCTAAGACCAAGAGTCTGCCTTCTTTCTGGTCTAACTTCCATAGGAACCTGATATGTTGCTCCACCAACTCTGCGGGCTTTTACTTCCAAAACAGGCATTATATTGTTTAATGCTTGCTCAAAAACTTCAAGAGGATCTTTACCTGTTTTTTCCTTCACAATGTCAAAAGCATCATAGCAAATTTTTTGTGCTACACCCTTTTTTCCATCAAGCATAATGTTGTTAATTAGTTTTGTAACTACTTTATCATTATACACAGGATCAGGCAAAACATCCCTTTTTGGTATATGTCCTTTTCTTGGCACCTTTCTTCCCTCCTTTAATATGATATCCAATAAATAATATCATCGGTACTCGCGGCATTTGCCGTCGTCAGTGCAACGTACATGCTAAACATATATATATTAAACAACGTACAAAGCACTTATTAGTATTTGATTATAGTGTTTTTTCATACATATTGCTATGCACTTTGTATGAATCTTATTTAGCTCCAGCCTTCGGTCTTTTTGCACCGTACTTTGAGCGTGCCTGCATTCTGTTAGCAACACCTGCAGCATCAAGAGTTCCACGTATAATGTGATACCTAACTCCTGGAAGGTCTTTAACTCTTCCACCTCTTATAAGAACAACACTATGCTCTTGCAAGTTGTGTCCTATTCCTGGTATATAAGCAGATACTTCTATACCGTTAGTTAAGCGAACCCTTGCCACTTTTCTCAAAGCAGAATTTGGTTTTTTCGGAGTACTTGTCTTAACAACAGTACAAACACCTCTTTTTTGCGGACTATTTACATTAGTCATCTTCTTTCTAAGAGAATTATATCCCTTTTGAAGCGCAGGTGCATCCGATTGCTTCTCAATAGTTTTTCTCCCTTTTCTAACTAGCTGGTTAAACGTTGGCATTTTTTTCTCTACCTCCCTTCTTTTATTATTTATTATTCTAACACAATTGCGAGAATAAGCTTTTCATGCAAGTTAAGTTTTTAACATTAATAAAATTAGAGCTAAATCATCATTTAATAATGCTTACTACAGCTGCACCAACATCAATTCCACATGCTTTGCCCAATTGTTTCATACTGTCTGCATATACTATTGGAATGTCTTTTTCTGTGCACAAATTAATTATTTTTAATACAACCCGCTCTTCTGCATCCTTTGCTATATAAACTTTGTCTACTATTCCCTTTTGTACAGCTTTTAAAGACTGCTTCAATCCCACTGTTTTATTAATGTTTTTAAAATCTTCCAATTTAACTTAACCTCCCTGCCAAATAGTACAGGGTGATAAAGCTAATTAATTATATAAATATAATAATTAAAGTGTCAATACACACTGAATTATTTTATCACCCATAAACTTTATTTGTCAAGATATTAATTGTTTTTTATTAAATACATTTCTTACATTACTCAATTACTGTACTTATACTTATATCTTTATACCTGCTCATACCTGTTCCTGCTGGTATTAATTTACCTATAATAACATTTTCTTTTAATCCCACTAAAGGATCCACCTTGCCTTTTATTGCTGCCTCAGTTAACACTCTTGTTGTTTCCTGGAATGATGCAGCAGACAAGAAAGAGTCAGTAGCTAGTGAAGCTTTTGTGATTCCTAATAAAACTCTCTTTCCAGTTGCAGGTCTTAAGCCTTCTGCTATTATTTTTGCATTTTCTTCTTCAAAATCAAATACATCCACCAAGCTGCCTGGTAATAAATCTGTATCCCCAGCATCATCAACTTTCATTTTTCTAAGCATTTGTCTTACAATTACTTCAATATGTTTGTCATTTATATCAACACCCTGTAATCTGTAAACCCTTTGAACTTCATGAAGAAGGTATGCCTCAACTCCTTCAATGCCTTTTATCTTTAATATGTCGTGAGGGTTAACAGAACCTTCTGTAAGCTCATCACCAGCTTCAACTATGTCTCCATCAGAAATTTTTAGTCTGGATCCATATGGAATCAAATAAGTCTTTGCTTCTCCATCTTCTGAAGTGACAACAGCTTCTCTTTTTTTCTTTGACTCAACAATCTTAACAGTTCCTGGTATTTCAGATATAATTGCAAGTCCCTTTGGTTTTCTAGCTTCAAATAATTCCTCAACACGTGGAAGACCTTGTGTAATATCATCTCCCGCAACTCCACCTGTGTGGAATGTTCTCATTGTAAGCTGTGTACCAGGTTCACCTATAGATTGTGCGGCAATAATTCCTACAGCTTCACCCACATTACATTCTTCACCTGTTGCAAGGTTTGCACCATAACATTTTGCACAAACACCATATTCTGCATGGCAGGTGAGTACAGATCTGATTTTAACTTTTTTAATACCTGCTTCTATTATTTGGTCTGCATCTTCATCAGTAATAAGCCTGTTAGTGTCAACAATTATTTCACCTGTTTCAGGGTGAATTATACGTGAAGCAGGGTATCTGCCCACTAGTCTTTCGTGTAGTGGCTCTATTACTTCGTTTCCATCTTTAATATCTGAAACTTCTATTCCTTTTCTTGTTCCACAGTCTACTTCTCTAACTATAACATCCTGACTTACGTCAACAAGACGTCTTGTAAGATAACCTGAGTCAGCAGTTCTTAGTGCAGTATCTGCCAATCCCTTTCTAGCTCCGTGAGTTGATATGAAAAACTCCATAACGTTAAGTCCTTCACGGAAATTTGCCTTTATAGGAACTTCAATAGTTTTACCCTGTGTATCTGCCATAAGTCCTCTCATTCCGGCAAGCTGTTTGATCTGGTTGATATTACCTCTTGCTCCGGATTGAGACATCATGTAAACAGGATTAAATCTATCCAGATTGTTAATAAGTGCCTGAGTTATCTTTTCAGATGCTTCTGTCCAAGCTGCTATAACTGAATTATATCTCTCTTCATTTGAAATAAGTCCTCTTTTATACTGCTTTATTATTTTTTCAATTTTTTCTTCTGTCTCTTTAATATATTTTGCCTTTACTTCAGGTATTACCATATCAGATACACTTATGGTAATAGCTCCTTTTGTGGAATATTGAAATCCCAATGATTTAATATAGTCTAACAGGATAGCTGTTTTAGTAGTTCCATGTACTTTTATGCATCTGTCAATTATTTTTCTAAGTTCAGTTTTCCCTACAAGGAAATTTACTTCAAAATCAAAAGCAGTATCTGGGTTTTTCCTGTCAACAAATCCCAAGTCCTGAGGAATTGCTTCATTAAACAGTACTCTTCCAACTGTGGTCTCAACTAGTTTAGATTTTAGTACCCCATCAATTTCTCTTTCTTTTCTTACTTTAATTTTTGAATGAAGACTTATATCTCCATTATCATATGCCATTATAGCTTCTTCTGGAGAAACAAATGCACGTCCTTCTCCTTTTTCACCTTCTTTTTCAATGGTCATATAATAGCATCCTAAAACCATGTCCTGGGTAGGAACAGCAACAGGTTTCCCGTCCTGTGGCTTTAATAAGTTATTAGCTGAAAGCATTAGAAATCTTGCTTCTGCTTGTGCTTCAGCTGAAAGGGGCACGTGAACAGCCATCTGGTCACCGTCAAAGTCTGCATTATAAGCAGTACAAACTAAAGGATGAAGTTTTAATGCCCTACCTTCTACAAGAACAGGTTCAAATGCCTGAATTCCAAGTCTGTGAAGGGTTGGTGCACGGTTTAGAAGCACTGGATGCTCTTTAATTACTTCCTCCAATACGTCCCATACTTCTTCCTTTACCCTTTCTACCATTCTTTTAGCGCTTTTTATATTATGAGCAAGTTCATCATTAACCAGCTTTTTCATTACAAAAGGTTTAAATAATTCTAAAGCCATTTCCTTTGGAAGACCACATTGGTATATTTTAAGTTCAGGACCCACCACTATAACAGAACGCCCTGAGTAGTCAACACGTTTTCCTAGTAAGTTTTGACGAAAACGCCCTTGCTTACCTTTTAACATATCTGATAAAGACTTTAAAGGTCTGTTTCCAGGACCTGTTACAGGTCTTCCTCTTCTTCCATTATCAATTAATGCATCCACAGCTTCCTGGAGCATTCTTTTTTCATTTCGTACAATTATATCTGGCGCTCCTAAATCTAAAAGCCTCTTTAATCTGTTATTTCTATTTATAACTCTTCTATAAAGGTCATTAAGGTCTGAAGTTGCAAACCTTCCACCATCTAATTGAACCATTGGTCTTAATTCCGGAGGTATTACTGGTATTACGTCCAAAATCATCCATTCTGGTCTGTTTCCTGATTGCCTGAAAGCTTCAACAACTTCAAGGCGTTTAATTGTCCTTACTCTCTTTTGTCCAGTTGTTTCTTCAAGTTCAGCTCTAAGTTCTTTAGACAATTTGTCTAAATCTATTTCCTCTAGAAGTTGTTTAACTGCTTCTGCACCCATTGATGCATTAAATTTCATTCCAAACTTATCTATACTGTCTCTGTATTCCTTTTCAGTAAGAATTTGTTTTTTGGATAAAGGAGTCTGACCCGGGTCTATAACTACATATGCTGCAAAATATAGTATTTTTTCCAATGCTCTAGGGGACATATCCAACAATAGTCCCATTCTGCTAGGAATTCCTTTAAAATACCATATATGGGATACAGGTGCAGCCAATTCAATGTGCCCCATCCTTTCCCTTCTTACCTTTGATCGGGTTACTTCAACTCCACATCTGTCACAAATAATGCCTCTGTATCTTATTCTTTTGTACTTACCACAGTGACATTCCCAATCCTTTTGGGGTCCAAATATTCTTTCACAAAACAAACCATCTCTTTCTGGCTTTAATGTTCTATAGTTTATGGTCTCAGGTTTTTTTACTTCTCCCCGGGACCATTCTCTTATCTTTTCTGGAGAAGCCAAACCTATTCTTATTGAATCAAAATTATTTAGTTCAAACACGGCCAATTCTCCTTTCTTTATATTTCTTCACCATCAAGGCTATCTTCTAACTCGGCATCTGCAAATAAATCTTCATCAAGATTGTTTTCTATATCATCAGCCTTAATAATTTCACTTATATCCGAAAAGTCCAATTCACCAACACCTAGATCATCACCTAATCCTTCACCTAAACTGTCTCCTAAGTCAACGTCTAAATCACTGTCTAAATCTGGGTTATCTGCATTTTCAAATTCATCTAAAATAGTCTCGTCTTCTTTTCCTTCTAAAGATATATTCAAGTCTTCTAAGTCGTCATCTACAGATTCTTTTATTGCTATTTCTTCTTTTTCTTCTGAGTAAACTTTTACATCCAAAGCGAGACTTTGAAGCTCTTTAATTAAAACTTTAAAGGACTCTGGTATTCCAGGTTCCGGAACATTTTCCCCTTTTACTATTGCTTCGTATGTCTTAACTCTTCCGGTAACATCATCTGATTTAACTGTCAGTATTTCCTGTAATGTATATGCAGCACCATAAGCTTCAAGAGCCCACACTTCCATCTCTCCAAATCTCTGTCCTCCAAATTGTGCTTTACCGCCCAGAGGCTGCTGGGTTACAAGTGAATATGGACCTGTTGAGCGTGCATGTATTTTATCATCAACAAGGTGTGCAAGCTTCAACATATACATGTATCCAACTGTTACTCTGTTTTCAAATGGCTCACCAGTTCTTCCGTCATATAGAATTGTTTTTCCATCTTCGGCTAAATCTGCTTTTTTTAGTGTATCAATTATATCGTTTTCAGTAGCACCATCAAATACAGGAGTGGCTACTTTCCATCCTAAAGCTTTTGCAGCGTATCCTAAGTGAACCTCCAGTACCTGACCTATATTCATACGAGAAGGAACCCCTAGAGGATTTAATACTATTTCAAGTGGTGTTCCATCTGGTAAAAAAGGCATATCCTCTTCTGGCAGAATTCTTGAAATAACACCTTTGTTTCCATGTCTTCCTGCCATTTTATCCCCAACAGATATCTTTCTCTTTTGGGCAATATAAACTCTTACAAGCTGATTCACACCTGGTGATAATTCATCTCCACTTTCCCTGGTAAATACCTTAACATCCACAACTATACCTGATTCACCATGAGGTACACGCAATGATGTATCACGGACTTCTCTTGCCTTTTCTCCAAAAATAGCCCTTAAAAGTCTTTCCTCTGCTGTAAGTTCTGTCTCTCCTTTTGGAGTAACCTTTCCAACAAGAATATCCCCTGACCTTACCTCAGCTCCAATTCTAATTATTCCTCTTTCATCTAAATCCTTCAAAGAATCTTCACTAACATTTGGTATATCTCTAGTTATTTCCTCTGGTCCTAATTTTGTGTCTCTTGCCTCTGCCTCATATTCTTCAATATGAATAGATGTAAATGTATCTTCTTTAACTAGTTTTTCGCTTATTAATATAGCATCTTCATAGTTGTATCCTTCCCATGCCATAAAGCCTACCAAAACATTTTTACCTAATGCCAGTTCTCCTTTGTTTGTTGAAGGACCATCAGCAATAACATCGCCCTTTTCAACTTTTTCTCCATTTTTTACAATAGGTCTTTGATTTATACATGTTCCCTGATTGGAACGTAAGTATTTTAAAAGTCTATATTCATCTTTGGTGCCATCCGTTTTTCTTATAATTATTTTATTAGCAGTTACCTTTTCAACTACACCTGAATTTTTTGCTAAAACAACAACACCTGAATCTCTTGCTGCTTTGTATTCAATACCTGTTCCTATAATAGGCGAATCTGTTTTTATAAGCGGAACCGCCTGACGCTGCATGTTAGCTCCCATAAGAGCACGGTTAGCATCATCATTCTCAAGGAATGGTATCAATGAAGTAGCAACAGAAACCAATTGCTTTGGTGAAACGTCCATAAAGTCAACTTTATTTTTTTCTATCTCTAAAAACTCATCTTTATATCTGCATATAACTCTTTTATCCATAAATCTGTTTTCTTCATCTAAAGGCTCATTTGCCTGTGCTATTAGGTATTGATCTTCTTCATCGGCAGTAAGATAATATATTTCATCTGTGACAATCATTTTTTCTTTATCAACTTTTCTATATGGAGCTTCTATAAAGCCATATTCGTTTACCCTTGCATATGTGCTAAGAGAACCTATAAGACCTATATTAGGTCCTTCCGGAGTCTCTATAGGACATATTCTTCCATAGTGGGAGTGGTGAACGTCACGAACTTCAAATCCTGCCCTTTCCCTGCTAAGTCCACCTGGTCCTAATGCACTAAGCCTTCTTTTATGCGTCAGCTCAGCTAATGGATTGGTTTGATCCATAAATTGAGATAATTGGCTGCTTCCAAAAAACTCCTTAATTGCTGCCGCTACAGGTCTTATGTTTATTAGAGCTTGAGGGGTAACAATATCCATATCCTGAATGGTCATTCTCTCCCTTACCACTCTCTCCATTCTGGATAAGCCTATGCGGAATTGATTTTGCAAAAGCTCTCCCACTGAACGGAGTCTTCTATTTCCTAAGTGATCTATATCGTCTACATGTCCTACTCTATAACCAAGATTAATAATATAGCTTATAGATGCAATTATATCCTCTACAGTTAAATACTTTGGAATAAGATCATCAATTTTTCCTTTTAATGCAGCCTTAAGCTTTTCTAAAGTAGCATCTTTATTTTCTTCTAATACGGAATTTAACACACTATATTTAACTTTTTCTGTAATACCGATTTCTTGAGGGTTAAAGCTAATATAGTCTTTAATATCCACCATATCATTTCCAATTACTTTAACCTTTTTACCATCAATATTAAGGGTAACTTGGTTAATACCTGCATTTTGAATTGCTTCTGCAGTATCCCTGTCAATTTTTTCTCCCTCAGATATAATTATTTCACCAGTATGTGGATTAACTATATTTTCGTCTGATATAAAACCATTTAATCTGTTTGCAAGAGAAAGTTTTTTATTAAATTTAAATCTTCCAAACTTAGCCAAATCATATCTTCTAGGGTCAAAAAATAAATTGTTTAAAAGTGTTCTGGCACTTTCAACTGTAGGTGGCTCGCCTGGTCTTAATCTTTTATATATCTCTAAAAGACCTTCATCTTCATCTTTTGCACTGTCCTTTTGTATTGTTGCAATAACTTTTTCATCTTCCCCTAAAAGTTCTGTAATTTCAAGGTCCGTTCCATATCCTAATGCCCTTACTAAAACAGTTATAGGTAATTTTCTTGTTCTGTCAATTCTAACCCATACTACATCATTAGAATCTGTTTCATATTCAAGCCATGCTCCTCTGTTTGGAATAACAGTATTTGAATAAAGTTCCTTACCTGTTTTGTCATACTTCATTGAATAATAAATACCTGGTGACCTTACCAGCTGACTTACAATGGCTCTTTCTGCACCATTAATGATAAAGGTACCATTTTCAGTCATTAAAGGAAAATCACCCATGAAAATTTCCTGCTCTTTTACCTCTCCTGTCTCCTTGTTAATTAAACGCACTTTTACCTTTAAAGGAGCCGAATACGTAGCATCTCTTTCTTTACATTCCTCCACACTGTACTTAGGCTTTTCATCTAATGAGTAGTCAACGAACTCCAAAATCAAATTTCCCGTATAATCGGTAATGGGGGAAACATCTCTAAAGACTTCCTTTAGCCCTTCCTCCAAAAATTGATTATAGGAGTTTTTCTGAATTTCAATCAGATTTGGCATATCAATAACTTCATTAATTCTTGAATAGCTCATTCTGACATTTTTCCCATACTTCACCGGATGCACCATTAATATCACCTCATATATCAGACTTTTTGTCTTTATAACTGCTTATATAAAACTTAAATTTAAAATATATAAATTAATACAAAGCCCCATAACAGTAATAAGTATCTTTTGGAATTTTTGTTATTACAAAATCCATTGATATATTACCGCAGAGCTTCATAGTATTGTAAAAAAAATCCTGACTATTATTTTGTTATGTACATAAAATAATATTTTTTTCTACATAAGAACATTGTTAACAAATATTGTCTTATTTATTCCTCTGCAACTAAAAAAATTTATCTAAAAAAATGCCTTTAAACCGCATATTTATCAATAAACACTTGTCAAATTAAATATAATACTTTAAAATACATTTTGTGTTTGCATAAATTTTAGTATTGAAAGAAAAAGAATCAAATACTGAAATTACACGCAGTATATGATTTTAGCATACGTCATTCAAGTTGTCAATATTTTTTTGTGTTTTAAATGTTAATTTTTTTTAAAGTCAAAAATTAATAAATTTTTAAAAAAAGAACAACTGACATTTATAATGCCCGATGTTCTTTTTTTATCTCTTTTTTAAAAGCTTTAAAGTAAATAATTACTTAACTTCAACAGTTGCTCCAACTTCTTTTAGTTTATTCTCAATTTCAGTAGCTTCTTCTTTAGAAACACCTTCTTTAAGTGGCTTTGGTGCACTTTCAACTAAGTCTTTAGCTTCTTTAAGTCCAAGACCTGTTATATCTCTTACAACTTTAATTACTTTAATCTTTTCTGAACCGATATCTTTTAATACAACATCAAATTCAGTTTTTTCTTCTGCTGCCGCTGCTCCTCCACCACCTGCTGCTGGTGCTGCTGCAACTGCAACTGGAGCTGCTGCTGATACTCCAAATTCCTCTTCTAATTCTTTAACTAATTCTGATAATTCTAATACTGTCAAATTTTTAACTTCTTCTAATAATTTTGTAACTTTTTCACTAGCCATTTTATATACCTCCAAAATTTTTATTATTTTTTACTTGATAAATTATTACCTTAAGTAATAAAACTTTCTTTACATTTAATTTTTAAGCTGGTTTTATGCATTTGCCTTTTGTTCTGCAATTGCATTTAAAGCTATAACTAAACCTCTTATATTTCCGTTTAGTACGTTTACCAAACCATATAAAGGTGACTTCATTCCACCTATTGCTTTTGCAACAAGTTCTTCCTTTGAAGGCAGCTCTGCAATTGCAGTTAATCCTTCAGCATCAAATATTTTACCTTCAACTATACCAGCTTTAAGTTCTACCTTTTTATATTTTTTTGCATATTCAGTCAGTATCTTAGCTGGTGCAACAACATCTTCAGTGCTCATAGCTATAGCTGTGGGACCTTTTAAGTATTCTTCCAACTCAGTTATCCCATTTTTTTCTAGAGCAAGCTTTGTCAGATTATTCTTTACTACTTTATATTCAACACCTGACTTTCTTAAAGCAACTCTCATTTCTGTGTCTTCTTCAACTGTAACTCCTTTGTAGTCAGCAATTACCACGGTTTTTGCTTCTTTGATTTTCTCTGCTAATTGGTTTACTGCTTCTTTTTTTCTCTCAAGAATCTTTTCACTTGGCACTATCTGTTCACCTCCTCTATTTAAAAACGTCTGTAAGTTAAGATAAAAACCCCTCATATGCACACAGACATAGAGGGGATTAATAATCCTTTACAGTAGTAAACTATACCTCGGCAGGAAGACACATAAATCTTGTCTTTACATATTGCATTTAATATAACCTGCTGTCTATGGCATTGCTATGCAATTTTTTATTGTGTTTTTTAGTCATTTATCCTTTGAGCATTCACCTTAATACCAGGTCCCATTGTAGAAGCTACAACAACACTTTTTAAGTATTGTCCTTTTGCTGCTGCAGGTTTTGCCTTTATAATAGCTCCCATTAACACACGGAAATTATCTAAAAGTTTCTCTGTTCCAAAGGATACTTTGCCTATAGGACAGTGTATAATATTAGTTTTATCAAGTCTATACTCAATTTTACCTGATTTAATATCTTTAACTGCCTTTTCTACATCCATAGTAACAGTTCCTGCTTTAGGGTTTGGCATTAACCCTTTAGGACCTAAAACTCTACCTATTCTACCTACAACTCCCATCATATCAGGAGTAGCTACAACAACATCAAATTCAAACCAATTATCTTTTTGAATTTTAGTTACAAGCTCTTCTGCTCCAACATAATCTGCGCCTGCTTGTTCTGCTTCCTTTGCCTTGTCACCTTTTGCAAAAACAAGCACTCTAACTTCCTTACCAGTACCATGTGGAAGTATAACTGCACCTCTAACCTGTTGATCCGCATGTCTTGAATCAACACCTAATCTTACATGTGCTTCTACAGTTTCATCAAATTTTGCTTTCGCTGTTTTTTGTAGTAATTCGATAGCTTCAACTGGTTCATATAACTTAAATCTATCTACAAGTTTTGCACTTTCTAGATATTTTTTACCTCTTTTCATTTTTTCACTCTCCTTTGTGGTAATTATGCCCGGAAACTAATGTTCCTCCCACTGCAAAATTTCCTTGAAATATAAAGGAAATTAAGCTTCTACTTCTATTCCCATGCTTCTGGCAGTTCCAGCAACCATTCTCTCTGCCGCCTCAATGCTTGCTGCATTTAAGTCAGGCATTTTTAGTTCCGCTATTTTTCTCAATTCATCCTTTGGTAGAGTTGCAACTTTCTCCTTATTTGGAACACCTGAAGCTTTTTCTATTTTACAAGCTTTCTTTATCAGCACAGAAGCTGGTGGTGTTTTTGTAATAAATGTGAAAGATCTGTCAGCATAGACTGTTATAATTACAGGAATAATCATTCCTGCCTGGCTTGCAGTTCTTTCATTAAATTCTTTACAAAAGCCCATTATGTTAACACCATGCTGACCTAGCGCTGGTCCAACCGGTGGAGCCGGAGTTGCTTTCCCCGCAGGTATTTGAAGTTTTATATAGCCAATAACTTTTTTAGCCACATTATCCACCTCCCAATTTAATTACACCTTGTTTATAGCCTTGTTTATATATAAAATATTCTCGAAAGTTGATGGTACAAATTTTCGAAAATATAATATTCAATATAAGTTTATAATATAAAGTCCATTTGCAAAACACTACATTTTTTGAATTTGAAAAAGCTCTAGTTCTACAGGAGTCTCTCTTCCAAACATAGATACAGAAACACGAACCTTTTTCTTTTCCATATTTATTTCTTCAACTGTCCCAATAAAGTTTTCTAAAGGACCAGAAATCACTCTGACATTATCTCCCATTTCATAATCAAGCACAGGAGCAAACTCTTCAACTCCCATCGCCTTAATTTCTTCATCAGATAATGGCACAGGCTTAGAACCTGGACCTACAAAACCTGTAACTCCACGGGTGTTTCTAACAACATACCAAGACTCATCAGTCATTATCATTTTCACTAAAACATAGCCTGGAAAAACTTTTTTTAAGGTTGCCTTTTTCTTGCCATCCTTAATTTCAATTTGCTCTTCCATAGGAACGACAATATCTATAATGTAGTCCTGCATATTTCTATTTTCAACTATTTTTTCAAGGTTAGCTTTTACCTTGTTTTCATAACCAGAATAGGTATGTACAACATACCATTTTCCACTTTCAGGTGCTTCATTATTGTGCATAAGCCCTGAGTCCTCCTTTGTCAACTTTAAGTACAAGGTACAACAATTTAATGCTTATACATAAATTAGAGCCCTTAATAGATTTAGACCATAATCAAATGCCCATATAAATGCACCTAATATCAAACACATAACCAATACTGTAAGAGTATTGTTAATAAGTTGGGTTTTAGTGGGCCATATAACTTTTTTTAATTCATTTTTAATGTCTTTAAAAAATTTTAAAAAACGTCCTTTTGCATTATCTGCTTTTGGATTTTTTGCTTTTTGAGCCATTTTAAACATCTCCATTATACTTTTATTTTACAATAAAATCACATTAATCCAAAATAGGCTATTATCTAGTTTCTTTATGACTTGTGTGTTTACGGCAAAATCTGCAGTACTTTCTCATTTCAAGTCTATCTGGATCATTTTTTTTGTTTTTCATGCTATTGTAATTTCTCTGCTTGCATTCCCCGCATGCTAATGTAATTTTAACTCTCATCTTCCACACCTCCAAAACCTGTCTATAACTAAATTTATATAAATATCTTTAGCCAAAAAAAAAGACGTACAACAAGAAGCAATGAATAGTTTATCATGTATGCTATTAAAAGTCAAGTTGACTTTTAAATTTTTTATAAAAAACTAATATTTTTTATATTTCTCTTCTCTAAAAAGCATGGGAAAACATCCCACGCCTTTTAAAGATAATAATATTTCTACATTAAGTAATAATACCTACTCTTACTCTTCAATTAATTCATCAATTGCTGCACCTGGTGGCACTATTGGGAAAACCTTGTCATCTTTGTCAATTTCAAAATTTATTACCACAGGTGTATCTTTTGAAGCAAGGGCTTCTTTTAGCGCTTCATCTACTTCTTCTGGCTTTGTAACATTCATCCCAATTGCTCCGTAAGCTTTGGCCAAAGCCACAAAATCCGTTCCCCTGTCTATAGTTGTAGCTGAATACCTGGCATCATAAAAGAGATTCTGCCATTGCCTAACCATTCCTAATGCATGATTATTAAATATGGCCACCACTACAGGCAACTTGTATTCAACTGCTGTCGCAAGCTCATTGCAATTCATTCTAAAGCTCCCATCACCTGCAACGTTTATTACTTTTTTGTCTGGAAGCCCTATTTGTGCTCCTATGCATGCACCAAGGCCATACCCCATTGTTCCAAGTCCTCCTGAAGAAAGAAATTGTCTTGGGGAAGTGTATTTATAAAACTGGGCTGCCCAAATCTGGTGCTGACCTACTTCTGTAGTTATAACTGCTTTTCCCTCTGTAAGCTCATACATTCTCTCTAAAATATAACTTGGTTTTAGCTGTCCTCTTGTCTGAGATTTCAATGGGTATAATTTTTTCCACTCATCAATTTTTTTATTCCATTCATTATATTCTCTTTCATTAACTTTCTCAGTTATTTTCTCAAGTATCTTTTTGATATTTCCAATAAGGGGATAGTGTACAACTATATTTTTCCCTATTTCTGCCGGGTCTATATCAATATGCATTATTTTAGCATTAGGTGCAAATCTTTTAACATTACTAATTACCCTGTCGCTAAATCTTGCACCTATTGCAATAAAAAGATCCGATTCAGATACTGCAAGGTTGGTAGTCTTGGTACCATGCATACCTATCATACCCATAAATAAATCATTGGTTCCTGGAAATGACCCCATACCCATCAAGGTTGTTGTAACAGGTATTTTTGTTTTTTTTGCAAACTTAACTAATTCTTCATTAGCTCCTGATATAGAAACCCCTCCGCCTGAAAGTATAACAGGTTTTTTTGCCTCATTTATTACTCTAACAGCTTCCTCTATTTTACTTTCCTTCACTCCAATATCAGCCTCTTTTAGTTCTTCTGGCTTTTTAGGCGTGTACTCAGCCACTGCTGCAGTTACATCCTTGCATACATCAATTAATACAGGTCCTGGTCTTCCTTCTTTTGCAATTCTAAAGGCATCTCTAACTACATCAGCAAGCATTGTAACATCCTTTACAATGTAATTATGCTTTGTAATAGGCATTGTAATTCCCGTTATATCCACTTCCTGAAAGGAATCCTTACCTAAAAGGCTGGTTGCAACTTGTCCAGTTATAGCTACCATAGGAACCGAGTCCATATATGCAGTTGCAATACCTGTAACTAAATTGGTAGCTCCCGGTCCTGATGTGGCCAGGCAAACTCCCACCTTACCTGTGGCTCTTGCATAGCCATCTGCTGCGTGGGAAGCCCCCTGCTCGTGGGAAACCAATATATGTCTTATAGAATCCTTGGCTTTATACAGTGCATCATAAATATTTAACACTGCTCCTCCTGGAAAACCAAAAATTGTATCCACATTTTGTTCTTTTAAGCACTCTATTAATATTTCCGCACCTGTCAATTTCATATTTCTTACCTCCATAATTCTTTTCTCTTCTCAAATTGAGTTTAAGATGGATTGTAAATAGCCTCTATTTTAATATTGCCCCTGTACTTGCAGATGTAACAAGTTTTGCATATCTTCCTAAATATCCTTTTGTTATCTTAGGCTCTGGAGCTTTCCACTCCTTCATTCTAGCTTCTAACTCAGCATCTGATATATCAATATTAAGTTTTCCTTCATTTATGTCTATCTGAATAATATCTCCTTCTTTGACAACTGCAATTGGCCCTCCCTCCATTGCCTCTGGTGAAGCATGACCAATTGATGCTCCTCTTGTTGCACCTGAAAAACGTCCATCAGTAATAAGTGCAACATGTTTATCAAGTCCCATTCCAGCAATTGCAGAAGTAGGCCCTAACATTTCTCTCATTCCAGGTCCACCTTTAGGGCCTTCATATCTTATAATAACTACATCGCCTTTATTAATTTTACCCTCATATATGGCTTTTATAGCATCATCTTCTGAATCAAAAACCCTTGCCGGTCCTTTATGGACAAGCATTTCCTCTGCAACAGCTGATCTTTTTACAACTGCACCATCAGGTGCTAAATTTCCTCTTAAAACAGCAATTCCACCAGTTTTACTATATGGATTGTCTACACTTCTTATAACATCATAATCTAAAACTTCTATTTTTTCAATATTTTCCCTAATAGTCTTACCTGTAACTGTAACCAAGTCTAAATTCAGTAAATCTTTTTTAGATAGCTCTTTCATCACAGCTTGAACTCCCCCAGCTGCATAAAGGTCTTGAACATGGTGATGACCTGCTGGAGCTAATTTGCATAAATTAGGAACCTTACTGCTTATTTCATTTACTATATCTAAATTAATTTCCACTCCTGCCTCATTTGCAATGGCTGGCAAATGAAGTATTGAATTTGTTGAACATCCCAAAGCCATATCAACTGTCAATGCATTTTCAAAAGCCTTTTCCGTTAAAATATCTGACGGTTTTATATCTTTTTCTACCATTTCCATAACTTTCATACCTGCATATTTTGCAAGACGAAGTCTTTCCGCATATACAGCTGGTATTGTTCCATTGCCTGGCAGTCCAAGTCCTAAAACTTCAGTGAGACAATTCATTGAGTTAGCTGTAAACATTCCAGAACACGAACCGCAACTTGGACATGCATAGTTTTCACAGTCTAAAACATCTTCTTCACTCATTTTTCCAGCTTTGTACGCTCCCACTGCCTCAAAAACGCTGTTTAGATCCAAATATTTACCACTTCGCTTAATGGAAAGCATAGGCCCTCCACTTACTACAACAGATGGCACATTAATTCTTGCAGCAGCCATTAACATACCAGGAACTATTTTGTCACAATTAGGTATAAAAACCATACCATCAAAACTATGGGCAAGTCCCATTGCTTCACATGAATCAGCAATGAGCTCTCTTGTAGCAAGAGAATATTTCATACCTACATGTCCCATGGCTATACCGTCACAAACACCTATAGCACCGAATTCAACAGGTGTACCTCCAGCCATTCTTATTCCTGCCTTTACCGCTTCTGTAATTTTATCTAAATCAGTATGTCCAGGAATTATTTCACTTTTAGAATTTGCTATACCTATAAGTGGTCTAGAAATTTCTTCATCAGTATATCCCATTGCTTTAAATAAAGACCTGTGAGGTGCTTTTTCTATGCCTTTTTTAACTGCATCACTTTTCATACTTTATTCCTCTCTTTCTATATAAAATTTAATAAATTTTTTAGTACTGTTTACAATAAAAGCCGGGTAGGGTATCCCCCGGCTGTAAATCAGGTACAAATATTTTACTACTTTAAATACTATATTGTCTACTGCTTTTATATCATAATTAATTGTCTTTTTTAATGTTTTTTATTTTATTGGAAACATCCAGCTTATTATGAAGTTATTCTCATAAAAATATTTAGCCACTACAGATGTCTCTATGGACTCAAAAACTCCGCCAAATAACGGTGTTGCATGAAATAACATCAAAACTGCAAATACAATATAAATTGTTAAAAGTCCTTCTATTGCTCCAAATGCAAATCCGCCTAATTTGTCTGCCTGTTTTAAAACAGGTAGTTTTGATACTTTTTTAAGAATGGATTTGGCAAATATAAGGGCTATTCTTGCAATAATATATAACAAAATAACACTGATAATGTTAATAACCAAATTTGCCAGCACATCACTGATTCTATCAGCAATTGAGGCATAGTCTATTAATTCTCCCATACTTGGCATCTTTTCCACCACTTTATCATTTATAAAGTTTTTTAAAAACTCTGGAAGCTTTAGCCCGTCAATCACTGATTCTGCTGTTGCTGCAGCTCCTTCATTAGCAGCAGATATTTGTGCATCTTGTTGAAGAATTAATTTGCCATAAATGCCGGATTTAATTTTTGTAAAAATAAAGGTACCTGCTAAAATCTTTGCAAGGACAGGAGAAAATTTAACAGCTACTATAACTGCTATAAAAAAGGATGCTAGCTTTAATAAAGTAAGCATAAGACCTTTTTTAAATCCAAAGTATCCAAATCCTAAAATAAGTGCCAAAACAAAAATATCAGTCCAATTCATATTTTCACCTCATAATCAAAATACATATTTTTCCTTCTAAATTGTTTTTTATTTAATTACTACCCTATTATATATTTAAAATAACAATTTTATTTTCTACTATTACTAAAATTTCTTTTTTATTAAAAAACTCAATATGCTCAATTTCAGTTTTAAAACTATACTCATTTATAATTTTTCCGTCTGTATTTGCTATATAAAGCATTTTAGCTGAATTTATGGCAATAATATCATCACTTATCCTTAAAGATTTCACCCTATCTTCAATGGTGAAATTTGTAATTTTCTCTCCATCCATTCCATAAACAAGTACATCTGATTTAACATTATTAAAAAACCCTGTATTCCCTGGTCCCACAGCTACTGAAATATATCTGCCTTTAATTAAATCAAAATCATAAACACTTCCATTTACAGGTATATTCCATTTTTCTTTAAGTTCATTGTCTAAAATAGTAATACCCAAATCCCCTGAAACCATAATAAGGTCATCATCAACATATTTTGCAAGGGCAAAAAATTCCTCTTCAAACCTTTTTACAGTCTCCTGTTTGCTTTTTATGTTGTATTTTTTCAAATCCGTGGTAGCATTTACCCCAGATGTAATAGCATAATTTAAAAGAACTTCCTCTCCCTTTGGGGATACATTTGCAGATAAAATAAATTCATCCCCGGAGTTATCAATAAAATATCTTGTTCCTTCATCATTAAATACACTAGCTGCATTTCTGCTTCTATCTTCTTCGTGA
>JAAYTS010000069.1 GCA_012517995.1 Clostridium sp.
AAAGCTTCTGCATTGACAGGGGAGGGAATAGAAAAACTCATAGAAGAGCTTGTAAAATTAAAAAAAGAAGAAGACCAAAAGCTTCACCTTATAGATGGCCTTGTTAAATCAGGTGATTTGGTGGTGCTGGTTACACCTATTGACAATGCAGCACCTAAAGGAAGGTTAATACTTCCACAGCAGCAGGTTTTGAGGGATATTTTAGATAATGGAGCCATGGCTTTAGTTGTAAAAGAAACCGAGTTAGAACAGTCCTTAAAGAAGCTTTCACAGAGCCCGGATATAGTTATTACCGATTCAAAGGTTTTTGACAAAGTAAGTAAAATAGTTCCTGAAGAAATACCTCTTACGTCCTTTTCAATTATATATGCAAGACATAAAGGGAATTTAGATTTATTTTATAAGGCTGTCAGGGAATTTGAAAACCTTAAAGATGGGGATTATATTCTCATGGCTGAAGGATGTACCCACCACCGTAAGGATGATGATATAGGAACTGTTAAAATCCCCAATCTTATAAAAAAGAAAACAGGTAAACAGCTAAATTTTCACCATGTTTCCGGGGTTTCTTTCAAAGAGGATATATCAAAGTATAGCATGGTTATTCATTGTGGCGCATGTATGCTCAATAAAAGGGAAATGGAATACAGGCAGATGCTTTCATTTGAAAATGGCATTCCTATGATAAATTATGGAATAATTCTTGCGTACCTGAACGGTATAATTGACAGGGCAATGAAACCTTTTAGAAATGCTTTTTAAAAAATATATATTCAAAATTAATTAAAATTGAGGTGGTAAAAATGAAATTTCTTGATAAGTATAAAGAATATTTTAAAGAATATGATGAAATGGAAAAGGATTTTATAGATGATGAAAAAATATGGGAAGAGCTTAATAAACATGAAAATCCATCAAAAGAGGATGTAGAGAAAGTTCTTGAAAAGGCAGAAAAGAAAATAAGGCTAGAACCTGAAGAAATGGCTATTCTTATTCAAAATAAGGATACAGAAACAATTAATAAAATGTATAAAATAGCCAACAGATTAAAAAAAGATGTTTATGGAGAACGTATGGTGTTTTTTGCTCCACTGTACATAAGTAATAAATGTGTAAATAATTGCAAGTACTGTGGTTTTAGAAAGGAAAATAAAAAAATTGAAAGAAAAACCCTTAGCATGGAGGAGATATCAGAAGAAGTTAAAATAATGATTAATGAAGGTCAAAAAAGAACTATACTTGTTTATGGTGAATCACCTGAAACCACTGTAGATTTTATGTGTGAAAGCATCCAGCAGGTATACAATACTAAAAGTGAAAATGGAGAAATCAGGAGAACTAATATAAATTGTGCACCATTGTCCAGAGAAGAACTTAAAAAACTAAAGAAGGTGGGAATTGGAACATTTCAGGTATTTCAAGAAACATACCATCATGAAACGTATAGAAAAATGCATCCAGAAAACACAATTAAAGGACATTACAGATGGAGGCTTTATGCCCAGGACAGAGCAATGGATGTAGGTCTTGATGATGTTGGTATTGGAGTTCTTTTTGGACTTTATGACTGGAGATTTGAGGTAATGGGGCTTTTATATCACACTATCCATTTAGAGGAAAAGTACAATGGTGTTGGTCCTCATACTATTTCCATTCCAAGGATAGAACCAGCTATTGGCACGCCTTACCCTTCAGAAGTTAAATATGCTGTAAGTGATGAAGATTTCAAAAAGTTGGTAGCTATACTAAGGCTTTCAGTCCCATATACAGGAATAATATTGACAGCACGTGAGAAGCCGGAAGTAAGAAAAGAGGTTATACCTTTGGGAGTTTCGCAAATAGATGCAGGTACTCGTATAGGTGTAGGAGGATATAAAAAATCCCAAGGAAATGAGCTTCCTGAAAAAGAGCAGTTTCAGCTTGGAGACGTACGTTCATTGGATGATGTAATTGGTGAAACCTGCAAAATGGGAGGATTGCCTTCTTTTTGTACAGCTTGCTACAGAGCAGGAAGAACAGGAGAAGAATTTATGGAAGTTGCAAAATCCAGTTTTGTACATAATTTTTGTATGCCAAATGCAATACTTACATTGAAGGAATATCTTTTGGATTATGCATCAGAAGAGACAAAAATAGCAGGTGAGAAAGCTATAGAAAAATATCTAGATAAATTAGAGGAAGAAAAGACAAAAGAGTTTGTTTTGGAAGCATTAAATAGAATGGAAAAAGGAGAACGAGATATAAGGGTGTAATTTATAATCTTCAGGTGGAGTAAAATCTCCACCTGAAAATATAATTTCTCATTAGTCTATGATTTATCTTATAAAGCAATTTTAAAAAACATTTCTTTAAAATCTAATCTCAACAAATATTTTTATTACTTACAATAAATAATAACTTTGTGGGCACACTAACTTTATGTGAATTTCAATAAATATTATTTATAAACACAATCTAATTAATCAGAGTTTTATATTAGGAGAGCAACTATGGAAAATAAAAAAATATCTGTACTAAAAGTGGCTGCAACATATATTGGAACAGTTGTTGGAGCAGGTTTTGCTTCTGGACAGGAGACATTACAGTTTTTTGCCATATTCAAAGAAAAGGGGCTTGTAGGGTTATTTATTGTAACAATACTTTTTATAGTCTTCGGATATATAATAATGGATCTTGGAAGAGAGTTAAATTCAAAGTCCCATTTAGAAATAATAAAACACACTAGTGGAAGGTTTCTTGGTACCCTGTTGGATTTTCTCATAATTTTTTTTCTGTTTGGAGCATTAACTGCAATGATAGCTGGTTCTGGAGCATTGGTAAATCAACAATTTGGGATAAATGGCATATGGGGTAATTTATTTATGACTCTTTTCACAGTAATTACAGTACTTGCTGGTCTTAAAGGAGTAATTAATTCAATTAGTACAGTAGTTCCTTTTCTAATTGTTTCTTCTGTTGGAATAAGTGCATTTTCTATTTTATTTATACCTCAGTCAACAACTGAATTTGTAATGGTATCAACTAAAGCAAGTGGTCTTATAGGCAACTGGATTTGGGCAGCAATATTATATACCTCATATAATATTGTACTTGCTGTTTCAGTGTTAGGGCCACTAGGTGCTAAGGGACAGGACAAAAAAACCATTAGAAATGGTGCCATATTAGGAGGGATTGGACTTGGAGGTGCTGCCATTGCAATTTATTTTGCTGTGATAAATAATCTTAATACCGTACAAAATTTTGAAGTTCCAATGCTTTTTATAGCTAGCAGGATATCATATATTATACAAATTATTTATTCCATAGTGCTTATAGCAGAAATATATACTACAGCGGTAGGAAGTCTTTATGGTTTTAGTGCAAGAATAACAGATTTAAATGGGAAAAAAGCAAAATATATTATCATTGGTACTGCATTTTTGGCTTTTATAGCAAGTCAATTGGGATTTTCTAATATTGTCAAATATCTTTATCCAGTGGTAGGTTATGGAGGCATAATATTACTTACAACATTGATTATAACAAAATTTAAGACATTAAAAGAAGCAAAGATTTAAAACTAAAAGATTTACAACTAAATGCTTTATTATAATATACAAATATTTTAAATTATAAGAATTTTTAAAAAATAATTAAAAAACTACACTTAAAAATTATTAAATTTCGTATTATAAAGAACAGAAGGGTATTTATGTTTTATATTAAAAAACATCTACAGGAGTTGATTGTCATAAATAGCTAAAACATATTAAAAACTTAAAATTAATTACATGTACTTAAAATTTATATAAACATTTTCATTTTCTTAATGACCATAATCAGTATGTTTTCTACAATAAGCATCAATATTGAGCATTACAACAAAGTTTTCTTGTGTTCATGTTTATAAACTATAAACCCAGATCCAAACCATAACTATAATACCAACCGTTATAACAAAGTTTTATTGCCAAATAATTAAAACGCTAATAATGGTAAAAGCATGTATGGGTTTTTTTAGCAATTTAAGTTATTTGTAACTTTGTTATAGATATCTACAAATTTGTAGATATTTATATAAAAATTAAAAAAAAAGGAGGAATTTAAAGTGAGAAGAAAAATCATGGCTGCTTTTTCTGTTCTACTATGCTTTACCGTGTGTTTTAGCCTCATGTTTGCAGGAAAAGTAGACGCAAGAACTCTCAGCTCAAATGAGACAGGCACTCATGGTGGTTACGACTATGAGTACTGGAAGGACACAGGAAATGGAAGTATGACTTTAAAAGATGGTGGTGCATTTAGCTGTCAGTGGAGTAATATTAACAACATATTATTCCGTAAAGGTCGTAAATTTAACGAAACTCAGACACACCAGCAAATTGGTAATATCACAGTGCAGTATGGCGTTGACTATCGTCCAAGCGGGAACTCATATCTATGTGTTTATGGTTGGACTGTTGACCCACTTGTAGAATACTACATTGTTGAAAGCTGGGGAGATTGGCGTCCACCAGGAGCAGGTTCAAAGGGAACTATTAATGTTGATGGTGGTACATATGATGTATATGAAACTACAAGAAATCAACAACCTTCTATCAAAGGAACTGCTACTTTCCAACAGTATTGGAGTGTAAGAACAAGCAAAAAAACCAGTGGTACTATATCAGTTAGTGAACACTTTAATGCTTGGGAAAGAATGGGCATGCGCATGGGAAAAATGTACGAAGTTGCATTAACTATAGAAGGATATCAAAGTAGTGGAAGCGCAGATGTTTACACTAATGTAATAACAGTGGGCGGTTCTGGTGGAAACCAAGGTGGTAACGACTGGAACCAAGGTGGAAATGACTGGAACCAAGGCGGTAACGATTGGAATCAAGGCGGCTGGGATTGGAACCAAGGCGGCAATGACTGGAATCAAGGCGGCTGGGATTGGAACCAAGGTGGCAATGACTGGAATCAAGGCGGCTGGGATTGGAACCAAGGCGGCAACGACTGGAATCAAGGCGGCTGGGACTGGAACCAAGGCGGCAAC
>JAAYTS010000070.1 GCA_012517995.1 Clostridium sp.
ATTGTCGCTGCTTTACTGCTGTGTTATAATTAAAATAAATTATATTTAGTAAGGGTGTATATATTGGTTACTTATGAAGGTATAGTTGAGGAAATAATATTTACAAATGAGATAAATGGATTTACTGTATGCGAAATACAAAACGATGAAGATACTATAATTGCTGTAGGCTTTATGCCATTTATAAATGTTGGGGAAACACTAAAAGTCACTGGTAAAATGGTGAACCACCCGGATTATGGTGAACAGCTTAAAGTTGAAATGTACGAAAAAACCCTTCCAAAAACAATTGAAGCTATTGAAAAATATTTAGGCTCAGGCCTTATAAAAGGTGTTGGACCTGCCACAGCTAAAAAAATTGTAAAAAGATTTGGAGAGGACACTTTAAATGTCATTCAATTTCATCCAGAAGAACTATCCACTATAAAAGGCGTAAAACTGGAAAAGGCTCTAAGAATTGGAGAGACCTTTGCAGAGCAGAAGGAACTTAAAGATGTTGTAATGTTTTTGCAGGAGTACGGAATAAGCCCAAGCTTTTCTGCTAAAATATACAAGCACTTTGGAAGCGACACCATTGAAAAAATCAGGTCAAATCCATATATACTTGCAGAAGAAATACATGGAATAACCTTTAAAACTGCAGATAGAATTGCAAAAAGCATAGGAATAGATCCTAATTCAGAGCACAGAATTACAAGCGGCATAAAGTATGTGCTGTCCCAGGCTGCAGTAGGGGGACATACTTTCCTTAGAAGTGACAATTTAATAGAATATACTTCTAATCTTTTGGATGTTGATATTTCCAATATTGATAATATGCTTGTATCCCTTATCATGGATAAATCCGTTTATGTGGAAAAATGTGAAGATTACAACAGGGTGTATTTAAGCTCATTTTACAATGCAGAACTTGGCGTTGCCAGAAGACTTTTTGACATGTCCATGGTTGAGTTTAAGGGTGATTTAAAGAATTTTGATAAAAAAATAGAAGCTATCCAGAAAAAAGAGGGAATTGTACTTGCCGATAAACAAAAAGAGGCGGTAAGGGAAGCTTTAATAAATGGTGTCCTTGTAATTACAGGAGGTCCTGGAACAGGTAAAACCACTATTATAAAAACGATAATAAGTCTTTTAGATGGTGAGGGGTATGAGGTTGCATTAGCAGCACCTACAGGTAGGGCAGCAAAAAGAATGACAGAAGCCACCGGCTATGAGGCTAAAACAATTCACAGACTTTTAGAAATAGGGTATGCAGGAGATGAGGATCAGCTTGTATTTATGAAGACAGAATCAAACCCCATTGAGGCAGATGTGGTTATAATAGATGAGATGTCAATGGTTGATATACTTCTTATGAACAATTTGCTCAAAGCTGTGGCATATGGTACAAGATTAATACTTGTTGGCGATGTGGATCAACTTCCTTCAGTAGGTCCAGGAAATGTTCTTTGTGACATTATAAAAAGTGGGATTATCAAAACGGTAAAACTTACAGAAGTATTCAGACAAGCTCAAGAGAGCATGATAGTTGTCAACGCCCACAGTATAAATAGAGGGGAACAGGTTATTTTAAACGAAAAAGACAAGGATTTCTTTTTGGTGTCAAGAAATACTCCTATGGAAATTGCAAAAACCATACTAGAACTTTGCAGGGAAAGAATACCTAATTGTTATGGTTTTGATCCAGTAAGGGATATTCAAATTTTGACACCTATGAGAAAGGGAATAGTTGGAGTTTCAAATTTAAACAAAGAACTTCAGAAAATATTAAATCCCCAAAGTAAAAATAAAAGAGAAAAGGCTTTTAGAGATTTTTTGTTCCGTGAAGGGGATAAGGTAATGCAGATAAAAAATAACTATAATTTAAAATGGGAAAAGAAAGACAACCCCCTTGAAAACGGCACAGGCGTTTTTAACGGGGATACAGGTATAATATGCGAAATAGACAGTGAAGAACAAAAGATAGTTGTATGCTTTGAAGATGAAAAAATAGTCAATTATGACTTTACAATTTTAGATGAATTGGAATTGGCATATGCTGTTACAGTGCATAAAAGCCAAGGCAGTGAATTTCCAGTGGTAATAATGCCTGTGTTTTCAGGTCCCCAGGTGTTGATGACAAGAAATTTACTGTATACAGCTGTGACAAGGGCTAGAAATTTGGTCATTTTGACAGGTACTAAAAAATGCCTTGAGGACATGATTCAAAATGATAGGGAAACCAATAGAAATTCAGATTTAGTAGGAAAATTAAATTCTATGGTGATATAATTGATAAAATGGATTAAAAATTTACTGTTTCCTCCAAAATGCATATTTTGCAATGAGATTTTAGATATTAAAAATGAAGAATTTATATGCTCTGACTGTCCCTCTAAAATTCCCTTTCTTAACGAAGAAATACCACTTAGCCCTGGTGATTTTTATGACAGGATAATATGCCTTTTTAGGTATAAGGGGATTGTAAAAAAAGCCATTACAAGATACAAATTTCACAATAAAATCTCCTATTACAGGGTTTTTGCAAGACTTTTGGCTGACAAAATAAAAAACACAGAAGAGCTTCCAAATATAGATGTGATATTAAGTGTACCTCTTCACGAAAAGAAAGAGCAAAAAAGAGGCTATAATCAGGCATATCTTATTACAAAGGAATTGGGTAAACTACTAGAAATAGAGGAAAAATCTTATGTTTTAAAAAGAATAAAAAACACCGAAAGTCAAAGTCATCTACCTAAATATAAAAGGCAATCCAATGTGAAGGGGGCTTTTTTGGTGGTGCATCCTTCTAAAATAGAAGGTAAGAATATACTTCTTATTGATGACATAATGACTACAGGGAGTACTTTAAATGAGTGCAGCCGTGTATTAAAGGAAGTAGGAGCTGAAAAAATATTTGTTGCTGTTTTGGCTACAGGAAGAAATGTCTAAAAAATTTTATATATACTAATAAAGTTTTTTGTTTTTATGACGAAATATATATTAGAAAGCAAAGTATTTAACTATTTTTAAGTCCGCTAGAACTCAATGTCAGTAGATTAATTTATAAATTGTAGGAGTTGGAAGTTATGGATATGAGAAATTGCAGAAGCTGTGGCAAAATATTTGCATATATAGGCAGACCTGTTTGTCCCACTTGCCATAAAAAAGACGAAGAGGACTTTAAAAAGGTAAAGGAGTATCTGTATGACAATCCTGGGGCTTCTGTTGTTCAAATATCAAATGACTTAGAAATAAGCGTAAGAAAAATAAAAACCTATTTGCGTGAAGGTCGCTTAGAAATAATAGGCGATGAGGGTAATATGTTATTAGAATGTGAAAAATGCGGTAAGTCAATTAAAACCGGGCGTTTTTGCCAGGAGTGTTCTGAGGAGATTGTAAAAGATATCAAGTCAGCAAGCAACCAAATGAAAAAGCCTGTAGCTGAAGAAGGTAAAAAGATGGGTGGGGCAATGAGATATCTCAATAGAAGAGACTAATAGATATAGACATTTTTTAGGACAAAAGTATAAGTTATTGTTAAAAAACAAAAAATGTATTAAATTATTTTTTGTATTGACGATAATATTTATGAAGGGGAAAAATTTTTATATACAAACAATGATACTAACACTATACAGTGCTAATTAAATATTATATCCTCTCTCTTTCCACACAGCAAAAATATAATTACATATATAGTATATATGGAGTAAGGCAAATAATATTTAAGTGCACATAAAGTGTTAATATATAAAATTTTTGAAGGAGGTAGGTGGTACTTATGAAAATTCAGGGAGAAATCCCAAAAGTATCTAAAGTGTACGACAGTCAAAAGAACATAAATAAAGCAGATATGGTCAATAAGGCAACTTCTAAAAAAGACGTGGTATTTATTTCATCACAGGGGAAAGATTTTCAGACAGTTATGAAAGCTTTAAAAAATGTTCCCGACATTAGAAAGGACAAAGTGAAAAAACTTCAAAGCCAAATAGAATCTGGAGACTATAAAGTAAGCGGAAAAGATATTGCCGATAGTATACTTAAAAACATCACTGAAAAGAAAATATAATTTTATTTAAATAGTTGATATTTGCGGGTTAACAGTGAATTCATTTCCTGGTTTTCCCGCAAAAGTTTATTTAAAAGCCTTGTAATATGAGTGTCATACAAAGGGTGTCAAACAAATAAAAAAATTAGGTGGTGTAAATACATGGAATATGAAAAGTTAAATGCTTTATTTGATGTATTAGGTGAAGAAACTCGTGTTTACGAAAAAATATTACAACTGTCTAAGGAAAAAAAAGATATAGTTATAGAGGGAAAGGTATCAGAGCTTGAGGAAATCACCAAGAATGAACAGACTCTTGTGGTTAAACTGGGGAAATTAGAAATTTTGCGTGAAAGTTGTGTTGAGGAAATAGCTGAACAATTAAATATAAAGCCTTCAGAATTGACAATCTCCAAATTATCAGAACATTTAAATGAGGAAAATGCAAAAAAACTTATTGAATGTAAAAATAAATTGGAAGATGTTTTAAAAGAACTTAAAGAAATTAATCAACTAAATTCAAAACTTATAAAAAATTCTTTGGATTATATTGATTTTTCACTAAACATTTTATCTGCTGCATCCGAAACTAATAATAACTATAACAACAGTGGAGAAGTAAACGATGGAAATAAAAAGACATTTATGGATATAAAGCTTTAGACGAGAAACTATACTTGGAGGTAAAAATACTATGTCAGCTGGATTTGGGGCTTTTGAAATAGCTCGTTCTGGAATGCATGTAAATGAAAGAGGTCTTTTTGCAACAGGACACAATATATCAAATGTGAACACACCTGGCTACTCCAGGCAGCAGTCTGTTATTGCCACAGGACCATATATCGGTGTAAATGGTGGCAAATATCAAATTGGACTTGGTGCAAGTGTGCAGGAAACAAGACAAATAAGACATATGTTTTTGGATAATATATATAGATTGGAAAGTACAACTTTAGGATATTGGGAAACAAGGGCGAAAACCTTTAATGATATTGAAGCTATTTTGGCAGAACCTTTAGGAAGTGGTTTGCAGGAAGTTATGAATCAGTTCTGGGATTCCTGGCAGGAACTTTCTAAAGATCCTTCCAGCCTTACAGCCAGAGCCATGGTAAGGCAAAGGGCAGAATCCCTTGTATACCATATAAATCATGTAGGTATGCAGCTTGACAGGCTTCAGCAAGATTTAAACTCAGAATTGCAAGTTAGGATAGATGAAGTAAATGATATCACACGCCAAATTGCATATCTTAATGTGGAAATATTAAAAATAGAGGTAACTAATGACAAGGCCAATGATTATAGAGACCAGAGAAATTCTCTTTTAGACAGGCTGTCAAAGCTTCTTGATATAGAAGTGACAGAAATGCAGGACGGTCAGCTGGATATAACTTGTGGCGGATATTTTTTGGTGCACAGGGATAAAAATACCAACATTTATGCACAGGAAAAATCACCTGGGGATATATTTTTTACTCCCATGTTAGAAGATCCAGAAGATATAGAGCTGCCTGTTAAAGGCGGGATAATAAAAGGTCTTTTAGAGTCCAGGGGTGAGTATATTTATCCTGATACAGACGTTGTAGAAGGTATTGATGTGGACGGGGACGGAGTGCTTGATACTCTAAAATATGAAGACACAAATTCATTAAATATAGTATCTGAATTGAAAAGAAGGTTAGACTATTTGGTGAATACCCTTGCAATAGAAGTAAACAAGCTTCATAAAAGCGGAAAAACTTTAGGAAATCCACCAAATGACGGGGAAGGTTTTTTTGTACCTCTAGACCCGGCATATCCTATGAGAATGAGCAATATAAAGCTAAATGACACCCTTTTAGATTTAAATAATATAGTTGCATCAAAAAACGGAGACAGCGGAGACAATACCATCAGCTTGCAAATTGCAAATTTAAGGCAGATTCCGTTATTGATAAACGATAAAGGAGTGCTTACTTTAGATTCTTATTACCAGTCAATAATACAGGAGATAGGAAATGGAGGAGCGGAGGCTACAAGAATAAGTGAAAACCAAAATATGCTGGTGATTTCTGCAGACTCACAAAGACAATCTATAATGGGTGTATCTTTAGATGAAGAGATGTCCAACATGATGAAGTACCAATTTGGATATTCAGCCTCTGCAAGAATAATGAACATTTTAGATGAAATGATAGAAACAGTAGTTAATAGAATGGGAATCACAGGAAGGTGATGAATTATGAGAGGATCTTTTTTTGGACTTAACGTTGCACTAAGGGGACTTTATACATCCCAGAGGAATTTGGATGTTATAAACCACAATATATCGAATGTAAATACACCAGGTTATTCCAAACAGGTAACTAATCAGGTTGCCTCAAGACCGATACCCCTTTTAAACGGTACAGGAATGCTGGGCACAGGCTCAGAGGTTATTTCAATTGAAAGAGTAAGGGACGAGTATCTGGATTTTAAATACTGGAGTGAAAGCACATCTTATGGTGAGTGGCAGGCAAAAAAGACAGTATTATCTGATATTGAGGCAATGCTAAATGAACCATCTGACAGTGGTTTTAATGTAATATTGGATGAGTTTTTTAATTCACTGCAAGAACTTTCAAAAGATCCAGGAAGCCTTGCTGTAAGAACTTTGGTACGACAAACGGGAGAAACCGTTACAAAATATTTTAACAGTTTGTCAAGTTATTTTGAAGAGCTGCAAAATGATTTAAATCATCAGATAGATACCAAGGTGTCAGAAATAAATTCTTTGGGTCTGCAAATACAGCAGCTAAACAAGCAGATATATACATCCGAGCTGGATGGAAATTTGGCAAATGACTTAAGAGACAGAAGAATTGTTTTAATAGATAAGCTTTCACAAATTATAAATATAGATGTAAATGAAGTGGTAACAGGGAAGCTTTTAAATGGTGAAGACGATAGAAGAATGGTTATAACCATTAGTGGAAAGGCATTTATTGATCATTTTGATTTTAGTCCCCTTGAAGTGGTACAGAGGGAAGATAAGGTAAATGAAGAGGACATGGAAAAACTCTTTGAAGTGGGATGGGCGGATGGAAACTACCTTAATATAAAAAGCGGGGAATTAAGAGGTCTTTTAGATGTACGGGATGGAAATGAAGGTATGAATGGAAGCCCTATATATAAGGGAATACCTTTTTACATAAAGAAATTAAATGAGTTTGTAAGAACTTTTGCCCAGTCATTTAATGAAGGAAATATAGGTGGCGTGGACGGTGCAGGACATGTGGATGGGTATGGACTTTCTTATGGTGGAGATCCAATTACAGGAATAAGATTTTTTACAATGAGAGGAGAAGACGGAAACCCTGTAGACAGTGCCGAATTTGATGCGGATTTAGCTGCCAGCTATGAAAAAATAACAGCCAAAAACTTTTCTCTATCATTGGATATTTTAGAAGATTTAAACAAAATAGCAGCAGCAGACCAGCCTAACCAAATAGGGAATATAAATAATTTAAATGAATTGATAAAAATGAGGCACAATCCACACATGTTTTCAGAAGGTGCTCCAGAGGACTTTATGGTGTCAATAGTATCCACCATTGGAGTTGACTCACAGCAGGCAGTAAGGCTTACAGACAATCAAAAAGTCATAGTAATGCAGATTGATAACAGAAGGTTTTCACATTCAGGAGTATCTTTAGATGAAGAAATGGCAGATATGGTAAGGCATCAGCACGCATATACAGCAGCAGCTAAAATGATAAATACAATGGCGGAAATATACGATTTGCTTGTAAATAGAGTTGGAATATGATAATGCACTATTGGAGGGATTAATATGAGAGTAACAAACAGAATGCTCATAAACAATATGATAAACAATATAGGTGGAAACCTTAGAAGAATGGAAAAATATCAAAACCGTCTTTCCACAGGAAAGAAAATAAATGTCCCTTCAGATGACCCTGTTGTTGCGGCAAGGGCTCTAAAACTTAGGACAGATGTATCACGTTTAGAGCAGTACGACAGAAACGTGAAAGATGCCCTGTCCTGGATGGAGATAACAGAGTCTTCGCTAGCTAATATTACCGATATATTGCACAGGGCAAGGGTTTTGGCGGTACAGGGTGCAAATGGAACAACAACTCCAGAAGATACTCAGAAAATAGAAGAAGAGGTTAAGCAGCTAAAGCACCAGTTAATTCAGGTTGCAAATTCCACATATTCAGGAAGATATATTTTTTCTGGATTTAAAACTGACCAAAAGCTTTTGAATGAAGATGGCAGTTTTGCAATTGAAGTAATTAATGATGTTGAGAAAATAGTATATGAAGTTGATATTGGAGATGATATACGTATAAATTTAACAGGAGGAGATGTTTTTAATAATGGAGGAGACGCAACAGCATTAGATCCAAATCCCCCTCTTATGATTGAACTTTTTAATCAATTTATTGCTGCACTAAATGTCGGTGATCACAGTACGGTAGGTGGACTTCTTGACGATATAGATGAGCATATGGATAATATTACAAGAGTACGTGCTGATGTTGGTGCTAGGTATAACAGGCTTGAACTTACAGAAAACAGACTTAGCAAGAATATTTACAATTTTACAAAACTTATGAGTGAAAATGAAGACATAGACCAGGCAGAAAACATCATGCTTCTAAAGAGTGAGGAAAATGTGTATCAGGCATCTTTAGCAGGTGGAGCCAGAATAATACAGCCATCTTTAATGGACTTTTTAAGGTAGGACTTTGGTAATAAATTTTAGAGGTGTTATAGATGGATATAAGAATTACCACTACTGATGCTAGAATTGGTATAGAAACTATACCTGCAAGGCTTGAAAGAAAAAGTAATCCGGCCAGGATGGAGATTAAACAAAAACAAGCTCTATTGGAAATAGAGACAGTT
The DNA here is from genome assembly GCA_012517995.1 of Clostridium sp. Taxonomy (GTDB): domain Bacteria; phylum Bacillota; class Clostridia; order Acetivibrionales; family Acetivibrionaceae; genus Herbivorax. The sequence goes on from JAAYTS010000070.1 coordinate 8,921, forward strand.
AAGCCAAGGATAAAAATAGACCAGTATGAGGCTTTTGCAAGTGCCGGTCGAAAAAACAACCTAGATCTTGCAGTGGAGATTGCCCAAGAAGGATATAAGCAGGTAATGGAGTACATTGCAAAAAAGGCATCAGATGGTGATCGCTTAGCTGCAATACACATAAAAAGAGACCCTATTGTAGAATTTGCAGAAAGAGATTCTTACGTAAAAAGAGACTTTAACATAGATTTTATTCCAAAAGCAAGACCTAAAATAACAGTTGAAGAAGGAGAAGTAAAAGTAGAACTGGCTGGAGGACCAAATGCCTTTTTTGACAAAGTAAAGATAAATTTTGTACCTCACACTTATGAAACAAAGTATATACCTGGAAATGTTAATATTTATATGGAGCAATATCCTTCAGTGGATATAGAGTATATAGGGAACAATGTAGACCAATATGTGTAAAGTGGAGGAGAAAATGCTTTTGAACACAAAACATTTTGGAGAAATTAATATTGATGAGAAAAAAATAATAAATTTTGAGGACGGCATACCAGGATTTGAAAATGAAAAACAGTTTATTGTGCTCTATGAGGGAGAGGACAATTCTCCTTTCAGGTGGATGCAGAGCATTGAGAATCCTGACTTAGCCTTTGCAATGGTGGATCCAATAATGATTATACCAGACTATGACGGGGAAATACCAAAGGAGGCTGTAGAAAAGCTTGGGATAGAAAAGCCACAAGATATAATGGTTCTATCCATAGTGGTTGTAAGGGAAGAAGTTGAAAAAATCAGTATGAATCTTAAAGCACCTATAATTATAAATACAAAAAATAATAAAGGTATGCAGGTTATTCTTGACACAGATAGATATTCTGTGAGACACTATATTGTAGAGGAACTGGAGAGACAGGAGGTAAAAATAGGTGCTGGTGTTGACACGGAAGAAAAATGAGTCTATAGTGATAGGCGATAATATAGAAATTACAGTAGTTGATATACAGGGTGATCAGGTACGTATAGGCATCAATGCGCCCAAAAATGTTTCAATTCACAGAAAAGAAATATATCTTGAAATTCAGAGTGAAAACAAAAAGGCTGCAGATGTAAAAAAGATAAATCTAAAGGATTTGTTAAAGAACAAGTAGCATATTGCTTTTTACAATTCATTTTACAATTCTAATTTTTTTCGTAAAAAAGTATAAAGTTAATTTTAATTTATAACGATATATAAAATAAGAAATATTTTGTATATAAAGAGCCTTGCGGCCGAAGGCTTTTTATATACAATAACCAAAACTGAGTCAATCAAGGATGGTTGATTCATAAAAAACAAGGAGGTATTTTTTATGCGTATCAACAATAACCTAATGGCTATTAACACACACAGACAACTAGGAATCACAAATACTGCAAGTTCAAAATCAATGGAAAAGTTATCATCAGGGTTTAGAATTAACCGTGCTGGTGATGACGCTGCAGGTCTTGCAATTTCTGAAAAAATGAGAGGTCAAATAAGAGGTCTTACTCAAGCATCAAGAAATGCTCAAGACACAATATCATTAATCCAAACAGCAGAGGGAGCATTGACAGAATCTCATGCGATCCTTCAAAGAATGAGAGAACTAGCGGTACAGGCTGCGAACGATACAAACACAGACTCAGACAGAAAAGAACTTCAAAATGAGGTTAAGCAGCTTATTTCTGAGTTGGATAGAATAGGTAACACAACTGAATTTAACACCAAGAAGCTTTTAGATGGCTCAGCTAAAGGTGTTAAAGAAGCAGTTGATGGAAGTATGAGGATTAATAATAACTCAGCACTTACTTTGGATGTGAGTGCTACCGCACTTGCTACGATCAAAGAGAGCACACTAGTTGATGGTGCGTATATGATTATTAAAGTAGATCATAACACAGGTACTGGTGGAACTGCTGAATTTGCAGCTACTAATTACAAGGTAATTGGTCCAGATGGAAAAGAAGCTACTCATATTACAGTAGCGTCTGACAGTATAAAATTAACGGCTGCTATACTAGGTACAGGCAATACTGCTACAATTAGCTTTAATGCTAGTGCAACCCTATCTGAAAACATGAAAGTTGGAGAGAGTATTACCTTTGTATTCAGTGCAGCTGAAGAAGCATCAGATGCATTAGACGATTCAATAATGGCACAAATAGGTGCTAATGCAGGTCAAACAGCATTTATATCAATGGGTGATATGAGAGCGGCTGCATTAGGTGTTGATGAAATAGACATATCCAGTAAATTTGGAGCACAAGTAGCTATAGAAACAGTTAATAATGCACTTGAAAAAGTATCCACCCAAAGATCTGCACTAGGTGCTATGCAAAACCGTCTGGAGCATACAATTAAAAACTTAGACACGTCTGCTGAAAACTTGCAAGCATCTGAATCAAGAATCAGAGACGTAGACATGGCTAAGGAAATGATGGAATTTACAAAACAAAACATATTACAGCAGGCAGCTCAAGCGATGCTTGCACAAGCAAACCAAGCTCCTCAAGGTGTGCTACAGTTATTAAGATAATTGTAATTGGTTTAATATTGTTGTACTTCAAAAAAAGAGGAGATTTTATCTCCTCTTTTTTGAAGGTTATTATTATAGAAGAGAATGGGAGAATAAAAAGTATGAGTATACTTCAAGGACTAGAAAACATTCAAGAATATATTTTTGAGTATGATATAAATAAAGTAAAAAGTAGTATACAAGGATTAATTGAAAAATTAATGTCTTTGTTTAAAGAAGCCGATAAAGATGAAGTAAAGATTTTAAATGAAGTGTTTTCATATATGAATATTGCCCTTGCGAACAAAGATTACCTTTTATTAGCTGATTTAATAGAATATGAACTTGCTCCATTTATAAAAAACGAGAAGAGAGGCTGAATATATGACTGATTTATATCGGAAAAATTTATTGTTTTTTAAAAAGAGAAGTCCTGTACTATACAAAACTATCACTTCAGAAAAACCTCTATATGAAACAAAGATAGAAAAAGTACAGGGACAATTTAATTATATATTGGAGACTGAAAAAAGTAGATGCTTTATACACAGTATGTATAATATTGAAAGGGAGACTGAAAAAGTTTTTGAAAAGGCAGATAAAAGTGCTAGTGCATTAATTTTATTTGGAATGGGTGCAGGATATTATTTTCCGTATATAAAAAAGAATTTTCCACATTTAAAGCACCTTGTTATTGTCGAGCCAAATCTTGAGTTTTTCAGGGAGATGTTAAAATTTATCGATTTTAGGGAATTAAACTCTAACATAAAAAGTGTTATGCTTTTAATTAATAAAAGTCCTGAGGAAGCTGTTGAATTTTTAATTGGGGAGTTTAAAAAGTATTTGAATTTAGGAGTTGAAATTGTATCAAATATTTCATACAGAACTATTTATGAGGGATATTTTGAATTTTTGCATAAAAAAATTATAGAGAACCTTCGTAACACAATTGTTAACACAGCCACTTTAAAATTTATTAGCAACAGAAATACAATAAATTTCTTTAACAATATTCACAACAAAACCCTTGAATTTGAAAAGATAGCTTCTATATTTAAGGACAGACCAGCAATTCTTGTTTCAGCAGGACCTTCTTTGAATAAAAATATGCATTTATTAAAAGATTTAAAAGACAAAGCTATAATTGTGGCAGTAGGAAGTGCTATAAAAATACTTCACAATAATGGGATAGTACCTCATTTTAGAGTGGCTATTGACGGTGGAGAAAATGAAATGAAAATTTTTGAAGGCATTGATACTTCTAATTCTATTTTATTATATTCTAATTCAATATATCATGAAATATTGCCAGAATATAGAGGACCTAAAGTTAGTTTTCATCTAAATACTATGCCATTAGAAAAATATTTAAGAACAAAAGTAGAGGAAAATTTAAATACAATAAGAAGTGGATTTTCTGTTGCAAATGTTGCATTTGACTTATTGTGTAAATCAGGATGTTCTAAAATTATTATAATAGGGCAGGATTTATGTTATACAGGAGGAAAAAACTATGCAAAAGGTTCTTGGAATAATGATGATATTAATTTAAATAAAAAGGGTTATATAAAAACCTTTGATATATTTGGTAATGAAGTTTATACTACCAGACCATACCTTGGAATGAAGAATCTTTTTGAGAGGCTCTATAAGTTTTATAGTTCCGTTCCAGTTGTAAATGCAACAGAAGGAGGATTAAATATTGAGGGTTTTGTTAATTCAACTTTAGATAGCGAAACAAAATTATTAAATAAAATAGAAAACATCCAATCTGAAATTGAAGAGATAAACGAGAGGTACAATTGTGAAGGGGGCATAGCTTTTGAAAAATATAGAGATATTTTTAGTGAAATGATTATGGATTTTAATGAAGTATTAAGAATAAGTGAGAATGTTATAAGAAGAATTAAAAAATTACAAAGATATAAGGAAAAAAATATAGCTAAGGAAAGAACATTAAGAGAATTAGAAGAAATAAATGATCTTGGGAAAACTTATGCTGAGAGTGAAGTTTCTTTGAAAGTGATTTTACCGGCACTTCATCAAATAATTGAGTCTTATGGCATTGTATATGGGTATCGCGGAAAAGATGATAAAAAAAGAATAGATTCATTGGAAAAAGTTAGTCTATTAGTTATTACAGAAATATATGAATATGCAGAGTTAATAAAGGAATGTTTGAAATTAAATTTACAGCATGAAAGGTGTGTAATTAATTACAAAACTGTTTCTCAGTAGTGTAAAATAATACTTTTTGCAGTTGTAGATTAAAGATATATTTGTACACTTCGCATGTTTAATTTAAACACATATTAAGATATTTATATGAAGGTTCCTAATCGTATTAACAAATGAGGAAGGGAGAGTTATACATGTTAGATAACGCTTCTATATTAATTACAGGTGGAACAGGTTCTTTTGGAAAAAAGTTTATTGAAATGATTTTTAAAAACTATAACCCACGTAGGATAGTTATTTATTCTAGAGATGAATATAAACAGTTTGTAGTTAGAAATATGTTTAGTAGAAAATTAACGTCAGAACAAATGTCAAAGCTCAGGTTTTTCATTGGGGATGTAAGAGATAAAGACCGTTTATACAGAGCTTTAA
>JAAYTS010000007.1 GCA_012517995.1 Clostridium sp.
AAAAAAGTACACAGAAATTACAGAATTGGATGCAGAGATTATCCGAGAGTTCATTGACAAAATTATAGTATTCAAGGCTGAAAAGGTAGATGGCCGCAGAACCCAGCGGATTCAAATTTTCTATAACTGCATTGGTGCTATCGACTTACCAAACTAAACGAAAAACGGCATAGCCGAATATCAACGACTATGCCGAATTTTTCAGGAATTATAAATCCCTATCTGACCGCTCCTAAATCCCCCTTTTTTCTTTTTGTAAATTAATTATACATTTGCTTTTTTTGAATAGTGACAAGAATGTATGAGAGAATCTATTCTTAATATATTATTTATCTTATTAAAAAACCTGCCTCTTAGAAAAAAGTTTGTTTTTTCTGTTTCCATCATATCTTTTAGAAAGTTAATTTTAATATTGGTCATCATATCATATAACTTAATTTCCATTCCGTTTTCTAAAACATGCATCTGGCACAACTCAATAAATCTAACTGATTCCTTGATTAATTTGTACTTCATATAATCCATCTTAAGCTATCTCCCTTCTAAAAAATATGTATTTGATTTATAATTATCTAAATTTTATAGAAATCTAGCATGGTTTATTTTTTAACAATTTCCTGTTTATTTATATGTATCCATATTTAATCATTAATATCTGTATGTAATATTATACTATCATGTTAAATTTGTCAATAATATAATAAATTTTAAGCCATTATTATATTATAATTCCTTTTAAGCTATATTATTCTTTTATATCAAATTTATATCTTCTTAATTTTTGTTTTGATTTTTTAACATATATATTGTAAAATGACTCATATGTTGATAATGATTTTTAATCTGTTTTTCATAAGTTTAAATAATTTTGTTTTTAACATATTTAACATAAATATTATGATATAATCTATATTAAAAATATTTGTTTTTTTTAATACAAAGTTTTTGTATAAATATATATATATATATATTTATTATTTTTTTAAAATTTTTATTAAATTATTTTGCGGGTGGTATAATGAGTGACTTAGGTAATTTATTTCGGCAAATAAGAATAAAGAAAAACTGGTCTATAAGAAAAGCTGCTAACAAAATGGGAATAAGCTATTCTTATCTTAGCATACTTGAAAAAGGTGTGGACCCTAGAACAGGAAAAGCTTCTAATCCAAGGCCAGAAACTCTTAAGATTATTTCTGAAACTTACAATTACCCTTATGAAGAGCTGATGAAAACCGCCGGGTACTTAGAAAAAGACTCTGATAAAGGTAAAGTTTTTAATTTGTCTGTTTTTGTAAGCAATATTAACTTAATAAAAAAAGATATGTCCATTGAAAAATTATCTGAAGATATATATGTAAAAACTGGCTATCACATTAAAGCTTCACAAATAAAAAGTTATATAAATGGAGATATAGAGCCTTTTCCGGGAACTTTTAATATACTTTGTAAGTATGCAGAGGTTTCTCTGGATTTTTGGTATAGATATAATACACCTGAAACTTTAGAAGAAGAAAGGATTAAATATAGGAATAATTTGCACAAAGAATCTTTAGAAGAAAACAATAAGGATTTTATTCTTTTTAATAAACTGCGGAAGGATGTAAAAGATTTTATAATTTCTGAGGATACTCTTCCATATATAGAAGTAGCTATGGAAGCTGAAAAAAACAATGTAAGCCCTGATACTTTAAAAATACTTATATCAACAATTATAAGCGAAAGGGATAGTAGGGAATAATTATTTGGTGTTTACAGCATTTATTTTACTATACTAATACTATATCAAAGCCTTTAAGGGAGTGTGATGTCAATTATGAATAATCTTTCTTTTGTTAATTTTATGTTAATAAGCTTTCCCGAACAATTAATTATCTTTTTTCTTGGTACACTTTTTATTGGAAAAAAAAACATTTTAAAATCTCCTGTTAATATTATAAAAGTTGTGTCTATATCTCTGCTTATGAGTATACTAAACTATTTAACCAGAAAATATCTTGAACAGGAAACCTTTGAACTGGAAAGTACCATTTTTTCCATACTGATTTTTATACTACTTTTAATATATGTATTAAAATACAGATTTTATGAAGCTATATCTTTGTCAGTATTTGGTTTTTTGTTAATTGCAATTATTGAAATACCTTTGTCACTTTTATTAAAAGGTTTGTTGGAAATAACTTCTCAGACAGATGTATATAATGACTATGCAAAATTGATACCTTGGGTTCTTTCAGTACGTTTTTCACAAACTCTCACAGCCTTTATTCTTTATAAATATGACATCAAAGTGCTTGATATGGAAAATTGTGATATTAAAAAGAAAGAATTTTATATTCAAATTACTGTTTATTTAATTTCCATACTCTCTTTGGGTTTTTTAGCAATAGTTATGGCAAAAGTTTTGATATTTAACGATAACATAAGTTCTTCAAATATTTCCCTTCTAAGAATGAATCTATGCATGACTCTTTTTATTACTGCTATCTTAACTGTAGCTGTAAGAGGTACTTATATGTATTATAAAAATAAAAGTGCATTAAGTAATAATGAAGTTACACAAAGTATAGAATACATAGATAGTATGATTACCCAGGAGAACTACCGCGAAGCCAAAGAAGCTTTGCAAAATCTAAAGTCTCATATAAATAAAAATTAAATTATTAATTCATGTATATAAATTATTATAAAGGGAGGTATTAATTGTGTTTAAAAAATTATTAGACATCTTTGCCATGCTTTTGACAGTGATATCTATAATATCTGCCGCTACTGCATGTTGGATTTTTTTGTACCAGCCTAAAATACCAAAATCACTAATGAAATAATTTGTTGCTATTTTCTTTCTAATCTGGTTTTGCTACAATATTCAATATATTCTCCTCCACTATATAATGAACAGTTATGGTAAGATTTAACATACAGCTTTTTAAAAAAACTGTTTTTTTTATTGGCTTTTTTAGATTTTATTTTTTACCATTTTGAACAAAAGAGAATCCTTTTTATTTTATAAGGATTCTCTTTTGTTTTATTTAAATTTGTTTTTATTTACAGACAAAATCAACCTTTATTCTTCCCCTGCAAGTTTTAGAAGTGCTTCCCATCTTTTGTCCACTTCATTTTGTACATCTTCTATCATGTGTTCATTTCCTGGTCTAAACATATGTTTAAACCTTCCTTGTGCTTTTAAAAACTCTGCTACAGGAAGTTTATTCTTTGGTTTATAGTTAATAACATACTTACCATCAATAACTTCATATAAAGGCCAGAAGCAGGTTTCTACTGCAAGTTTATTTATTTTCATAAGATCAGGTGTATTATACTGCCATCCCCTTGGACATGGAGCTAAAACATTTAAAAATGCAGGTCCTTTAGTGTATAAAGCTTTTTCAGCCTTTTCATAAAGATCTTTCATATTTCCTATTGCAGCTGTTTGAGCAACATAAGGAATATGGTGATTTGCCATTACTTCTGTGAGATCTTTTCTTGGCTGAGGTTTTCCTGGTATCACCTTTCCTGCAGGTGATGTTGTGGTATTTGCATATTTAGGAGTAGCAGAAGACCTTTGAATCCCAGTGTTCATGTATGCACCATTATCATAACATACATAAACCATATCATGTCCTCTTTCCATTGCACCTGATAATGATTGAAGACCTATATCATAAGTTCCTCCGTCTCCTCCAAATGCAATAAACTTCGTGTCGTGTTTAACTTTCCCTCTTCTTTTTAATGCTAAATATGCTGCTTCTGCTCCTGAAACAGTGGCAGCTGCATTTTCAAAAGCATTGTGAATAAAAGAATCTTCCCAGGATGTATATGGATATAAAAATGTTGAAACTTCCAAACAGCCAGTTGCACAACCTACTACTGCATGATCTTCTGTCTTTAATGCTCTTAATATTTGTCTTACAACGACAGGCGCACCACAGCCTGCACACATTCTATGTCCACCAGTAAACCTTTCTGGCTTTTTTGCCGCTTCCTTTAAATTATAAGCCATCTTTGCACCTCCTATTCTCTAACACCAAGGTAATTGTAAACAGAATCTACTTTACCTGTGGCAGCTATATCTAAAATTTTGTTGTATACAAATTCAATATCATCCGCTCTAACATCTCTTCCACCTATTCCGTATATGTAGTTTATAACTTTAGGTGAAAATACTCCCTTTGCATAAAGTGCACTTGTTACATCAGTAAATAAAGGCCCTCCTGCAGCATTAAAGCTGTCTGTCTTGTCTAAAACAGCAATAGCTTTAAACTTTGACAGTGCTTCTGCTATTTCATCAACTGGGAAAGGTCTGTATAATCTTGGTTTAATTAAACCTACTTTTTTACCCTGCTCTCTTAGCTGATCCACCACATATTTTGCCGTTCCAGCTGTAGAATTTAAAATTACAGTAACAACTTCAGCATCTTCAGTCTTGTACTCTTCAAACAATCCGTACTTTCTTCCAGTTAATTTATAAAACTCTTCTGAAACTTCCTGTACAACCCTTTTAGCATTAATCATGGCTTCAGCCTGCTGTCTTTTATGTTCAAAAGTATGTGCTTGTAAATCCAGAGGACCTACTGAAATAGGATTATCTTTATCTAATAAATACTCTTTAGGATTATATTCTCCAACAAATTCTCTAACTTTGTCATCTTCAATAAGCTCTATATTCTCTATAGCATGGGATGTAATAAAACCATCCTGACACACCATAACAGGCAGCATTACATCTGGATGTTCCCCTATTCTGTTTGCCATAAGCATATTATCATATGCTTCCTGGTTATTTTCAGAATAAAGCTGTATCCATCCTGAATCCCTTGCTCCCATTGAATCACTGTGATCATTGTGAATATTTAAAGGCCCTGACATGGTTCTGTTAACGCAAGCCATAACTATTGGAAGCCTTGAACATGCTGCCACATAAAGAATTTCCCACATAAGTGCTAATCCATTTGCAGAAGTAGCAGTCATTGCTCTTCCACCTGCCGCCTGTGCACCTACACATGCTGACATAGCACTATGTTCAGACTCAACCGCAACAAACTCTGTATTAACAACACCGTCTGATACATAATTTGAAAAGTATTGTGGGATTTCTGTTGAAGGTGTTATAGGAAAAGCTGCAACTACATCTGGATTTATTTGTTTCATTGCAATTGCAACTGCTTCATTACCGCTTAATCTTTCTCTTATCGCCATTTTAAAATCCTCCCTTCTAATCTTCCTCTACAAAGTCAATGGCTTTAAATGGACAAACTTCTACACACACACCACAGCCTTTGCAATGATCAAAATCAAAATCTACTCTTTTTCCTTCTTCATTTACCAATATAGATGTATCTGGACAAACGGGATAGCAAAGAAGACATTGTTTACACTTTTCCTCTTTCCACACAGGTTTCATTGAACGCCAGTCACCTGTTTTAAAATATTTAGCATTTCCTGCATCTGAGATAATACCACCTGGAGTAATCTCTTTCCAGCTAACATCTGAACCTACTATTTTTACTTCTTTTTTGCTCATAACCCCTTCACCTCCTGCATTGACCTTTCAAGAGCCTTCATATTGCCTTCTATAACTTCAGGCTTACTGGCAAATTTGTGTTTAAATGATTCTTTCATATCGTTTAAAAATTTTTCTTCATCCATTATCTTGCTTACTTTAACAACTGCCCCAAGCATAGGTGTGTTAGGGAAATACCTTCCTAAAGCTTCTATGGATATAGTTCTTGCATCTATTGTACATACCTTTCCTTTATATCCTTTTAATGCAGGTCTTACTTCATCAGGGGTTTTGGTAGTGTTAATAATAATTGCACCATCTTCTTTCAATCCTTCGGTAACAGGTACAGAAGCTAAAAGAGTCTCGTCAACTACTACTACATAGTCAGGCTCATAGATATTACTGTGAATTGTTAATCTTTCATCACTAATTCTGTTATATGCTGTAATTGGTGCACCCATTCTCTCTGGTCCATATTCAGGAAAACCCTGTATGTATTTCCCGGTATTGAATGCAGCATCTGCAAGGAGCAATGATGCAGTTTTAGCACCTTGTCCCCCACGTCCGTGCCATCTAATTTCAACAACCTTTCCCATAGCGGTAAACCTCCTCATTATATAATAATATGCTGATTAAATCAGCTTATTTTCTAATTAAAGTAAAAATTACACTGCTTAAAGTATAAATGGCTGCCTATTTTTTGTCAAGGAATCTATTGAAGTAAATTGATGGAAATATTTGAGGCTATTTCCCCAAAGGATTATTAAAAGATTATTAAATTATACATTGAAAATATTTTTTAGAACAATAATTGATAAAACACCTGGTATTCCAAGTGCTCCAATAATAAATGCAGTAATAAAATTTAATGCTATGCTAAAATTTATAAAACCACCTATAAAGTTTATAATTAAAATTGCAATTCCACCAAGTATAGAATTAAATATAAGTTTTACAGCTATTTTCATAGGAACAGCAAAAAATTTTCCTAAAAAAAATAAAATTATTATTCCTGCTAAATAAGCAAATACTGTATCATAATCCACATACATTTTAATCCCCACTCAAAAAATATACTATTTTTTTAATTTTTCTTTACAACCAAGCAATAGATTTAGTCCACCTGATTATACTATAGTATATATGCTTGTTTTAATATTTATTACAAATATTCTTTGTTTATTGCTATTCCCTTTCTTTTTGCAAGCTTTAAAAAGTATTCATACCTTACCTGACAAGCTTTTATTTTATAGGTATAGTAATCTATAATTTCATCATTTTGTGCATATTCAAATTCTTTATTAGCATTTATCCAATCATTGCGGGCTCTGTTTATACATTCTATCAACTCTTTTTTATCTAAAAAATCATTATCACTTGCAATTTCATTTTCTGTTTTTGGTAACAATTTACCAAAAATTCTAGCAATAGGGCTATATTTATAAGTTTTTATATTTTGGTTGTTTTCTGTATTTAAACCCATATAAACCACCTTATACTATTAAATAATCTTTTTATATTATTATTTTATTCTGCCTTTTTAAAACTGTTCACATTCTTCATTAATACAAGTATAATCAAAATTTATAGGGTCTATACATTACTTTCCATATTATTTATAAATTTTATTTAAAACCTCCTATTTTACAGATTTAAATTCAGTCCAAAATTTATTATTTTTAACATCAATAACACAATAGGTCTTATTGTTGCCATATGCTGGTCGCCCTATGCTTCCAGGATTTAAAACCAGCATTCCGTCACAAAATATTTCCTCTGGAACGTGGGTGTGTCCAAAGAGTACCGCATCTACCTCTAATACCTTTCCTTTATTTATTATTCTTTGATAATCATTTTTTACTCCATAATAATGACCATGGGTTATAAATATTTTTTTCCCCTTTACCTCAATAACTTTTTCCACTGGTATATTTCTGTCCCAATCATTATTTCCCCTTATTACCTCATATTTTAAATTCTCAAATTTCTTTTTTACCACATCCATATCTTTTGTAAAATCTCCTAGGTGTATAACTAACTCACAGTATTTGTTCTTTTTTAATACCTTAATAATACCCTCTGTAATCCCATGTGAATCGCTAAAAACAAATATGCTCATAATGTGATAACTCTCCTTTTTTAAAATTGCTAAATCAATTATAACATTTAAATTTAAATAAAATTTTCTTACTTTCTATTAGATTTCTGATTTTTTAGTTATTTTTTTATATTTTATGACGATATTTTATAACACTTTTAAATTCAAATTTTTTTGCCTTGTTATGTATTTGTAATGAAAATTCTATTGTCTTTTTTATTTAAAATTGAGATAATAGATTGTGTATACAGGTATAAAAGACAGAATTCATACCCACTAATTTACCATCATACTTATAGAATATCAATGGATGAATGGCAATTGCATGTTTTTTGTTCTTGATATTAAAAGATGGAAAATTTTGCAATATAGCATTTGCCACTAATATTCGCAGTAATAATTACTTTTTTGTGATTGGGGTGTTTTTATGAATAATCCGGTAATTCAAAAACTAAAAGGCAAAAACAAAGTTGTTGTTTTTACACTATTGTCTATTATAGGTGTTTCTTTGATTTTATCTTTGATTTTTACCATTATTATATTATCTAATAAAAAGATATATAAAGGTATTTATGTAAATGATGTTTATATGGGAAAAATGACCTACTCTGAAGGATGCGACCTTTTAAAGTCAATTTATACAGATAAAATTGGTGAAATTGAAATAATTTTGACAAATAATGATTTTTCTAAAAAATTTAATTTATCTGAGTTTAATATTGTATATGACGTGGAAAATGCTGTGAAAAAAGCCTATGATATTGGTCGGACAGGTAATATATTCAGACGGTTTAAAGATATTTTTTATGTTGGTAAAAATGGGATTGTAATTGATTTAGAATTTTCTTTTAATGAAAAGAAACTCAAAGACTCAATAGAGGATTTTTATAAAAATTCTCTTATTGAAGTTCAAAACCCTGATATTATTATAGAAGAAGATAATGTATATTTTTATACAGGAAAGCCTGGCACTGCTTTAGATAAAGATAAAGTTTTTGAACATATTTATAACTGTATAAAAACAGCTTCAAATGAATCCTTTGAAATTCCTGTAGAAACAATTATGCCTGATGATGCTAATATAGATGATATGTATAATAAGATTACCAGAGAACCAAAAAATGCTGGCGCATCTGTTGAAAATAATGAAGTTGTTGTGGTTCCTCATATTAGAGGTATAGAAATTGACAAGTCTGAACTTAAAAATATTATTGAAAACCATAAAAATGAATTTGATACAAAAAAAGAACTGCCTGTTTCTTTTATTGAACCTGAAATTAAAACTGAAAATATAGGAGATTATTTATTTAGGGATGTACTTGCATCATACACCACTCATTTTTCAACTGATTCACAAAACAATATTAATAGAGGTGTTAATATAAGACTTTCTTCTTCTATAATCAACGGGAAGGTGTTAGGACCTGGTGATGAATTTTCTTTTAATGATGTTGTAGGACCTAGAACCAGAGACAGAGGCTATTTATCTGCATATGTCTATACAAATGGAAAAATTGTGCCTGATGTGGGGGGAGGTATTTGCCAGGTTTCAAGTACCCTTTACAATGCCGTACTTTTTTCTGGATTAGAAACAGTTTACAGGATGAATCACATGTTTACCGTAGGCTATGTTCCATATGGGCAGGATGCAGCTGTTTCATACAACGAACTTGACTTTATATTTAAAAACAATACCAATTGGCCGGTAAAGATAAATGCCTATACCACAAATAACAGTGTTAAATTTGAAATTGTTGGTACCAATGAAAATCCTGAGAGAAAAATAGAAATTGTAAATGTGCAGATAAGTTCTACTCCTGCACCTGTTAAATACATTGATGACCCTAATATGGCTCAAGGAACTTCTGTTGTTATTCAAAGCGGTAAAGCTGGCTATGTTTATGATACTTATAAAGTTATAAAGGTAAATGGTGTTGAAACAGAAAGGGTATTTTTGTACCGCAGCAGATATAATCCATACCAGCACATTGTAAAACGTGGAACAAAAGTAGTTGAAGAGCAACAACAATCCGAAACTGCAGTTAATTCATATGAAGAAATTGAACTACCAGAAGATAGTATTCCTGCGGCACATTAAATAAATTAAATTTTTTAATGCCTATATTATAAAGTTTTATTATTTTAAAAAATACAGGAATCCTGTTTATTAGAGATTCCTGTATTTTTTATGGTTTTTGTTTTCTTTAGTAGCTATTAACGCTCTCTGCCATATTATTTCTTAGTATTGAGGATATTTCATCAATTTTATCTTCATCAGCCTTCATACTAAATAATATTTTTCCCTCTTTTACATCTTTTTCGTATTTTTCACTTCTATCTTCCGGAATACCCAAATCTATAAGACTTCCCACAATTCCACCAGTAACAGCACCTGATAATAATCCTGTTATAGGACCTGCTGCTGCAACTATGCCAAGACCTGGAACAACCATGCTCCCTGCACCAATGAGAAGTCCTGCAGCACCTCCTAAAATTCCCCCTGTTATCAGACCATTAGATATATTATCATTTTTCATTTCCATTGAATTTTCCCCGCCAGCACCCCGCTGCATTCTCATATTTCCACCGTTTCCTTCTTCCGCCTGCTTTGCAACAATTGAAATATCATCTGTTCTAAGGCCCTGTTCTTTTATTTGCTCTGCTGCCCTTTGTGCATTGTCCTGGTTATTAAAAACTGCAACTATTGTCTTTGCCATAAATAGCCTCCTTGTCTTATTTATTCATTTATATCATTAGATAAACCTGTGTAATTTATACATTTATTTTAAGTTTAGCAATTTTATTTTTACCCATATATAAAAATGTAATTATATTTTAATTTTAAATATACATCTTTTAAGTGTATAATTAAAGTAGCAACTAATGAGAAGGGGGATTTTTACATGAAGAAATACATATCTTTCTTTTTAATTTTTCTACTAATTTTTTCATTTTCAACAATACACTTAAATGCTCAAGAAAATGATGTAAATTTTAAAAAGGTTAGGGATAACTGTGCAGAAGCTCTTGTAAAGTTAAATATTTTAAAAGGATATGAAGATGGAACATTAAGGCTTGACAACAAGATCCTTAGAAGTGAATTTGTAACTTTAGTTGTAAGATTAAAGGGATATCATCATGATGCCGATATAGATAGTATAAAAATAAATTTTAATGATATTGAGGAGAAGCACTGGGCATATAACAACATAAAGCTGGCAGTTAAATATGGCATTGTAACAGGATACCCTGACAACACTATTAAACCAAACAACAATGTAACTTATGCAGAGGCTTTAGCAGTTGTAATCAACGCACTAGGTTATGAAGACACTTTAGAAGGTGATTGGCCTTATAACGTAATTAAAAAGGCT
This sequence comes from Clostridium sp., assembly GCA_012517995.1. Lineage (GTDB taxonomy): Bacteria > Bacillota > Clostridia > Acetivibrionales > Acetivibrionaceae > Herbivorax. Next base: position 10,973 of record JAAYTS010000007.1, read on the forward strand.
GAAGAACTTGGATTGGATAAAAACCTTAATATTGAAGCAAATACTCAAATCACACGTGGAGAAATGTCTGTAATAATTTATAATGCCCTAACAGTTCAGCTGAAACCTGAATAATTTTTATAATAGTATGGATTTAGGAGATTTATAATGCAACTAGAATATATGCTATTAATAATTATAATGTTAATAATTATACCTATTGTGGCTATATCCTCAAATGACACGGCTTTTTATATTATCACATCTATTATTGTGACTATTTTTTCTTTAAAGTCTTTTTATAATAACTTTTTTGGAATTAGTGAAGAAGAAATGGATGAAGAAGATATAGAGTTTTTAGAAGAAGTTGAAAGTCAGATAAATTTAGATTTATATAAATTAGGTAAGGGTTTTCAAACAATTAAATCACTTATTGTTATACTATTTTATATATACTGTGCATTTTATCTGCATCATTTTTGGTTAAAAGCTTTGTCAACATTTGTAATAGTACATTGGATTTACACTTTAATTAATAATTTAAAAAAGTCATTTAATGATTATTCAAAGGAAAATGTAAGTTTTTTAAAACGGCTTTATATGCTTTTAATAAATATTTTTGCTTTACTAATAATTACATTTAGTGCTTATAGCAAGTTTTTTCAAAGCTAACAAAGAAGGAGAAAATCCCTCCTTCTTTATTTTATAGAGAAATTTATTTTCATAAAATTCCTTATATAATTCTATTGTGGATTTATGTTTTTTTCTTTATAATCATAATAGATAGATATAAAAAACTTTTGGGGTGGTCAATTGAAAAAATTTAAATGTTGTATTCCTAATATTATTACTTTTATAAATCTGTCTTTAGGTGTGACAGCTATTTTATTGGCAGTTAACGGTGATTCTTCCTCCACAAATTTAATTTATTCCTGCCTCCTTATAATGATAGCTGCTGTTACAGATAGATTAGATGGTAAAGTAGCAAGATTTTTTAAAGTAACCAGTGACTTTGGAAAAGAACTTGATTCTCTTTCTGATTTGGTATCCTTTGGTGTTGCTCCTGTTGTAGTTGCATGGGAAATCAGTCTTATACACTTTGGAATATTAGGATATATTCTTTCTCTTCTTTTTGCATTATGTGGTGCATATAGGCTGGCCAGGTTTAATATAAGCAATTTAGAAAATATATTTATGGGACTTCCAATAACTATTGCTGGTACCCTTCTTACCATCGTAAATTTATATAATTATTTTGCTCAAATTAATATGCGTTATACAAATACAAATGCCACTTTAACTGTTATTGTTTTAATCTTTCTATCATTTTTAATGGTTAGTAAAGTAAGTATAAAAAAGAGATAAGAAGCATGGACAGTTTCTTTTTTTTATGCCATTACTGACACCAACTTGTGGTTCGCTACATTTGGCGGTAAATACCCCTGGCTAGACTTTCACCAGCTATATTAGTGCCATGTCTGGCAAACATAATTAGAAGCACCTTCATCCTATGATAAAGGTGCTTCTTGGCGGAGAAGCGGGGATTCGAACCCCGGCGCCGGTTAACCCGACCTAACGGTTTAGCAAACCGTCCCCTTCAACCTACTTGGGTACTTCTCCAAATATGGCGGAGAGACTGGGATTCGAACCCAGGGTAGACTTACGCCTACTCCGGTTTTCAAGACCGGTGCCTTCAACCAGCTCGACCATCTCTCCATATGTCACAAGAATAAATATAACATGTAACACTCTGTCTTGTCAAGTACTTTTTCATTCCTTTTTTATTATAAATTTATGTTATTTTTCAGGTATTTATTAACATCATCTACACTATCGTAATCTAATATTTCATCACCTATCTACTTACTATTATACCATTTAACTTTGTATTTCAACATAACCTTTTTAGTTATTTATTAATTCCTTTAGCCTTAAATCTAAATTGCAAAAACATATCTTAAAAAAAAGACTCTTAAACCTTTACAAATTAGGTTTAGAGCCTTTTATTTTTTTTTAATATTATCCTTTTTTAATTTCACTTATTCCATTCATATATTTTCTAAGCACTTCTGGAATTTCAACTGACCCGTCTTCTTTTTGATAATTTTCTAATATACATGCAGTTGTTCTTCCTATTGCAACTCCTGAACCATTTAAAGTATGAGCAAATTCAGGTCTTTCTTTAGGTCCTCTTCTAAACCTAATACCTGCTCTTCTTGCTTGAAATGCCTCAAAATTACTACATGAAGATATTTCTACATATCTGTTATAGCTAGGCATCCAAACTTCTATATCATATTTCATCGCTGCGGCAAATCCTAAATCACCTATACAAATTTTTACAACTCTATATGGTAAATTAAGTAATTTTAATACTTCTTCCGCATCATTAGTTAAAGATTCTAATTCTTGATAAGATGTTTCAGGTGTTGTTATTTTAACAAGTTCCACTTTATTAAACTGATGCTGCCTTATTAATCCTCTTGTATCTCTTCCAGCTGAACCAGCTTCTGATCTAAAACATGCAGAATAAGCAGCATTTTTTATTGGTAATTCATTTACATCTAAAATTTGCTCTCTATACATATTTGTTACAGGAACTTCTGCTGTTGGAATTAAAAAATATTCTGTATCCGCCACCTTAAAGGCATCCTCTTCAAATTTAGGCAACTGCCCTGTTCCCACCATACTGTGTCTATGAACCATGAATGGAGGAAATACTTCTTCATATCCATGTTTGTCAATATGTAAATCAAGCATAAAATTCATTAATGCCCTTTCTAAGCGTGCACCAAGACCCTTATAAAACATAAATCTGGCTCCTGTAACTTTAGAAGCTGTTGATGGATCTAATATATCTAATTTTTCACCAATTTCCCAATGGGGTTTGGGAACAAAGTCAAATTTTGCAGGTTCCCCCCATCTTCTTACTTCTACATTATCTTCATCACTATCCCCAGATGGGACAGTTTCATTTGGTATATTTGGTATGGTTAAAAGCAATTCATTCATTTTTTCATCTATATCTCTGGTTTCTGCATCTAGTATTTTTATTTTTTCAGATAAATTTTTCATCTCTTCTAATAATGAACTTACATCTTTTCCTTCTTTTTTGTACACAGGTATTTGCTTTGAACTTTCATTTTGTTTATATTTTAAATTCTCCACTTCAACTAAATTTTTTCTTCTCTTTTCATCGAGTTTTAATAACTCATCAACGTCAAAATTTTCTTTTCTTTTTGACATAGCTTTTTTTAAAATATCTGGATTGTTTCTGATTAATTTAATATCTAGCATAGTAAAACCCCTTACCTTTAATATTTTTTATTTTATTTATTATAACTAATATATAAATATTAATTTAAAACTTTACTTACTCATTTTCCATAATATTTAAAAGTTTTTGTGCCTCCTCAACATAATTACTGGAAGGATATTTTTTTATCAGCGTTTCTAAAGTTTTCTTTGCTAATTCAAATTCCCCAATTCTATATTCAGAATAGGCAATATAATAGTAACAATCATCTGAAAAATACTCATCTTCTGCAATTTTTAAAGAATAATTTAAATTAAATTTAGCATCTTTATATTCTTTTTCAATATAATTATTATATCCTTCTTTATAAAATTCCCAAGCAGCTTTTTTATATATTTCTTCTTTTAATTCGTTGTATTTTTTTAATCCATTTAAACTTAATTTATTTTTATCCACTTTTTCTAATAAAACAATTGTACATTCTATTATTTTATCATTATTATAATATTGTTCTGCTTCTAACAATAACTCATAATTTTTTAAAAATTGGTTTTCTTCATTTTCTTTTTCTTTGTTTTTTAATTTTTCCTCTAACTCTTCATAGTCAATTGTCTTTTCTTCTAAAATATTATTTAATTCTTCTATCTTTTTGTATAACATTTCATTTTCTTCTAAAGCAGTTTTTAAATTATGGCTAGAAATACTTATTTCTTCTTCACTAGATATCAATTTATTTCTATACTCGTTAAGGTTTCTGTTGAATTTAACTTGGCTATATCCTGTCAATAGAAGTAAAATAAATACACAGGTAAATAATATTACTGCATAAATCCAAATTGTATTTTTACCTTTTTTATTATACATTTTTATTCTCCCTTAACAACTATATTACTTTATATGTTCTTTATTTTTTATACATTTACTCCTATATTATTTTACTTATATACTATTATATTTTTTAAATTTACTCATATTCTACTATACTTTTATCCTAATATTTTGTCCTCCTAGCTATATCAATAGCTTGTATTTCTTCTGCAGATAAAACATGTTTTGAATTTCCTCCCTTTATTAATTTGGCATAAGTTGTTGAGCTTTCTCTTGCATATATTCCATTAACAACAACACCATCATCATTATCATCAAGAAGTGCAACTACAAAACTTAATTCACTTCCTACGCCTTCAAATGCATTATACCTCACCACTCCAACTTTTTGAATACAACGCTGAAGATTTTTTTCTATTTTACTTAGTTTATATTCTAACTCTTTATTTTTAAGTGATGTTTCATTTGTAAAATTAAAAACATCACAAAGCATTTTTTCTACACTTTTTTCTTTTGTTTCATCCATTATTTTTTTATATTTTAATTTAAATTTTTTAAATTTTATATTAATCGATATTAATAATATAAAAAGAATTAAAATAAGAACGGTATTAAAAGTTATTATTACAGCGTAGTATGTTTCCATTAACTCATGTAAATTATTAAGTACTGATATCATATTATCTCCTCTTCTTATTTTAAAAAATATTTACTAATAATTGATTGTGAAGTAGTGTTAAATGAAATTATATAAAATGTTTCACGTGAAACATTTTATATAATTTATGTTTTTATTAAATTCGCTCTATTTTTACTTTAAATAAATTTTAGTATTCGTATATATATTAATATTAACCAACCTCTTAAAATTAAATACAGGCAAAATTAGCTCGTCCTATTTTCTGTCATTATTACTAATTATTTCAATTAATCTGTTTAATTCTTCATTTGAATAATATTCAATTAATATTTGTCCTTTTTTATTTTTATTAATTATTTTAACCTTCGTACCTAATATATTTTGTAAATCCTCTGCAACTTTTTCATATTCATAATCATCTTGTTTTTTTGTAATTTTTTTTTCTTTATTTTTCTCTTTGTTTTTAATAGTTTTAACTAGTTTTTCTGTTTCCCTTACACTCATATCTTTTTCTATTATTACTTTACATATACCTTCTTGTTCTTCCGGACTTTCTAAAGATAATAATGCCCTTGCATGTCCGCTTGTTATTTGCCCGCTTATTAAATAATTTTTAATATTTTCATTTAATGATAACAATCTTAATGAATTAGCTATAGCTGGCCTGCTCTTTCCTATTGAATTTGAAATTTCTTCTTGAGTCATATTATGTTCAACTAACAGTCTTTCATATGCTTCAGCTTCTTCAATAGGGTTTAAATCCTCCCTTTGTATATTTTCAATTAATGCTATTTCCATCACCTGCTTATTTGAAAAATCTCTCACAATAGCAGGTATTTTCTTTAATCCCAATAGTCTTGCTGCCCTCCATCTTCTTTCACCAGCAACAATCCTATACATATCTCCTTCTTTTTTAACTATGATAGGCTGTATTATTCCATGTTCCTTTATTGATTCAGATAACTGGATAAGGGTCTTTTCATCAAAAGATTTTCTTGGCTGATTATTATTTGGCTCAATTTCATTTATTCCTAATTCTAATACTCCTTTTTTTTCATCAGAATTGTTTTTTGCTTCAGAAATTAATGCACCTAAACCTTTTCCTAAAGCTTTTTTAGTCATTATGTCTTCCCCCCTCTGCATATTCTATCATTTCTTCCGCTAATTCTAGGTAACACTCTGCACCTTTTGATTTAGCATCATACAATATTATTGGAAGTCCATAACTAGGTGCTTCACTTAATCTTACATTCCTAGGTATTATAGTTCTATATACTTTATTTTTAAAATATTTTTTTACCTCATCCACAACTTGTATTGATAAATTAGTTCTTGCATCAAACATTGTTAAAACAACACCTTCAACGTCTAAATTTTCATTTAGATGCTTTTTAACTAATTTTACAGTCTCCATCAATTGGCTTAATCCTTCTAATGCATAGTATTCGCATTGTATAGGCACAAGAATTGTATCAGCTGCTGTAAGGGCATTTAAAGTAAGCAATCCTAATGAAGGAGGACAATCAATTATTACAAATTCATAATTTTGTTTAATTTCATTTAGAGAATTTTTTAATCTACTTTCCCTTGATATAGATGAGACAAGCTCCACTTCAGCACCAGCAAGATCTATATTTGAAGGGCATAATTTTAAATTTTCAATAGGTGTATCAACAAGAACTTTTTCTATACTCTCTTCATTTATTAAAACATCATAAGTAGACCCCTTTGTATTTTTCTTATCAACACCTAATCCACTTGTTGCATTCCCTTGAGGATCCACATCCAACAGTAAAACCTTTTTCCCTTTATAAGCAAGACAAGAACTTAAATTTACTGCAGTAGTTGTTTTGCCTACTCCACCTTTTTGATTTGCTACTGCAATTACTTTTGTCATTAAATCACACCCCTTGACTCATCTATATGCATATAATTATAACCATTGTCCATCACCTACAGAGGTGAGGATACTTTTTTCCATGGTTTTAATACAATTTAATAAGTACATTATTCTTAAATTATATCATAAAAAAAATTAATAACAAATTAATTTTTAAAACTAATGAATTTTTAAAAAAACAAATTGCTGCACCATTTTTAAAAGAGCTAAAGAATTTATATTATTACTATATTTTAAAGAATAAAAGTGTAATTGTTTCACGTGAAACAATTACACTTTTATTAAAAATTCTTATATCTTAAATATCAATATTTTGCGCCTTTCTTGCATAAGACTGTATAAAATCTCTCCTTGGTTCCACCTTATCACCCATTAAAGTTGTAAAAATTTCATCAGCTTCAACAGCATCTTGTAACTCAACTCTTAATATTGTTCTAGTCTCAGGATTCATAGTAGTTTCCCACAACTGCTCTGGATTCATTTCCCCTAGACCTTTAAATCTTTGAATTGTACAATTTTTCCTTTCCCATCCTTTTTCACCTAATAATTTATTAAGCTGCTTTTCATCATAGGCGTAAAATTCTTCTTTTCCCTTTGTAGCTTTATACAATGGTGGTTGAGCTATATATACATATCCACCTTCTATTAATGGTTTCATATATCTGTAAAAAAATGTTAATAATAATGTTCTAATATGAGCACCATCCACGTCCGCGTCTGCCATTATAATTATTTTGTGATATCTTAATTTTTCAACTTCAAATTCATCACCTATACCTGCACCTAAAGCAGTTATTACTGGCTGCAATTTATCATTTCCATATACTTTATCAATTCTAGCTTTCTCAACATTGAGCATTTTTCCCCAAAGAGGCAAAATCGCCTGAAAACTTCTGTCTCTTCCCTGCTTTGCTGAACCTCCTGCTGAATCTCCCTCCACAATATATATTTCACAAAGAGATGCATCTTTTTCTGAACAATCTGCAAGCTTGCCTGGAAGAGTTGCTGATTCTAAAACGCTTTTTCTTCTTGTCAATTCTCTGGCCTTTTTTGCCGCTTCACGAGCTCTAGCTGAACTTAAACACTTTTCTAATATTTGTTTTGCCAAACTTGGATTTTCCTCTAAAAAATTATTAAGTTTTTCATTAATAATACTTTCAACAAAACCTCTTATTTCACTGTTTCCTAACTTTGTTTTTGTTTGCCCTTCAAATTGAGGCTCTTTTAATTTAATGCTAATAACTGCTGTAAGTCCTTCTCTTACATCTTCACCTAAAAATTTTTCACTATCTTTTAAGAAATTATATTTTTTCGCATAATCATTAAGAACTTTAGTTATTGCTGCTTTAAAACCTGTTAAATGTGTTCCACCCTCAGTTGTAGAAATATTATTAGCAAAGCTGTGAATATTTTCAACATAGGTATCTTTATTATACTGCATTGCTATTTCCACATAAGTTCCATCTCTAAATCCATCTATATAAATGGGTTCATGTATAGGTTCTTTATTTCTATCCATATACTCAACAAAGGATACAATACCGCCTTCGTAGTGAAGAACTTTTTCAACTACTTCCTCATCCCTTTCATCCCTTAAAATGATTTTTAGTCCTTTGTTTAAAAAAGCTAATTCCCTAAACCTTGACAGTAAAATATCAAAATCAAATACCACATCATCAAAAATTTCCGAATCAGGCTTAAAGGTAGTTTTTGTTCCTGTTTTTTTAGTAATTCCAATTACTTTTAATTCACTTACAGGGACTCCTCTTTCAAATTCTTGTAAATATACTTTTCCATCCCTGTAGACTTCAACTTCCATTTTTTCAGATAATGCATTTACAACAGAAGCTCCTACTCCATGCAATCCTCCGGAAACTTTATATCCTTCGCTGTCAAATTTTCCTCCAGCATGTAAAACTGTATGTACAACCTCAACAGTGGGTATGCCCAGCTTAGGATGTATACCTACTGGAATACCCCTTCCATTATCTATATTTGTTATTGAATTATCTTTATTTATTATAACTTTAATTTCATCACAATAGCCTGCCAAAGCCTCATCAATACTATTGTCCATTATTTCATAAACAAGATGATGAAGACCTCTGCTTGATGTAGTTCCAATATACATACCAGGTCTTTTTCTAACAGCTTCCAATCCCTCTAATACTTGTATATTGTCTTCGGTATAAGAATTTATATTTAAATTTTCTAACATATTTCCTCCTCATTTCTATTTATCTAAATAATTTTTTACGCCGCCACCTATAGAGTTTGCTCTTTTTTGAAGGGTAGAAGATGATATAGAAGAAAGATAAATTTCACTTCTTTTATTAAACTCAGTTATTATATATGATTTTGGAATATCATCTGTAACTCCCTTAACAAAACCTTCTTCTTCTGCCACTTTTAAAAATTCTTTTGTATCTTTAGAAAGTGATGTAGTTTCTAAATCCATTATTGCTATAATATTTTTAACAGGTATAACGTATTCGCCGCCTATATGTAAAAACATATATATCCTCCATTTTTTATTTAAAGTCTTTTCTATTTTATTTTATCCAAATTAAATAGAAACTGCAATTATTTTTTATTATCACCTAAAATTAAGACCTTTACAAATTATATATTTCTCCATTTTTAACTTTTAAAAAAGATGCATCTAAAGATTCTTCTTTAAAAAAGTCTTTTTCTGTACATGTTATAAATGTCTGCATTTTAGTTAAATTTTTAAATAAAAATTTTCTTCTCTTATTATCCAATTCTGACATTACATCATCTAAAAGCAGTATTGGATATTCATCTGTTTCCTCTTTTATTATTTCTATTTCAGATAATTTTAATGATAATATTGCAGTTCTTTGCTGACCCTGAGAACCAAAATTTTTTAAAGGTAAACCATTTACTATTATATCAAAATCATCCCTATGAGGACCTATAGCTGTAATACATCTTTTAAGTTCTAAATTTCTACTCTTTGAAATTTTTTTTATTATTTCATTTTTTATATTTTCTTTATTTTTTAGATCTATCTCTTCTAAAAATGTTTTATACTTTATTTCTAATTGTTCACAATTATCAGTTAAATTATAATGTTTCTCTTTTGATATTTTGCTAAGCTTGTCTATAAATTTTTTTCTCTTTGAAATAATTTCTGATCCAACCTGAGCTATTTTTTCATCCCATATATCAAGTGTTTCTATTAAACTTTTGTTTTGCTGTATTTCTTTTAATAAATTATTTCTCTGATTTAAAATTTTATTATACTGCTGTAAATTATAAAAATATGATGGTCTTAATTGACTAATGGTTATGTCCATAAACCTTCTTCTCAAAGAAGGCCCTTCTTTTACAATTAAAATATCCTCTGGGGAAAATATAACCGCCAGCAAATTTCCCATTAAATTTGCCATTTTTCTAATAGGAACTTCATTTATCAATATTTGTTTTTTGCCTAATTCATACAAGTATTCTATTTCCTTTTTTTTATTATCTTTATTTAACAGCAGCTTAACTTTGAATTTATTACTATTAATATTAATAAGTTCCTTGTCTTTTGATGTTCTGTGAGAGCGGCCAGCTGCACACAGAAATATAGCTTCTATAATATTTGTTTTACCTTGAGCATTTTCCCCATATATTATATTTATATTTTTTGAAAAAGAAGTTTTGATTTTTTTATAATTTCTGAAATTCTCTAATTCCAGCTGTTCTATGTACAAAACTTTTCTCCTTATACAAAAAACTTTTAAATTATTAAAACCTAATTAACAATTTTATATTTATTTTCTCCTAATTCTATTATATCACCTTTTCTTAACTTTTTGCCTCTTCTTAGTTCAACTTCTCCATTTACTTTAACTTTGCTATCAGATATTAATGCCTTAGACTCTGTACCAGTAGCTACTATACCTGCCCATTTTAAAAATTGATCTAATTTTATATATTCTGTTTCAATTTTTATATTTTCCATAAAGTCACCTCAAATTAACTTTTTATTCTAACAGGTAAAATCATATATGCAAATTCATTGCCTTCAATAGGTTTAATTGTACAAGGTCCTATATCTGAATTAAAGTATATGTCTACAACTTCATCATCAATAACTCTAAGTGCTTCTAAAAAATATTTTGGATTAAAACCTATAGTCATGTTTTTTCCTTCCATATCAACAGATATTTCATCTCTCACATTTCCTATTTCTGTACTAGATGATATAACCAACACATCATCTTCTATATCAAATCTCACAGGATATTTTTTTTCATTAATAGACATCAAAGCAGCTCTTTCCATACTTGAAAGCAGTTCTTTTGTATTTAATCTTATCTTTGTTTCATACTCATCAGGTATTATACTTTTGTAATTTAAATATTCCCCTTCTAACAATCTAGACATAACTTTACAGTTATCAATTTTAAAAAGTATTTGATTTTTAGAAGTAAATATCTCAATTTCATTTTCTTCAGGTTCTAATATTTTTGATATTTCATTTAAAGTCTTTCCAGGAACAACAACTTTAAAGCTTGTATTTTGAGTATCATTTACTGTCTTTCTCACTGCCATTCTGTGACCATCTATAGCAACAAAAACCAATTGGTTTTCATCGCTTTCTATTAAAGAGCCTGTCAATATCTCTCTATTTTCATCGTCGCCTACAGAGAAAATTGTTTGTCTAATCATATCCTTTGCTATTTTCTGACTTATTTTAAAAGATTCTTCAGCTTCTATCTCAGGAAGCAGAGGATAATCATCACTTGGATTTCCTTTTATTTTAAAAACTGAGTTTTCAGATTCTATTAGAACATCGTTATTATCAAGCAATTCAATCATTATTTCAGAATCAGGCATTTTCCTAATAATATCACCAAATATTTTAGAATTAATTACAACAGAACCTTCTTTTCTGATATCTGCAGATATGGTACATTCTATACCAATTTCCAGATCATTTCCAGTCATTTTGAAGATTTTATTTGCTTCTAGCAATATCCCATCTAATAAAGTTATGTTATTTTTTGTAGATACTGCTTTTTGAACGATATTTATTGCATCTACAAGAAGTTCTTTAGAACTTATAACTTTCATAAAAAAGTAAGCCTCCTTATTTTATATTAAATAAAAGTAAAATCAGTAATAATAACAATAAGTGCTGTTAATTATGTGAATAACCACCTATAAGCAATAAAATTATAGGTTTTAAACCTGTTACTAATATGTAGATAAATTGTTCTTAGTTATCAACATGTCTAACATTAGATAAAAGTAAGAGCTGTTATACACAGTTAATTCACAAGGAGTTTTCACCATATCAACAAATTCTGTTGATAACTTTTAATTTTAATATATTTTATTTTCCTAAAATATTATCTTTAATTTCATTTATAGCTCTTCTTGTTTCTGAATTATTTTCTATATCTTCTTTAATTTTGTCATATGCATGTATAACGGTAGTATGGTCTCTTCCTCCAAAGTCATTGCCTATTTTAGGAAGGGACATATCTGTAAGTTCTCTGCATAAAAACATGGCTATTTGCCTTGGATAAGCAATATCTCTGGTTCTTTTCTTTGACTTAAAATCTTCTTGCCTTACATTAAAATACCTTGCTACAACAGCCTGGATTGTCTCACAATTAATTACTCTTGTTTTTTCAGCAGATAAAATATCTTTTAGCGCTTCATTTGCTAAATCAATTGTAATTTCATTTTTTGTAAGAGAGGCAAAGGCAATTACCCTATTTAATGCACCTTCAAGTTCTCTGATGTTAGATGCAATTTTGTTTGCGATAAAAACCATAACATCATTTGGAACATCAAGACTTTCAAGCTGAGCTTTTTTTCTTAAAATAGCAATTCTTGTTTCTAAATCGGGAGCCTGCATGTCCGCAATAAGACCCCACTCAAACCTTGATTTAAGACGTTCCTCTAATGTTGTAATATCTTTAGGTGGTTTATCGCTTGAAATGATAATTTGTTTGTCTGCCTCATAAAGAGCATTGAAAGTGTGGAAAAACTCTTCCTGTGTTCTTTCTTTTCCAGCAATAAATTGTATATCGTCTATTAAAAGTATATCTATATTTCTATACTTAGACCTGAATTCTTCATTTTTATCGTCTTTAATTGCATTAATTAGTTCATTTGTAAATTTTTCCGATGATACATATAAAACTTTAGTTGAAGAATTCTGACTTAGTACAAAGTGACCAATGGCATGCATTAAGTGAGTTTTGCCAAGACCCACACCGCCATATATAAATAAGGGATTGTAGGCCTGTGCAGGTGCTTCTGCAACAGCTAAAGCAGCCGCATGTGCAAATCTGTTGCTATTTCCTATTACAAATGTATCAAATGTGTACTTAGGATTTAATATGGATTTTGCTACATCGTCATTTTGAGCTAGTTGACTGGATAAATTTTGAACATCCCCTTCTTCAGAGGGAACAACAAAATTTATCTTATATTCCTTAAAAGTAACTTGTTTAATAGCATTCATAATAAGACTTTGATATCTGGATTCTAAAATGCCTTTGTTAAAACTAGCTGGTACAGACAAATAAATTGTGTCTGAGGTTAAACTCAAAGGACTAATGGTTTTAATCCATGTGTTAAAACTTATTTCAGTAAGTTCATCTTTTAGTAAATCTAAGGATTTCTCCCAAATATTATTTAACTGGATACTCATATAACTCCTCCAAAAACAAGCATAAAAAATAAATTTTGATTTTTCTAAAAAAAATACTATAATAAAAGTAATAACATAACAATAATTATTAGTATAATTTTTGACAACTCTAGCAACATTTAAGCATAAACGGAAGTAATTTGTATATAATTTTTAAAAAATGCATATAATTAACTAATAATATAGTTTATAGTTAAAAAACAGTTAAAAAAATAATTGATTTTATTAATTATCAACATAAACCTGTTGATAATTAGTAAGTTATCAACAGGTATAAATAATATTATCAGACTTTTATATAATATTCAATATAAAAAATAAAAGATATCCACAAAAAAACATACTTATAAACAATTAAATTAAAGTTATAAACAAGTTATAAACAATAAAAATTTAAAATAGTTTCTTGACATCGATTATTAATTTAATATATAATTGTTACGTTATTTTAAAATATTTATAGTGTTATAAAATAGGTTTGCTGTCTAATTGGATATAATTATTTTAAAAATTATAATATTATTATAATATTGATAAATAAGTATTTGTTGTGTGATATATTTTGAAATGGAGGTGTTTTAGAATGTTAAGAACCTATCAGCCTAAGAGAAGACAAAGAAAGAAAGAACACGGATTTAGAAAGAGAATGAAAACATCAAATGGTAGAAAAGTTTTAAGAAGGCGTAGATTAAAGGGAAGAAAAGTTCTTTCAGCATAAGGCCGCATAAATGTGGTCTTTTTATTTAAATAATTATTAAATGTGGGAGATATAATGAAACACACTGTTTCGCTTAAAAAAAATTATGAATTTGGAAGAGTTTATAAAAGGGGAAAATTTCATGCTGGGAAGTTTTTAGTATTATATGTACTAAAAAACAAATTTGACTATAACAGATTAGGAATAACAGCAAGCAGGAAATTTGGTAAAAGCACTAAGAGAAACAGGGTAAGAAGGGTAATAAAAGAAAATTACAGACATATGGAAGAAAATATTAAATCAGGTTATGATTTAGTTATTGTTGCAAGAAAAACTGATATAATAGCTGATTATATGGAAATAAAAAAGGAAATGAAATTTCTTTTTAAAAAATTAAATATGATAATTGAGTAATAAGCATAAATTTTGTTAAAACTTAAAGTAAATTCAATTGCCATGGGTATATTACCATGGGCAAAGATATTAAAAAATTTACTTTAAGTTAAATTTAACAAAAGCACAAAGGTTTCTATTAGCATATGTAAGGAGATGGGGCATAATTGCTAAAAAAAATATTTATATTACCTATAAAATTTTATAGAAAATGGATATCTCCACTTAAAATTACGCCATGTTGTAGATTTTATCCAACTTGTTCTCAATATGCTATAGATTCAATAGATAAATATGGTATAATAAAGGGTGGCTTTAAATCAGTTTTAAGAATAGTAAAGTGTAATCCGTTTCATCCGGGAGGATATGATCCAGTTAAGTAAAAAGGGGTAAAAGAGATGTTTAATGCACTAGCAGGTTTTTTTGGACAAATAATATATGTTATATATGATTTGATACCTTTTGAATTTTGCAAATATGGAATATCGCTAATTGTTTTTACAATAATTGTAAGAACCTTAATGTTGCCTTTAGCTATAAAACAAGCTAAATCACAGGAAAAAATGAATAAAGTACAGCCATTGATAAATGAGATTCAGAAAAAGTATAAAAATGATAAAGAAAAATTAAGTCAGGAAATGATGAAGATTTATCAGGAACACAAGTATAATCCTTTTAGTGGTTGTCTTCCGCTGTTTATACAAATGCCTATAATTATATCATTATTTGCAGTGATAAGAAATCCTTTGACATACATGTTAAAAGGTAAAGAAGTTGCAGGACATATAATTAATCAAAGTACAATTGAAAATTTAATAAGCCAGGTTCCAGAAAGTGAATTAATAAGAGGATATGAACAAGTATCTGCTGCTCTTAAATTTAATTTAATTGATTTTAATTTCTTAGGTTTAAATCTTGGAATGGTTCCTACTATTAATACAAAATTAATATTTGGACCTGAAATGTCCACTTACTTACCTTTACTTATAATACCAGTTATAGCATGTATAACCACTTATTTTTCATCTAAATTTATATCTATGAAAAATGCTAGTGATACAAAAAGTAAGAAGGGTAAAAGAGATGAACAAGCTGAAGCAGCAGAGTCCATGCAAAAGAATATGCTTTTAATAGCTCCAGCAATGACACTTTTATTCTCATTTCAGTTTCCAGCAGGACTAGGTTTTTACTGGACAATAAGTAATATTTATCAGATAGTACAGCAGATTTTCATTAGCAAGTATATCATGAAAAAGAGGGAGGGTTAGTTTAAATAAATGACTAATAGTGTTGAAAAAACCGCTAAGACTGTTGAAGATGCCATTAATATTGCCTTGTCAGAATTAAATGCCTCTAAAGAAGATGTTGAGATAGAGATTATTGATAAAGGTGTAAAGGGAATATTCGGGCTTATAGGCAGTAAAGAGGCAAAAGTTAGAGTTACAATAAAAGAATCAATGGCAGGTAAGGCAAAAGAGTTTTTATTAGAAGTATTTCAAAAGATGGATGTGGATGCAGATGTTCTAGTAGAAGAGGATGAAGAGTCAATATCGATAAAGATAAAGGGAGATAATATTGGCATACTTATAGGAAGAAGAGGAGAAACATTAGATTCTCTTCAATATTTAACAAGTCTTGTTGTGAATAAAAACAAAGAAATTTATAAAAGAGTAATAATAGATATTGAAAATTATAGACAAAAAAGAGAGGAAACTTTAGTAAAACTTGCAAATAAGCTAGCAGACAGAGTTGTTAAATATAAAAAGAGTATTACTTTAGAACCAATGAATCCTTATGAAAGAAGAATAATACATTCTTCACTGCAAAACCATAAATATGTAGAAACTCATAGCGTAGGTGACGAACCTAATAGAAAAGTTATGATTTGTTTGAAGTAGAAGTTTTAAAATAAATTTTAAAATAATGATGATTAAATAAATGGTTCAGGATATTGATTCTTGAACCATTTTCCTTTAAACTATTAACAATCTCACAATATTTTTATAAAAATTGGAGGAGTAAAATGATTAATGAAGATACAATTGCTGCTATTTCAACTCCTTATGGAACAGGTGGCATAGGTATTATAAGAATTAGTGGAGATAAAGCTTTTGAAATAACCAAAACAATTTTTAAAGGAAAAAAGAAATTTGATGAAATAAAATCCCATACCATAAATTATGGGAAAATTATAGATCCTTTAAAAGGGGAAACTATAGACGAAGTACTTGTTACTAAAATGAAAAAACCAAATACATTTACCCGTGAAGATGTTGTTGAAATTAACTGTCATGGTGGGCTGGTTGTTTTAAAAAAAATATTGGATCTGGTTTTAAAACAGGGAGCAAGAGTAGCAGAACCTGGGGAGTTTACCAAAAGAGCCTTTTTAAATGGAAGAATTGATTTATCCCAGGCAGAAGCTGTTATAGACATTATAAATTCAAAAACAGATGAAAGTTCAAAAGCCGCTGTAAATCAACTTGAAGGAAAACTGTCTTCTAAAATAAAAGTTTTAAGAAAAAGATTGGTTGAAATGCTGGCACATATTGAAGTTACTGTGGATTATCCAGAAGAGGATATAGAAGAAATAACTGGTGAAAAAATATATAATGAAATAACTTCTATAAAAGAAGATTTGAAAAAAATAACCGATAATTTTGAAAGAGGCAGGATTTTAAGGGAAGGTATTGATGCAGTTATTATAGGAAGACCTAATGTGGGAAAGTCCTCTTTGTTAAATGAACTGACAGGAAAAAACAGAGCTATAGTAACTGATATACCAGGGACAACAAGAGACACAATTGAAGAATATATAAATATTAACGATATTCCAGTAAGGATAATAGATACTGCAGGAATTAGGGAAACAGTAGATGCTGTTGAAATAATAGGAGTTGAGAAAACTCACAAAGCTCTTGAGAAGGCGGAACTTGTTATTATGATGATTGATGCAGAAAAAGGTTTTAGCCATGAGGACTCTGCTATATTAGAAAAAGTATCAGTAAAAAAACTTATTGTTTTGATAAATAAAATTGATAAATCAAATGAAGATGCTATTAAAAATATAGAAAAACATCTTGAGGGAATAAACTATATAAAAACATCAATAAAAGAAGAAGTAGGCATTGAAAAAATAGGGGAAATGATAACTAAACTTTTTACAAAGGGAGAAATTAATTTAAACAGCCAAATAATTTTAACAAATATAAGACATAAAAATCTAATAGACAAAGCAATTTTAAGTATAGATGATGCAATCAGATCTTATGAAAACAAAATGCCTTTAGATTTAATGTCAATAGATATTGTAAATGCTGCAGATTTTTTAGGACAAATAACAGGTGAAAGTGTAAAAGATGATGTAATTAATGAAATATTTTCTAGATTTTGCCTTGGAAAATAGTGAGTAAAACAAAAAGAGAAATGGAAGGGATAGATATGAGTTTTATTGCAGGTGAATATGATGTTATTGTCATAGGGGCAGGACATGCCGGATGTGAGGCAGCATTGGCACCAGCTAGAAAAGGATTTAAAACAGCAATTTTTGCAATTAATTTAGACAGTATTGCAAGTATGCCCTGTAATCCTAATATAGGGGGCACTGCTAAAGGACATCTTGTAAGAGAAATAGATGCATTAGGCGGAGAAATGGGCAAAAATGCAGACAAAACACTTATACAGTCAAAAATGCTAAATAGTTCAAAAGGGCCTGCAGTTTATTCACTTAGAGCTCAGATAGATAAAAGAGAGTATCAGACTGAAATGAAAAAAGTATTGGAAACCCAGGAAAATTTAGATTTAAAGCAGGCAGAAATAGTTGAACTTATTGTGGAAGAAGAAGGCGGAAGAAAAAAAGTGGCAGGCGTAAAGACCCACACTGGCACTATATATAAGGGCAAAGCTGTAATTATGACCACTGGAACATATTTAAAGGCTAAAATAATAATAGGTGATGTAAGTTATAGTGGAGGTCCTGACGGGCTTTTCCCTGCCAATAAACTTTCAGACAATTTAAAAGAACTGGGTATAAAATTATTAAGGTTTAAAACAGGCACACCTGCCCGTGTCAACAGACGAAGTATTGATTTTTCAAAAATGGAAGAGCAACCAGGTGATGAAAGGATAGTTCCTTTTTCATTTGAAAATGAAGAAATTAATAGAGAGCAAGTTATGTGTTACCTAACATATACAAACGAAAAAACCCATGAAATAATAAGAAAAAATTTCCACAGATCCCCTTTGTTTGGAGGTTTAATTGAAGGGGTTGGTGCAAGATACTGTCCTTCAATAGAAGACAAGATTGCAAGATTTAAAGATAAGGAGAGGCATCAGGTATTTATAGAACCCATGGGTCTTAGTACAAATGAAATGTATTTGCAAGGTGTGTCTACAAGCCTTCCAGAGGATGTGCAAATTGAAATTATGAGAACCATCCCTGGTCTTGAAAATGTTTCAGTTATGAGAAGTGCCTATGCTATTGAGTATGACTGCATAGATCCAACCCAGCTTAAACTTACACTAGAACTTAAAGATATAGACGGACTTTATTCTGCAGGACAAATAAACGGGACTTCCGGATATGAGGAAGCCGCAGCTCAGGGTTTAATGGCGGGAATAAATGCAGCACTTAAACTAAAAGGGGAAGAACCTTTAATATTAGACAGATCCCAAGGATATATAGGGGTATTAATAGATGACCTTGTAACAAAAGGGACAAGCGAACCCTACAGAATGATGACATCAAGGGCGGAATACAGGCTGCTTTTAAGGCAGGACAATGCAGATTTAAGGCTTACCCCTATAGGTTATGAAAAGGGATTGATATCTGAAGAAAGATATTTAAAATTTAATGAAAAGAAAAGGCAGATAGAAGAAGAAATTTTAAGGCTGGAAAAAACAGTAGTTCCTCCAAGTGAAAAGGTAAACCAATATCTTAAAAAAATGAACAGTACACCTATTAATAGTGGTATAAAGCTTAAAGACCTTTTAAAAAGACCTGAAATAACCTATGATTCATTAAATGAAATTGATGAAAATATGCCGGATTTGAGTTTTGCAGTAAAGGAACAGGTTTCTATAGCTATAAAATATGAAGGATATATAAAAAGACAAATAGCACAGGTTGAACAGTTTAAGAAGCTTGAAAAAAGAAAAATTCCCAAAGGTATTGATTATGAAGAAATAAAAGGGATTAGAATTGAAGCAAGGCAAAAACTTAATAAAGTTAAACCTGAATCTGTTGGACAGGCATCAAGGATAGAAGGAGTTTCTCCTGCAGATATTTCAGTGCTTTTAATTTATTTAGAATCTTTAAAAAAGAGAGGGGATTTAAAAATTGAATGAAACTGATTTGATTAAAATTTTTATAGATGGAGCATGTCAATTTAAAGTTAATTTAGAAAAAAAAAATATTGAAAGTTTTTTTAAGTATAAAGATATACTTTTAGAATGGAATAAAAAAATGAATTTAACAGCAATTGAAGATGACAGGGAAATAATAATAAAGCATTTTATTGATTCAATAAGTGTGGTACCATTTATAAAAACAGAAATAAAAAAGATAATTGATGTGGGAACAGGGGCTGGATTTCCTGGAATACCTTTAAAAATTATAATGGATCATTTAGATGTAACTCTTTTAGATTCTCTTGAAAAAAGAACTAAATTTTTAAATGAAGTTATAAATAAATTAAATTTAAAAGATATAAAGGCTGTTCATTCAAGGGCAGAAGATAAAGGGATGTCAAAAGATTTTAGAGAAAAGTTTGATTTAGCTTTGGCAAGGGCAGTTGCAAATTTGCCTGTTTTACTTGAATACTGTCTGCCCTTTGTAAAGGTAGGAGGAACTTTTATAGCCATGAAAGGCAGCAATATAGAGGAATTGGACCATTCTAAAAAGGCTTTAGAAATATTAGGAGGAGAAGTTAAAGATGTAATTCAGTTTAACTTACCCTTTACAGATATAAAAAGAAATATAATAATTATAAAAAAGTTTCGACATACACCGACAAAGTATCCTAGAAAAAGTGGCAAACCTTCAAAAGAACCTTTGATTTAACTCATAAAATGCAGTAATATAAAGCATTTGGGCGAACGATTCTTTGTTTTAAAAAAAGGATTTATAAAATTAAGGTAGAATATTCCTTTGTACAATATTTTATTAAATGCAATAGGTATTTTACAACTTTAACTTATAGTGGTACAAATAAAAACATAAGTGCTGCTTTAGATAAAATCAAGTAAAAAAATACCATTGCCAGATAAAAGTTTAACAAATGATAAATATAATAATTTTGCAAAGGATGGTGCCCTATGTTAGAAAGCAGATTGAAAATAGCAAGGCAGGAAAATAAAAATAATTCAAAAAACATTACTTATTTACCAATTGATTGTATCAGACCAAATCCATATCAACCCAGGAAGCAATTTAATAAAATTCCTATGGAAGAGTTGTGCGAATCAATAAAGGAATATGGAGTTATCCAGCCTATTAGCGTTAGAAAAATATCAAACAATATGTACGAGCTTGTAGCAGGTGAGAGAAGACTTAGAGCTTCCACTATGGCTGGATTAAAGGAAATACCAGCTATAATTGTGGATGTTAATGACAATGAATCTGCAGTTTTAGCTTTAATAGAAAATCTTCAAAGGGAAGACTTAAATTACATGGAAGAAGCTGAAGGATATAATAATCTAATTAATGACCATGGTTTTACCCAGGAAGAACTTGCTCAGAAAATTGGTAAAAGTCAATCTACAATAGCTAATAAAATAAGATTGTTAAAACTGCCTCCCCTTGTAAAGAAAATTCTATTTGATAACAATTTAACTGAAAGGCACGCAAGAGCACTTTTAAAACTTCATGATGAACAACTTCAATTGAAAGTTTTAAAACATGTATGTGAAAAAGGACTAAATGTGAAAAAGACAGAAGATTTGGTAGAAAGGGCAATTGAAAAATACACCAAAAGGCAAAATGAAAAGAAAAACAAACCTCAACTTACTAGAGCTATAAAGGATATAAGAATATTTGTAAATACAATAAAACAGGCTATAGAACTTATGAAAAAATCAGGAGTAGAAGCAAAGGCGGCACAGTTTGACAGAGGTACATATTATGAGTTTATTGTAAGAGTTCCTAAATAAAATTTTAAAAAAAAGCTTTAGTTTTTGTAATATAAATAACTGGCTATATTTAAAAAAGTTTAACTTTTTTAAATATAGCCAGTTATTGTTTATTAATCTAAAATTTTTAAAATAATTTTTTTTAAAATAATGCCGATAAAAAAATAGAGAAGTATTATTTTTTTACTGGTGTTTTATAAAAAATCACTAAGATGTGAATTTGGGGGTAATTCAATGAGGGATAAGTTTTTAAGGAAAGTTAATAAATTTAAAAAAAATATTAATATTTTTTTTAAAAAGCTTAAAGACAGTGATTTTAAAAAAATATTTAATAAAGATTACAACATGATTAGAAGGACAAAAGTTAGAAATCGGTTAATAATAAGTTTTATTTCCATTTCAATAATACCACTTATATTAATAGGAATGTTTTCTTTTTTGCTGTCAAAAAACTCGATAAACAATAAAATTAGAGATTATTCCAGTCAAATATTAAACCAGGTTGAAAAAAATATAAGCAACGAATTAAATTATTTTAAAAATCTTTCATTAGAAATTACTACTTTACGGGAATTACAAGAAAATATAAAAATTATAAATGATGACACAAATAAAAATAATGCATTAGCAGAAAGACAAATAAGAGATATATTAGTGACAAGATTATTATCTAATAATTCTATTTCATTTGCTAGAGTGTTACTAGACAATTATATACCTATAGATTTGCATAAAAAAGCTCATTTAGATAGTGAAGAAGCAATTGAAAGTATGAAAAGTTTAGTAGATGAAAATAAAAGATCTGCTGTAGTTGCTTCTATAAAAATAAATGGGGAACATAATTTAATGGTTGCACGATCAATTTACGATCCTAGAACAAATCAGAGAATTGGATACTTTTTTATGGGCATAGAAGATGAAAATATTATTAATTTATATAAAGATGTAAACTTAGGAGAAGAAGCAACTATTTTTATTATTGATACAGAAGGAAAATATGTATCAAATAAAACTAAACAAAATCTTGGCGAAAACTATGAAGATGCTGATTTAGTAAGTAAGCTACAGCTGGGCGTGGATAAGGATTCAATGGATTTTAATAAACATGCTGTTTTATATAAAAAAATAAATGAAACTGATTGGATTTTAATAGGAAAAATACCTTTTTCATATATAAATTCAGAATCCAATCAAATAAGGTTATCAATTATAATTTTTATCCTTTTGTTTATTTTTATTTCCGTATTTCTTTCATATATGATATCCACAAGTATCTCCAGACCACTAAATAAAATGAAAAATTTAATTGGTGAAGCTAAAAAGGGGAATTTAGCTTTGAGTGTAAAAGATGATGGTAAAGATGAAATAGCGGATTTAATAGCAGATTTCAATGAAATGCTAGAAAGCATAAAAAAGCTGGTAAATCAAGTTGGAAATTCATCTAAAAAAGTTATAGAAAGCTCTAAATTAGTAAATGAGTCAGCAAATCAATCATTTATAAGTTCAAGACAGATAAGTGAAGTAATGAATCAAGTGGCAGTAGGTTCAGTGGATCAAGCCGAAGAAATTGGAATTTGTGCAGAAAGTATAAATGTTTTAGCACAGGGAATTAACAAAGTTGAAGATAATATGGAGATTGTGTCTGATGTGGCCAATAAAACAAGAAAACTTAGCTATAATGCCATTGAAGTTGTTAAATTATTAAATGATAAAGCTTTTCAGACAAACAAGGCATCAGCAAAGGTAATTAATGATATAGAGGACCTAAGCGACAATATGAAAGAAATAGAGAGAATACTTAAAACAATGTCTTTAATAGCAGACCAAACTAATTTACTTTCTCTAAACGCTTCTATTGAAGCTGCAAAAGCAGGGGATGCAGGAAGAGGTTTTTCTGTAGTTGCAAATGAAGTTAAAAAACTTGCTAATCAATCAAAAGATTCAACCAAAGATATAAAGAATATAATTATGAATATTTTAAAAAAGACAAAAAGAACAAAAGAAGTTGCTCATGAAGCAAATGAAGTGGTATCTGAACAATTGGAAATAGTTAAAAAAACAGATGATTCTTTTAGAGAAATAAATGAATCTATGGGAAATTTAATGGAGCGTGTTAAAGAAGTTTCTGATTCCATTAAGAAAGTATTAAAATCAAAAGAAGATGCAGCAGAATCTATAGAAAATATTTCAGCTATTTCACAACAAACTGCTTCAATAGCAGAAGAGGTATCCGCTACCACACAAGAACAGACATCAGCTTCAGAAGAGCTGACAAATTTATCAGAAGAACTTAATAAAGCAGCAAAAATGTTAAGTGAAGCCATATTACTTTTTAAGACAGAGTAAAGCTTTTTTCCAGACATTTAAAAAGAATAATTTGGTAATAAAAAGGGCATAATTTTATATTATGTTCTTTTTATTTTTTAAATATGTTTTAAAAAAAGTGGACAGTATTATAAATCTTTATTAAAATAGATATGGGTATTTGATGTCTAAAAGAAATATTAAACAAATTTTATTTTTACAAAACAACTATTTTAAAATAGAAATACAGGAAAAGAGG
The DNA here is from genome assembly GCA_012517995.1 of Clostridium sp. Taxonomy (GTDB): domain Bacteria; phylum Bacillota; class Clostridia; order Acetivibrionales; family Acetivibrionaceae; genus Herbivorax. The sequence goes on from JAAYTS010000007.1 coordinate 35,036, forward strand.
TACACAGATGGCAGATAATAACGAACTAAAAGAGCAGAAGATTATACCTGTTAATATTGGTTCAGAAATGAAAAAATCATTCATAGATTATGCAATGAGTGTTATAATTGACCGAGCCCTACCAGATGTAAGGGATGGTTTAAAACCTGTACATAGAAGGATACTTTATGCAATGTATGGTTTGGGCTTTACCCCTGATAAATCCTATAGAAAGTGTGCAACTACAGTAGGGGAAGTTCTGGGTAAATATCATCCTCATGGGGATGCAGCAGTATATGACAGTATGGTGCGTATGGCGCAGGATTTTTCTCTTAGATATATGCTTGTTGATGGTCATGGTAATTTTGGGTCTATAGACGGAGACCCACCTGCGGCAATGAGATATACAGAGTCTAGATTATCTAAAATCTCTATGGAAATGTTAAGAGATATAAATAAAGACACTGTTGACTTTAAGCCTAATTTTGATGACCATGAAGTTGAACCTACAGTATTACCTTCTAGATTTCCCAATCTTTTAGTGAATGGGTCTTCAGGTATAGCTGTGGGAATGGCGACAAATATTCCACCTCATAATTTAGGAGAGGTTATAGATGGAATAAATAAAGTAATAGACAACCCTGAAATAACCATTGAAGAACTTAATAAAATAATTAAAGGTCCTGATTTTCCAACAGGTGCAACTATAGTTGGAAGAAGGGGTATAAGAGATGCTTTTAAAACTGGAAGAGGAAGAATAGTAATACGTGCTGTTACAAATATAGAGCAAGTAAATCCAAACAAGCAGAGGATTATTGTTACAGAATTGCCTTATCAAGTAAATAAATCAAGGTTAATTGAAAGAATTGCAGATTTGGTCAAAGATAAAAAAATAGACAGCATTTCTGATTTAAGAGATGAATCAGATAGAAATGGAATGCGAATTGTTATAGAGCTTAAAAAAGATGCAAATGCAAATGTTGTTTTAAACCAGCTATATAAAAACACCCAACTTCAAGATAGTTTTAGTGTTAATATGTTGGCTCTTGTGCAGACACATGATGGGAAATTTGTACCTCGTGTGCTTAATATAAGACAGGCTATTGACCATTATATAGATCATCAAAAAGATGTTATTGTAAGAAGAACAAAATTTGATCTTGATAAAGCCGAAGCTAGAGCTCATATTTTAGAAGGATTAAAAATAGCTATAGATAATCTTGATGAAGTTATAAAAACTATAAGATCATCAAAAAATGAAGCTCTTGCAAAAGAAAGACTTATAGAAAAATTCTCATTTACTGAAAAGCAGGCACAGGCAATAGTTGATATGAGGCTTGGAAGGCTTACAGCACTAGAAAGAGAAAAAATTGAAAATGAATATAAAGAACTTTTGGAAAAAATAAAATATTACAAAGACGTTTTAGCAAATGAGTTTATGGTTTTAAATATTATAAAAGATGAATTAAATGAAATAAGAAATAAATATGCTGACGAAAGAAGAACAAAAATAATAGAAGATGAAACTGAAATAGATATAGAAGACTTAATTGAAGAAGAGGAAAGCGTTATAACTCTTACTCATTTTGGCTATATAAAGAGAATTCCTGCTGATACATATAAAAGCCAAAGGCGTGGGGGTAAGGGTATTATTGGGCTTAGTACCCGAGAAGAAGACTTTGTAGAAAACTTATTTGTTACATCAACACATAATTTCATTCTGTTTTTTACAAACAAAGGCAAGGTTTACAGACTTAAAGCATACGAAATACCTGAATCGGGACGCCAGGCAAGGGGAACAGCAATTGTTAATTTGCTGCAATTGGATCAAGACGAAAGAGTTCAAACTGTAATTCCCGTTGCAGAATATAAAGAAGATTTATACCTTGTTCTTGCAACTAAAAATGGAATAATTAAAAAGAGTCGGTTAATGGAATATGCCAATATAAGAAAAGGTGGTCTTGCAGCTGTTACATTAAGGGAAAATGACGAACTTATAGATGTAAGGCTTACAGATGGAAAAAAAGATATTATTCTTGTTACTAAAAACGGAATGTCCATAAGATTTAACGAAACTGATGCAAGACCATTAGGAAGAGTTTCACAAGGTGTAAGAGGCATAAAGCTTTCAGAAGGTGATGAAGTAATAGGTATGGGAGCCTTTATTGAAAATACAAGCCTTTTAGTTGTGACAGAAAATGGTTTTGGAAAGAGGACAAAACTTAGTGAATATAAAGTACAAACCAGAGGAGGAAAAGGTGTTCGTACATATAGAGTTACAGAGAAAACAGGAAAACTTGTGGGAACAAAACTGGTTTGTGAAGATGATGATGTTATGCTTATTAGTTCAGATGGTACAATTATAAGAATCAGAGCACAAGACATTAGCCTTTTAGGAAGGGCAACTCAGGGAGTCACCCTTATGAGAATGGATTCTGATATACATTTAGTAAGTGTTGCAAGAATAGAAAAAGAAGTTAATGGAGATGAAGAATGTGAAGAAACAGAAAATGCAACAGAAGATGCAACAGAAGATATAAAAGAGGATACAATAGAAAATGCAATAGAAGATGCAGAAGATATGGAAAAAACACAAGAAGCATCAGAAGAAAAAGATGTGGAAGAAATAGAAAAATCAGAAACAGAAGAAAATTAAAATAGCTGTAAATAAAAAAAAGCTTGGGATGTTTAATTCTCAAGCTTTTTTTATTTTTATTCTAATTTTTATGCCAACCTAATTTAAAAAGCTAAATATGCCGATAACCTTAATAAAGAGAAGAAGAGAACTTTTATTTAACTTTTATAAATTCAAAGATTTTAATGAGGTGAAAAAATGGTATTAAAAAATGGGTATAAAAAAATTATATTAAGTATTGTAAGTATTTTTAGAAAAATAAAAGTTAAATTCAGATTAATGATATCATTTCTTATTCTTTCTATAGTACCTCTAGTTTTTCTAGGTTTTTTTTCTTATAATTTATCAAAAAATTCTATAGAAACTAAAATAGAAATGTATTCTAAACAAATTATCGAGCAGGCTGAAAACAATCTATATTCAGAGCTGGAAAAACATAATAGTTATTCTATAGAAATATCAAATTCAAAAGATGTGCAGGATATGCTAAAAACTATTAATGAAAGTACAGAAGAATATGAAAAGTACAAGGCAAATTCTGATTTAAGGGATGTAATAAGCAGAAGATTGGCTACACTTAAATCTGTCAGTTTTGGTTCAATATTTATAGAAGATGAAATGATTCATTATTCAGTGAACAATAATTTAAATAAATATTTAATAGAAAATAAAGAGATGATAGAAGAGATTGCTGAAAGCGGTGGGGGAAAACCTATTTGGATATCAATAGAATATGACGATTCTTATCACTTAATAAATATTAGAAAAATAAACAATATTTCAACAAATAAAAAACTAGGTTATATAATTATAGGACTTAGGAATGAGAGATTTTTAGATGTATATAGAAATATTAACTTAGGGGAAGGAGCAGATTTATTTATTGTTGATTCTAAAGGCAGGTATATTTCCAATAGAGAAATGAAAGGGCTTGGCAAACTTCATGGGGATAAAGATTTTATAAATAGAATATTTAAAGAAGATGGCACTATATCAAATACTTTTGATTATGATGGTTATATGGTTTCTTATAAATATATTGAGGGAACAGACTGGATTTTAGTGGGCAAAATACCTTTTTCATATATTAATAAAGAAGCCAACGGAATAAGAACTTCTGTTTTTTTCTTTATTAGCATATGTATAATTTTTTCAATACTATTTTCATATTTTATATCAATAAGCATATCTTTTCCTCTTGGAAACATGGAAAAACTAATTAATAAAGCCAAAGAAGGAAACTTGATTTACAGCATAGAGGATGATAGCAGGGATGAAATAGGGGACGTAATAAGAGGATTTAATCACATGATAGAAAACATACGAAAACTTATTTTAGAAGTGAGTGATTTATCTCAAAAAGTTATAAATCATTCAATACTGGTTAATAACTCTTCTGAACAATCTAAAATTTCTTCAAGACAAATTAGTGAAGTAATGAACCAGGTGGCTGTAGGTGCAAGTGATCAAGCTGAAAATTTGGCAAATGGGGTTGGAAGTATTAATATTTTAGCAGATGATATAAATAAGGTAGAGGAAGATATGAAATTTGTTGCTGAAACAGCAAATGGAACAAAGAAACTGAGTCAGAATTCATTAAATGTAGTAAAAGCATTAAATGAAAAAGCATCTCAAACTAGTTCAGCATCAGACCGAGTTATAAAAAATATAACCAATTTAAGCAAGGATATGGAGCAAATAGTTAAAATAACAAAGACTATATCCACAATTGCAGACCAGACCAATCTTCTTTCATTAAATGCTTCCATTGAAGCAGCAAAAGCAGGGGAGGCAGGAAGAGGATTTTCTGTGGTTGCAAATGAGGTAAAAAAGCTGGCAGACCAGTCTAAAGAATCATCAAAAGAAATTAAATTTATAATTGATGATATTCTTAATAAAACCAGTGATACTACAAAAGTTGCACATAATGCAAATAAGTTTATGGAAGAACAAATGAATATTGTTAAGGAAACAGATTCTTCTTTAAGATCCATATATGAATCAATGGAAAGTTTAATGGAGCGGGTGAACAATGTGTCACAATCAATAAAAAGTGCCCTTGATTCAAAAGAAAATGTTTTAGATTCCATAGAAAACATATCTGCCATATCTGAGGAAACCGCATCAATTGCTGAAGAGGTTTCAGCAACAACCCAGGAGCAGGTGGCATCATCGGAAGAGTTATCAAAATTATCAAAGTATTTAGATGAGATGTCTAAAAAACTTAATGAGTCAATATCAGTTTTTAAAGTTAACTAAAAGTGATTTAGATAAAAAGAAATGTTATGGCAAATTAATCTTAAGTAATAATTTTCTTCACTAAAATTAATAATAATGTATATATTATTAATTTTTAGTGGAGGATGAGACTTTGAAAAGCAAATTATTTTTTAAAAAGTATTTTTGTTATATTTCAATTATATTGTCTACAGTTATATTGTTTACAGTGCTTGTATCATGTAAATATCAAGCACAGCAAAGTCCTTTAGAAACAGAAGAACCACCTGATATAAACAATATGCCCAGGGCAGGTCAGTGGATTAACTTAACAGATGAAGAAATTGAAATGATGACATTAGAAGGTGGTGCAGAAGTAGAAGGAAGAAAACCCCATCCAATATCAAATAATTTACTTCAGTTAAAATACCCTAATACTTTAGTCCTTCGTGGTTCATTGACAGATAAAAAGGTTGCATTGACTTTTGATGATGGACCGGATCCCAGATATACCCCCCAAATACTTGATGTCTTAAAACAGTATAATGCCAAGGCTACCTTTTTTTTAATTGGAGCAAGAGCGGCTGCACACAGAAGTATAACAGAGAGAATTGTTAAAGAAGGGCATGTAGTGGGAAACCATACTTTCTGGCATCCTAATTTAGTTAAAGAGGGAGTAGAAAGATTAGAGTGGGGAGTTAAAGAAACAGAAAATGCCCTAAATGAAATATTAGGGTATAGACCAAGCCTATTTCGCGCACCTTATGGAGGATTAAATGAAGAATTAGTTGAGAAGCTTGGGGAAATGGGATATTCTGCCATAGGCTGGTCAGTTGATTCTTTGGACTGGATGCAGCTTTCACCTGAGCAAATAGAAAAAAACGTTTTAAGCAATATCCACCTTGGTGCAATTATACTTATGCATGATGGCGGACATTGGACAATGGATCTTCTAGGAACAGTGCAGTCATTGCATAAAATAATTCCTGCACTTCAAAGGGATGGAGTTGAATTTGTAACGATACCTGAACTCATTAACATCCGTGACAGAATGTGATTTTATATTGTGAATCGTTAAGGGAGCTTTGTTTAATATAAAGTATTAAAAATGAGTATAATTAAGAAATACAAATACAAATTGAATTAACAGTGATAAACGGCGATAAAGAACAGTTGATATTAGCCGGCTAAGCTGATATATTGATATAGCTGTCGCTTATGACTGACACGAAAAAACTTTTTTAAAAAAAGTATTGACATAATAATTACAGCGTGGTAACATATAAAAGTCGCTTTTTTGAGAAGCGCCTCACAACAAGTGGGTTGGACTTTGAAAAGTAAACAGTGTAAATTACAAGAATGGAACTCGTTAATTTATTTGAGTATTCTTGCCAATAACGCAAGAAGTAATTT
>JAAYTS010000071.1 GCA_012517995.1 Clostridium sp.
CAGTTTTACCAGCTCAACAATGGGGATTACCAGAATTGAGAGTGCAAGAGAGGTTAGGAACTCTATAAAGTTAATAGGGGTAAAACTGAAGGCATTACGCAAAAACGGTATATATATGACAGCCACTGTAAGGATAAATGATAGAAACATTGAGCCCAAAAGGTAGAAATTACGGTTTTTATTACTAAAAATTGATCCGTGCTGCGAGCGCATGTTATACGAGTGAAAGATTTCAGCCATGGACATTGTCAGGAATGCCATGGTTATACCGTCATTGCTGTTTGCAATTCTCCATGTGCCCCTTTCAATTCTCTCACCAATGAAGTAAGCGGCAAGAGTAAGCACTGCAACCATTACACCCTGATAAAAAATGTTAAATCCCACGCCCCCTGAGAAAATGCCTTCTTTTGGGTCACGGGGTTTACGCCGCATGATATCCGCCTCTCCCTTCTCTAAGCCGAGGGCAAGGGCAGGAAAGGAGTCGGTAATCAGGTTAATGAAAAGAATATGCACAGGCTTAAGTATTGTAAATCCAAGTATAGTAGCGAAGAAAATGCTGATAACCTCCGAAAGATTGGAGGAGAGTAAAAACTGAATGGATTTACGTATATTGTCGTATATACGGCGGCCTTCTTCCACCGCAGCAACGATGGTGGCAAAGTTATCATCGGCAAGAATCATGTCGGCAACATTTTTAGTAACATCAGTGCCGGTGATACCCATGCCTATGCCGATATCGGCATTTTTAATTGAAGGAGCGTCATTTACCCCGTCGCCGGTCATAGCCGTAACATACCCTCGACTGCGCCATGCATTGACTATTCTTGATTTATGTTCGGGTTTAACCCTGGCATAAACGCCGTAGTGCTCCACAGTATTTATGAAATCCTCATGGCTGATTTTGTCCAGCATGGCTCCGGTGATAGCCTGAGAAGGATTGGTTATAATATCAAGCTGCAAAGCGATAGCCGTTGCCGTGTCTATGTGGTCGCCGGTAATCATGACAGGGCCAATGCCAGCGGTCCGGCATTGTTCGATTGCTGCAGGTACTTCATCACGTACAGGATCTATCATTCCCACAAGACCTAGGAATACAAGGTTATTTTCATCCTCAGGAGAAAGTGCTTTGGGCTGAGTATCCCAGTCCCGGTATCCGGCGGCAAGGACACGAAGCGCTTTGCCGGCTAAGCGCTTGTTTTCGCTTATGAAGAATTGGCGCTTTTCTTCCGTTAGGGAAAGAATCTTTCCCTTTTCAAAATAATTTGTACATTTTGATATCACAACATCGGGAGCACCTGTGGTATGTTGAATAAATCCACCTTCAGGTTTTCTGTGCAGAGTGGTCATGAGTTTACGCCCTGAATCAAAGGGGATTTCGGCAATTCGTGGGTATTTCTTGGACAACTGGTTTTTTGGCAATCCAATTTTTTGTGCATAGCTGACAACGGCAGCCTGTGTTGGATCGCCTTCTACCTGTCCTTCTTCATTCAGTTGGGCGTCAGAACACAATGCAAAGGAAGTTGCCAGTAAGTTTTCATCACCCCCGGAATATTCAACCACGGTCATCTTATTCTGGGTGAGTGTTCCTGTCTTATCGGTACAGATTATCTGAGTGCAACCTAGTGTCTCTACGGCAGTTAGTTTGCGGATTATTGCATTTCGTTTTGACATTTTTGTTACGCCTATAGATAGAACGATAGTGACAACCGCAACAAGGCCTTCGGGAATTGCTGCCACTGCAAGGCTCACTGCCAGCATAAATGTGTCAAGTAACGTATCGGTAAGACCTACATCGGGGAAGGGGGAGTACATGAAGTAGCGCAAAATGCTGGTACCAAACATTATTACGCAGATACCAAGCACAAGTACCGTAAGTATGCGGCTGAGTTGGGCAAGCTTTTTTTGTAAGGGAGTCTCCCCCTCCTGTGCTGCAGTAATTGCGCCGGCTATTTTCCCCATTTCAGTATTCATGCCGATTGCAGTAACCACCATCATCGCACGTCCGTAAACCACGGAGCTACCCATGTAGACCATGTTTACCCTGTCACCCAGGGAAATGTCGCCTTCTTTTGCGTCAAGAACAGCATCGGTTTTCTCCACCGGTACCGACTCGCCGGTTAGAGCTGCTTCTTCTACTTTAAGGCTGACACAATTGATGAGGCGTCCGTCGGCAGGAACGGCATCTCCAGCTTCTAGGAGTACCACATCGCCCACCACAAGTTCCTCGCTTTTAATATGAATAATGTGCTCGTCACGCATTACCTTGGAGGTGGCGGCTGCCATTTCTTTGAGAGCGTCAATTGCGGCTTCGGCCTTGCGCTCCTGAATTACGCCCAGCACGGTGTTTAGTACCACGACAAAGAGAATAATGAATACATCGGATAAAGGTTCATTTGACAGAACAGAAGTAATACCTGAAATAACAGCTGCAGCAATGAGTACCAATACCATAGGGTCGGAAATTTGAGCAAGGATTCTTTTTAAAATAGAGGTTCTTTTGCCTTCCACAAGTCGGTTGCAGCCGTACTGGATGAGTTTTTGTTCAGCTTCGGCGGAGGTCAGCCCCTTTGCAGTACTGCCAACTTCTTTAAGTACGTCTTCTTTGGACATAAAATAGTGTTTCAAAACTGTCTCTCCTTTCTTAAAGCAAGCTTTTTAGTGATTATGCTGGTCAAAAAACGAGACCTTTGCGCATTGCTACCGCGCATAAGTCTCGTACTTAAAAAATTTAAACATATATGCGTTGGTTTGGCAATTCGCTATGGGCTTATAATTTGCTTCACGATATTTATAATTATGGTCTATCATGAAAAAATAAAACCTGTTAAATATTATAAAATAGAGGATGTAGTAGGAAAGTAATTTTATTAAGCTGCTCAAAAGTCTAAAAACCCACTAAAAATGTAATTGCGGTTCCTGTCGCCCCTTCTTTTTGCCAATTACTTTGGTAAAAAAGGCTTTTTATTGTGTAAAATAAAGTGCAGATCTACAGTTAAACAGTTCCACATATTTTTCGTAGTTGCTACCAAGGAAGCACAATCCGTCAAGAAGTTGATTATAGGAATATTTGTGGTGTTAACTCCTAATTTTAATTTAAAAATATTCACTAATTTGTGGAAAAATAAAACTATAATATTTTGAGTAACACATCTAGAAAAGAGAATTTTATGGTTGAATTAGCGGATTGGATATGTTAGTATTATTACAGAAAAAGGAAGATATCGTAGTGCGGCAAGAGTCCTGTGAGTACAAACTTACCTGATGGGAAGGAATCAGCGTAAAATGAATTTGGAGCTGTGAATCTTGAATGGGTTTCATTAATATTCATATGTGAGAGGTGTTTTTATCCTCATTTTATTATTTACGGTCAACAGAACTAATTTCAAATAGCAGGAGTGAAAAATAATGAATGATGAGAAAGAAAAAAAGAATGAAAGCAAAGGTACAGGAATCATTAAAACTTTTTCTAATACAAATGCTATAATATAGAAAACGAATGGGGCGTTCCCATGTCAAAAAAATATGGTGTTTGCCTTGAATGGGCTTAATATACGGAAGGCAGAGTAAAACGTATTCTAGAGTATATCTCAGGGATATTATTGGTTACAGGAAAATTTAAATTTTGCAGAGGTGAATTGTTATGACAAATGAGGTAACAAGGAACATTATTACAAGGCGAAGCTGTAAGAAATTCAAATCTGATTCGGTTTCCCGGGAGATGATTGATGCTGTGGTTGAAGCAGGTCTGTATGCGGCAAATGGTATGGGGAAACAATCACCGATAATAAACGAAAAAAGCCCCATGAGGAATAGTCTTTGGTTATTACAGCATTACTGGCACTGTCATTCAAAGAACCGTTAAATCCGTAATCAGTACCTCCAATTATACTTACACCATTATTTGTCTTTGAACCCCATATGTTATAACTTCCAAAATGGCTGTTACAAGTCTCGTTATTATTACTGGTGTAGTAATGCAGAATACGGTATAATAAGAAAAGATAGATTTTGGTGTAAGGAGCGAACAATAAACAAAATGTGGGAATATTTATTTCAGGAGCATATATTAGGTAGAGGTTTAGATTATTTTATTCATAATCTTGTTGGAAATGTATATGTTAAAGATAATATAATAGAAGCTACTGTATACGGGACTAAAGAATACAAAGTTGAGATTATGAAAAATAATGAAGAAATTGTAGATTTAAGTTGCAACTGTCCATATGCAGACTCTGGCAATAATTGCAAGCATATGGCAGCAGTGTTATTTTACTTAGAAGACAAAGAAAATGCTCTGGCAAGACAAGACATGGAAGAAAATACCTATAAACTGGTGGAAGAAGCAGATACTTTTACAGTTAAAGAATTCTTAATTGATATTTTAAAAAGTGATGAAAAGTTACTAAATAGATTTAAAAACAAATTACAGTGCGATATTTCACCGGAAGATATGAAGCGATATAAAAAACAAATAAATAATATTTTTAGGAGATATGCAGGATATAATGATTTTATTGATTATGAAAATGCTTGGGAATTCATAGCAGAGATTGAAGAAATTCTAGATAACGATATACAAGAAATATTGGATAATAATCAATTAAAAGAGGCCTTTGAACTTACCAATTACATATTTATTAAAGTAGGAAATCAAGATATGGACGATTCAGATGGAGGTACCGGGGTAGTAGTTGACAAATGCATGAATATATGGCGAAAAATACTATGTAGTTGTGATATCAAACTTAAAAGAGAAATTTTTAAGTGGTTTATTGATCATTTGGATGGTTCGGTTATAGATTATATGGAAGATTGTATAGAAGAAATTATATTTGATGATTTTAATGAGGAAGAATTCATGAAAGAAAAAATTATATTCCTTGATAATAAGATAAAGGAATACAAAAAAGGTAAAAAATCGTGGTTAAATAGCTATGAGCTTGGTGAAATGGTATTACGTCGTATTAATATTATGGAAAAAATGAAAGAAAGTCAACGTAAGATTGAAGAATATTGTATAGAAAATTTGGAATTTAATCAGGTTAGAAACTATTATATTGATATTTGTATTAATAAAAAAGATCATGAAATGGCAATTAAGCTACTTAAGGAGGGTAAAGAAAAAGGAAAGGATTGGCCGGGAATTGTACTCAATTATAGTTTGAAGTTAAAGGACTTATACAAGAAAATAGGAGAACAGAAGGCTTATGAAGAAGAACTATGGTCATTGGTATTGAAGTATAATGCAGGAGATGTGGAATTATATAAAGAGCTAAAATCAATATATACAGATAAAGAGTGGGTGAAAAAGAGAGAAATAATATTTAGTAAATTGCCTTCTTATAGCAGGATTGATAAGTTATATGAGTTAGAAGGATTATTTGATAGATTAATTGATGTGGTTATAAATTCTCATGGCTTATATTTGCTTTTTGAGTATGAAAGAATTTTAAAAGATATTTATCCAAACGAACTTCTCAATAAATATGAAAATACAGTGAAAGCTATGGCAACCAATGCTTCTGGACGAGCACACTATAGAGAGATGGTATCCATCTTAAGAAGAATGAGTAAGTATCCCGGTGGTAAATTAAAAGTATCAGAAATTGTAAGTGACTGGAAAGTGAGATATAAAAATAGACCTGCAATGATGGATGAATTAAGAAAATTACATTTAGATTAAGGTTAGTTTGATGCGAATAGAATTTAGATGATGATGTTTTTTACAAGGATGCCATTTCCTATTTTAATAAATGGTTTTATGTAATGACTAAGTTGGATATTAATATTTAAATCTTAGTTATGATATTAAAAAGTTATTATATAAAACGGGAGAATGATTAACTTGATAAATTCTTGCGAATTTCTTTATAAATCACCGTTTAAGAAATGAAAAATGTGGCACTATTATTATTGAGATAAATTATAACAGACAAGGAGATGGCATTATGAGCGAAATGATAAATAACCGTGAATACAGGCAGAAAGTATTAAAGGAATTAATTAGGGAACTGCATAACGGCAAAAGTGTTGATGAAGTAAAGCCTAAGTTTGAAGAGCTGATTAAAGGAATTTCAGTTTCTGAGATTGCAGAAATGGAACAGGCGCTTATCATGGAAGGAATGCCTGTGGAAGAAGTACAAAGACTCTGTGATGTACATGCTGCTGTTTTTAAAGGGTCCATTGAAGAAATACACAAACCGCAGAATCCGGAAGAAGTACCGGGACACCCCGTTCACACTTTTAAGCTTGAAAATGTTGAAATAAAAAAACTTGTGGAAAATGAAATTAAACCACAATTGGAGCGCTATAAAAACGGAGATACAACTGTAAGTTTAAAGGATTTGGAAGGTGCATTTAAAAAGCTTTGGGAGATAGACAAGCATTATTCACGAAAAGAAAATCTGTTATTTCCGTACTTAGAAAAATACGGCATAACCGCACCGCCAAAAGTAATGTGGGGCGTGGATGATGAAATACGTGAAGGTATTAAAGAGGTAAACAAAATCCTTTTAAGTAATGATGAAAATAAAGGCATGCTTTTAGAAAAAGCAGAGGAAACACTAAATAAGGTTGTTGAGATGATTTTTAAAGAGGAAAAGATTCTTTTCCCAATGGCTTTGGAAACTCTTACTGAGGATGAATGGATTGAAATTTCCAGGGCAAGCAATGAAATTGGATATTGCCTGATAACGCCTGGAGGTGAATGGAAGCCTGCCCGGGCAGATGTTGTGGAAAAAATACAAAAAGAAGGAATTCAACCTTCTGAAAATAAGGGTTATGTTGAATTTGACGCAGGATGTCTTACTCCGGAAGAAATAAATGCCATGCTCAATACCCTGCCCATAGATATTACTTTTGTTGATAAGGACGGAGCTGTAAAATATTTTACACAAGGAAAGGAAAGAATTTTTGCACGCCCTAAGACAATTATCGGAAGACAGGTGCAGAACTGTCATCCTCCGGCCAGTGTGCACATTGTAGAAAAGATTGTAGAAGACTTGAAATCAGGAAAAAAGGATCACGAGGACTTTTGGATCAAGATGGGTGAAAAGTATGTCTATATTAGGTATTTTGCTATAAGGAATGAAAAAGGTGAATACTTGGGAGTAATAGAAGTAACGCAGGATATTGGTCCTATACAAAAAATTTCAGGTGAAAAACGGCTCCTTTCAGATGACTAAAAAACTTTTTTCAAGAAAGACAAATATTTTATAATGGTATATATGGTATTTCAGATAACAAATTTATTTGCATAAATAGCAAAGCATATGGAATATCTCAGAGATATGAGTAAGAAGTCATTCAGACTGTATCGACTCATATGGAACATCGCATAATGAGGAGAGTTTTGTAACCCCCATTTATCGACAGCAGCAAATGACGAATGTTATGTATTTAAGTTAAATTTTATAACAATCATAAGGGGGGCCTAAAGTGTGCGAAAAGTGTTATGCATTAGCAGAACTTTTTAAAGCAGCTGATAAAAATCCACATGAAAATTACTTACCTTCAATAGCTTTCATAGAACAGTTGGTGAAACAAGGTGAATTAGAACTGTATGCCGGAGATTGTCCGTTGGAGGAAATAGAAAAGCATTTAGAAGAAGAGTCCCATTATACAATTTGCCATTATTTTGTTTGTAAGCAATGCAATGAATACTTTTTTATTGGTGTTTGTATTAGAGGAAGGCCTATTTATAAAGTAAAGAAAGATTTGAAGGATGAAAATTTCAACAATATATTATGGGGACGTTGTGGAACCTTTTATAAATAATAATTATTTAGATGTTGTTTTAGACAAAATCCAGAAGGATTTTCTTAATAGGTTGACGAAAAGCTAATGAAACTTTTAGATAAAAGGAGGAAAAAACTAATGAATGAAAACAAAACTCTTGATAATTTGATGGAGGCGTTAGCCTGAGAATCACAGGCTAACAGAAAGTATACGGCTTATGCTAAAAAAGCTGAACAGGAAGGAAAGCTAAAATCATGCAATCTGGGGATATAACGAAAACACTTTGATAGTACTTTATAGAGGGAATGCCTATGGCATGGAGGCATTTTTTGATGTATTAATCGGGGGTACAGTCCGCTATTGTTTTACTTCACCAATATTGCCAATATGTTTTTGTACCAGCTATTCTACCTGATTATTTATTTTAAAAACAGACATGAAGAGGAAATAAGTTAATTCTTTACCGATGCGGAAAATATGTTGGCTGAGTTGCTGTTATCTGTTTCCTTAATTTCATGACCGTCATATAATACATTAAAAAAATGTATATAGGAGGTCAACAATGTACTATACAAATCCGTATATTAATTTTTATGGGAATTACACAGATAATAACCTCAATTATGTCGATAGGCAGAATGTTTACACCCTTGATAGACAGGTAGGGGATGTAAATGGTGATGGTATATCGGATATAGTTTATCTGGTAGGTGAAAAAGGTTATAATAACTTTTATGAAAACATCAGGGTAATGATACAGGACGGCAGTACCAACCAATGGCATGTTATTCCTCTTTATCCTGATTATAATACGTCCTTTAATCCATGGCTGTTTTTAGGTAGTTTTACAAGCTATACCACAAAGGATATTATGGTAAGTCTTCCTGTTGGAGGAAGCGGGGCACTGACATATTATTATGTGATATCATTTTACAATAACAATGCTGAATATTTTCTTGGCCCTGAACAATTTGTAGAACTTATGAAACCCTTAGAGATTAAAGTTAAATATATGGACAATTACAAAGTCCTTGTTAAAAGCGATAAACTTAATCAATCTTATATAGTGGATGTAAGTGACAGAAAGGAATTTTACGAAGGAAGGGTTTATGACAGCAGGGGCAGGCTTATAAAACCTCTAGAAGGATTTGTTATTTACCAGCCACATCTGTATCCTGTCAAAGATGACGGAATTTTTCCATACAGGTTGCAGGCACAAAACGCTGTAGCCGGAACTTCCCACGCTGACAGGCTTGGATTTATAGTAACATACTGGCAGTATGACAGACAGACAAAATCCTGGAGTTTATATCCAGAGTATTTTTGGCTTATGCTTGGCTAAAAAAATAATAAATATATTGATACTATTTTTTTTTATTAATAAAAACTTAAAACCTTTGATATATAAGTGATTTAAAGAAAGTAAAGATGTAATTTAGCTTATACTAACTTATTTAAAATGGAGGATTTAAAATGAAAATAGAATTAAACTCAATTGGTACAGTTCGTAATAATGTAGCAAACCAAAAAGATATAAGTTGGGGGAATGATGTGTCTGAGATTATAATAGATGAACAACTAGAGAAAGGTTTAGTTGGGCTTTCTGATTTTTCACATATAATAGTTGTTTACTATCTGGATAAAGCTAATTTCAGCTTAGATAAGCATCTAGTAAGGAAACCACAAGGTCGTGAAGATATGCCAATGGTTGGGATTTTATCCCAACGGGCAAAGGACAGGCCTAATCCTATTGGTATTACTTCTGTAGAATTGTTGAGTGTAAGTGGAAATGTCATTACAGTGAAAGGATTAGATGCCATTGATAATACACCAATATTAGATATTAAACCTTACTATCCAATGTATGACTGCAAAGATAATGCTATTGTTCCTGAGTGGGTAAGCCGTTTAATGGCACATTATTTTTGATAAAAGGGAGTTTGAAATGAGAAGTAGTAAAAAATGGATTATATTTAATAAATAAAAAGTCTAAAGTAGATATAATTTTAAAATAGCTAATTAATAACTGATTAAGGGGAGGAATTTTATTATGAAAAGAATATTTTTGATAGTGATATTTATAGTTTTGCTTGCAGGATGCAGTATTCCAAAGTATGAAGGAACCGAAGATAAAGCAAATGGTCAAGATAATGTTATAGAAAACTTTATGGAAAAACATGGAGAACCGGATATTGTCAATACTTTAATAGCAGATATAGATGGGGATCAGAAAGTTGAAAACTTTATAGTTACAAAAAATGATGGTCTAAAGCTATGGTATATAGACGGTGAGGGAAAAGAA
>JAAYTS010000072.1 GCA_012517995.1 Clostridium sp.
ATGGAAAGGGATTGGTTTTTGCCCCACTGGTGGGTTTAATTATTGGAATTATATTAACAGGCGTATATTATGGGTTGGAGCCTTTTTTTTCTTCTCAAGTAATATTTGTATTTATAATAATAGCCTATATTATTTTAACTGGAGGAATTCATCTTGACGGTTTAGCAGATACATTTGATGGATTGTTTTCTGGAAAGTCAAAAGAAAAAATTCTCGAAATAATGCGTGACAGCAGAATTGGAACTAATGGGGTATTAGCCATTGTGTGCTTATTGTTATTAAACTACAAATTATTTGTATCCTTGGATGTACAGGATGTAAAAGTGATTTTAATTTTATTTCCTGCCTCAGGGAGAATAGCTTCTTTAATAGGGGCGGGGGCATCTGGATATGCAAGAGAAACCTGGGGACTTGGAAAATCATTCATTGATTTTTGTGGTCTAAAGGAAATTATTGCAGGTTCTATAATCTACATGCTGATATTTTATATTGCCCTTGGTGTGGAAGGATTGATTATAGCAGCTGTTACAATTGTATTTCCATATATAATTTTAAAATTAATAATTAGAAAAATACAGGGTGCAACAGGAGATGTTTTAGGCGCATTATGTGAGATAAATCAAACTTGCTTTCTTACATGTATTGTGCTTTTTAAAGGGGCAAATTTTATGTAAGTCCATTAAAAAGAGCTAAAAAAAATCACCTTTGATCTATAGCTTGTTTTAACCGCCAAAACCAAAAGGTGATTTTAAAATTTATTTTCCGTACTCACTTAAATTATTATCAAGTTCATGAACTAGTTGTTCAAGTCTGTTGGCAGATTCTCTTATGTTTTCTAAAGCTCTGAGTTCATGTTCGGTGGTAGCTGCAACTTCTTGGCTTGCTGCTGCAGTTTCTTCTGAAACGGATGAAATGTTTTCAATTGCGGTGTTAACCTGCAGTTTATCATTTTGCATTTTATTAACTGACTGATTAACATCATTAATTTTTTCTATAATGTAGTTTATTGCATTGGCTATATTATTAAAAGCATTGCCTGTTTTATTAACTGCCTCATTTTGTTCTTGAGAAACTTTTTTCATAGTTTCCATAGATTTTATTGCCAGGCTGGATTCTTCCTGTATGCTCTGCATTAGAAGGCTTATTTCCTCTGTAGATTTTCTACTTTGATCTGCAAGTTTCCGTACTTCTTCAGCAACAACAGCAAAACCCTTTCCGGCCTCTCCAGCCCTTGCAGCTTCAATTGCAGCATTTAAAGCTAAAAGGTTTGTTTGTTCTGCTATATTTTCAATGGATTCAACAAAAAGTCCGATATCTTGAGTTGTATTTGTGAGTTTTTTAATTACTGCAAATATTTTTTCTGCAGTATCGGAGTTTTCCTTTGACTTGTCCCTAAGTATATTTACAGAATCTAAACCTATATTATTTAATTCTGTTATTTTTCTTGTTTCTTCAGTAATTCCAGAATAACTTTCATACACAGAATCAATTTGCTCAGAAAGGTTGTCCACCATTTCAACACCTTTTTGTGCTTGTGATGCTTGGTCTGATGCTCCCTTAGCAATGTCATCCATTGTCTTGGCGATGTCATCCATTGCTAATGTGGCTTGTTCGGTACT
This sequence comes from Clostridium sp., assembly GCA_012517995.1. Classification (GTDB taxonomy): domain Bacteria; phylum Bacillota; class Clostridia; order Acetivibrionales; family Acetivibrionaceae; genus Herbivorax. The sequence continues at coordinate 1,620 of JAAYTS010000072.1, forward strand.
AGCACTTACAGTTTGTGTTGCAGCTATTATTGATTTTGACAGATGGTTGAAATTATCAATTAAAAGCTGAACACTTTTAAAGGCTTCTTTTACAGATATGGCAGCAGACTTTAATATGAATTTTTCATAGTTTTCAAAGGAATGAGAAAAATCATTTTGTTTTCTTGCTAAATCTACCTCACTTTCAAATTGTTTTATAATCTTTTTAAATATGAAATAAGATACAGACATAATTCCAGATATGCATATAGCGTTTCCAATAAAAAACACAATTGATGTGATCCAATTTTTTGTTATAATCCCTGATATAATACTAAACAATATAGAAATTAACAATATCGCCAGTATAAATACCTGCTTTGGCTTGCTTTTGAAAAATTTTTTCATATTTTTCCCTCCAGCTTAGATATATAGAACAGAAAGAATTAAAGTGTAAAAACAGATTAGTTTTATGATATTGCTACTTATTATATTTCTATAAAAACTTTAAAAATCCTTCTTTTTAATAATATTAGGCTTGGTAAATATATCCTTAAAGATTATGATTGGCAAAAGTACTCTGTATTAAAGTAGTTGACATGGTTTGCATAATTGTATACAATTATACGGGAATACTAGCATAAGACATTTTACGCTTTTTTATTACTATATTATCAAGAATATCAAGAATAATCCAAATCGCAATTGTATTTACATGGTTCATGGGAAGGGGTTTTTCTAAGGGGGTTAATTTATGATAAAATTTAACAAAAAGACCAATACACTTGAGCAAACAAAATATAAACATTCGCTTCAAGATGTTAAAGAGCCTAATCTTTACAGAGATATATTTAATTATGATGAGATACCAAAATGTACATTTAACCATAGAAAGGTTCCAATGCGGCCAGCAGATGAAATATGGATAACTGATACTACATTTAGAGACGGGCAGCAGGCCAGGGCACCTTACACTGTAGATCAAATACTTCATTTGTTCGATCTTATTCATAAATTAGGAGGTCCTAAAGGACTAATCCGTCAGTGTGAGTTTTTTTTGTATAGTGACAGAGATAAAGAGGCAGTATATAAATGTCAGGAAAGAGGCTATAAATACCCTGAGGTTACAAGCTGGATAAGAGCAACAAAAGCTGATTTTAAACTTGCCAAAGATATGGGTATGAAAGAAAGCGGAATCTTGGTAAGTTGTTCAGACTATCATATTTTTAAAAAGCTTAATATGACAAGAAAACAGGCACTGGAACACTACCTTAATATTATTAAAAGTGCAATAGATGTTGGCATTAGACCAAGATGTCATTTTGAAGACATTACCAGAGCTGATTTTTATGGTTTTATAGTTCCTTTTGCTTTAGAATTAAAAAAGCTTATGGAAGAGAGTAAAATACCAATAAAAATAAGAGCTTGTGATACTTTAGGATATGGGGTTCCTTACCCAGGAGCAGCTCTGCCAAGAAGTGTCCCAGGTATTATTTATGGATTAAATCACTATGCAGGTTTTCCAAGTGAGCTTATAGAATGGCATGGACATAATGATTTTTATAAAGCAGTAATCAATTCAGCCACAGCATGGCTATATGGTGCTTCAAGTGTAAACTGTTCATTATTAGGGATTGGAGAGAGAACAGGAAATACCCCTTTAGAAGCTATGGTTATAGAGTATGCCCAATTAAGAGGAACTACTGATGGAATGGACACTACTGTTATAACAGAAATTGCAGAGTATTACGAAAAAGAGATTGGTTATCATATACCTTCAAGGACGCCATTTGTAGGAAAATACTTTAATGTTACAAGGGCAGGCATACATGCAGATGGACTATTAAAAGATGAAGAAATTTATAATATTTTTGATACAGCAAAACTTCTTAACAGACCTGTAGGTGTAGCAGTGAATCAGACTTCTGGTCTTGCAGGTATTGCTCACTGGATTAACAGCTATTTTGCCCTTGAAGGTGATAAAAGAATTGATAAAAAAGATAAAAGAGTGATAAAAATAAAAGAATGGGTGGACCAGCAGTATATAAATGGCCGGGTTACTTCAATAGGAGATGAAGAATTAGAAGAGGTTATACATAATCTTGCTCCTGATATTTTTGACTAGGCTTTATAATACTTTATTTTTAAAGAAAATTTTTTAAAATATTAGCATATTATAAAAAAATATAAAGAGGGGATAAATTTATGGGACTTAATTTAGCACAAAAAATAATCAAAGAACATTTAATAAGTGGAGAAATGGTGGCAGGAAATGAGATATCTATAAGGATTGATCAAACCTTAACTCAGGACTCTACTGGCACAATGGCCTATTTGCAATTTGAAGCTATGGGGATACCAAGGGTAAAAACTAAAAAATCAGTTGCATATATTGATCACAATACCCTGCAGGCTGGATTTGAAAATGCAGATGACCATAAATATATACAAACAGTGACATCAAAGCATGGTGTGTATTTTTCAAGACCTGGAAATGGTATCTGTCACCAAGTACATTTAGAGAGATTTGGTATTCCTGGTATGACACTTTTAGGCTCTGACAGCCACACTCCCACAGCTGGTGGATTGGGTATGCTTGCCATTGGTGCAGGTGGCTTAGACGTTGCAGTTGCAATGGGTGGGGGACCATACTATCTTACAATGCCAAAGGTTTGCAAAGTAATTTTAAAAGGCAAATTAAGACCTTGGGTAAGTGCAAAGGATATAATTTTAGAGGTTTTAAGAATTCTAACTGTAAAGGGCGGAGTTGGCAAAGTAATTGAATATGCAGGAGAAGGCATCAAAAGTCTAACTGTGCCAGAGCGTGCTACCATTACCAATATGGGAGCAGAGCTTGGAGCAACCACTTCTATTTTCCCAAGTGATGAAATGACAAGGGAATTTTTAAAGGCACAGGGAAGAGAAGAGGACTGGGTGGAACTAAAGCCTGATGCTGACGCTTTATATGATGAAGAAATAGAAATAGATTTGAGCAGTCTAGAGCCTTTAGCAGCAAAGCCTCACAGTCCAGATAATGTTGAAAAGGTTAAAGATATAGGAAAAATTAAAGTTGATCAGGTTGCTATAGGAAGCTGTACAAACTCTTCTTTTATGGACATGATGAAAGTCGCAAAAATATTAAAAGGCAAAACTGTTCATCCTGATGTAAGCCTTGTAATTGCACCAGGTTCTAAACAAGTGCTTACTATGATTGCTAAAAATGGCGCTTTAGCAGATATGGTTGCAGCAGGAGCAAGAATTTTAGAAAGTGCATGTGGACCATGTATAGGTATGGGACAGGCGCCTAAAACCAATGCAGTATCACTTAGGACATTTAACAGAAATTTTGAAGGCAGAAGTGGTACAAGATCAGCTCAAGTTTACCTTGTAAGTCCAGAGGTGGCAGCTGCCAGTGCTATTGCCGGTGTGCTCACAAATCCAGAAGAATTAGGAGAGGCACCAGATGTTAAAATGCCTTCAGAATTTATTGCAGATGATAATATGATTGTGGCACCAGCACCAGAAGGGGAAGAAGTTGAAGTTGTCAGAGGTCCTAATATAAAGCCATTTCCACTAAATAAGGAATTGGAAAATGAGATTGGAGGCAAAATTCTTATAAAAGTAGAAGATAATATAACTACCGACCATATTATGCCATCAAATGCAAAGCTATTGCCATATAGATCAAATATTCCTTATCTTGCAGAGTACTGTCTGACACCATGTGACCCTGATTTTCCTAAAAGAGCAAAGGAAAACAATGGAGGCTTTATTGTAGGGGGTTCTAATTACGGTCAAGGCTCCAGCAGAGAACATGCTGCACTTGCACCACTTCAATTAGGAGTAAAAGGAGTTATAGCAAAGTCATTTGCAAGGATTCACATGGCCAACTTAATAAACTCTGGCATTATTCCTATGACTTTTGAAAATGAAGGGGATTATGATGAAATAGATATGGGAGATGAAATTGTCATTGAAAATATTATAGAACAAATTAAAAGTGGCAATAGATTAATTGTGAAGAACAAAACAAAAAACAAAGACATACCAGTTAATGTAAGTTTATCTGAAAGACAGGTAGAAATTATATTAACAGGTGGACTTATTAATTATACAAAGAAGCAAAATAAGTAATTATGCTATAAAAAATTATTAAAAAGTCAAATAATAAAATTCTGTTTTAAAGGGATTTTATTATTTGACTTATTCTCTAAAAATGGGAGTTAGTAATATGAAAATTCCAGAAAAGTTTTTAAAAAAAATGAAGATGCTGTTAGAAGATGAAGAGTATAAATTATTTTTAAAGTCCTATGATTACCCTAGTTATCGTGGGCTTAGAGTAAATACTCTTAAAATAAGTGTTGAAGAGTTTTTGAAAATCTCTCCATTTAACTTAAAACCCATTCCCTGGACAAAGGATGGGTTTTACTACTCAAAAGAGGAAAGTCCCGGAAAACACCCTTTTTATCATGCAGGTCTTTATTATATTCAAGAGCCTAGTGCCATGTTTCCGGGAGCTGTAATTGATGCCAAGCCAGGAGAATACATATTAGACCTTTGTGCCGCTCCAGGAGGGAAAAGCGTTCAAATAGCGGCAGGGATGAAGGGAAGGGGGCTATTGGTGGCAAATGACATTAGCTCTGACAGGATAAAGGCATTGGTTAAGAATATAGAATTACTTGGTGTTACAAATTCAATAGTTACAAATGATACACCTGAAAATCTTGCATCTAAATTTCCAGAGTTTTTTGATAAAATACTTGTTGATGCACCTTGTTCAGGAGAAGGAATGATTAGAAAAGATGAAAATGCAGCAAAAAGCCTTGAAAAATTTGATTCTAATGTGTATCCTGGTATGCAAAGAGAGATTTTACAAAACGCCTACAAAATGCTAAAACCAGGTGGTCTATTGGTTTATTCAACTTGTACTTTCTCACCAGAGGAAAATGAAATGATAATAGACTGGTTTTTAGATAAATTTAGTGATTGCCAGCTTGTTGACATTGTTAAAGTAGGAGGCATTGAAAGTGGCAGACCTGGGTGGGCAGGTGGAAATAATGAGCTTTTAAAAACTGCAAGACTTTGGCCTCATAGATTAGAGGGGGAGGGACATTTTACTGCACTTATTAAAAAAACAGGTTGTATGGAAAAAGTGAGTGAGGGTAAAACAGAAGATATTAGGGAAGAAGAGCTTGAGTCCTTTTATAATTTTATAAATGAAAATATAGCCGGGGAAATAAAGGGTTTTTTTACTATTAAGAAAAATCATTTGTATATTTTGCCGGTAAAGACCCCTGATTTATCAGGAATAAAAGTATCTAAATTTGGGTGGTACTTAGGAGAATTTAAAAGAGGAAGATTTGAACCGAGTCACTCATTTATAATGGCTCTTAAAAAAGAAAATATTATAAACACTATAAATTTTCATTGTGATTCAATAGATATATCCAAGTATTTAAAAGGTGAAACGTTGATTATTGATGGTAAGAAGGGATATACTGGTGTAATGGTAAATGGATACGCTGTTGGATGGGCAAAACAAACAGGTAATATGCTAAAAAATCTTTATCCAAAAGGATGGAGGATGGTGACTTAATTTGCAGGGCACTCAAAGAGTGGATAAACTACTATCAAATTCTGGATTTGGAACCAGAAAAGAAGTTAAGAAATTAATTAAAAGTGGTGCAGTAAAAATTGATGGTGCAGTTGTAACAGATAGCGGTATGCATGTTAATCCATTAAACAGTTTAGTTGAAGTGGGTGGAGAAGTAGTAAAGTACCGGGAATATGTGTATGTTATGATGAATAAGCCTAAAGGAGTAATATCTGCAACTTATGATAAAAAACATATGACAGTTGTGGATATCTTGCCTGATGAATACAAATGCTTTAACCTTTTTCCTGTAGGGAGATTGGATATAGATACTGAGGGGCTTTTGATACTGACAAATGACGGGCAGCTTGCCCATGAAATTTTGTCACCTAAGAAAAAGGTGCCTAAAAAATATTATGCTATTATTGAAGGAACAGTTACCAAAGAAGATGTTCAGTCTTTTAAAAAAGGTGTTGTATTAGAAGATGGGTACAAGACTCTTCCAGCAGACTTAAACATATTAAGTTCAGAAGATATTTCCCATGTGGAAGTTGTAATTTATGAGGGAAAATTCCATCAGGTTAAAAGAATGTTTCAAGGGGTAAATAAAAAAGTTAAATATTTAAAAAGGACAGAGATGGGAAAACTGAAGCTAGACAGCACTCTTTTAAAAGGAGAGTGCAGAGAGTTATCTAAAAGTGAAGTGAATTTACTTAAAATGACAAATCATTCTAATATAAATTAATCTAATGTGATATTATATAATATTGAAAATTTCCAAAAAGTAAAGAGGTAAGGATTATGAATAAGCAGGCAATAAACAAATTAACTTTATTTTTGACAGGTCTTGAACAAAGGTATAAAGACAATATAGACTTTTTTAAAAATATAAGTTTTAAATTTAAATCTGGAAATAAGGAGTTTGCAGGAAAAGTTTGGGCAGATGCAGATGCATTGAAACTAAATTTTAACACCCAAACAGAAGAAATTAATATAGAAAAATTGTCAAAAAAAATATCCCAATATGCCAAAGATTATGATAGTTTAGCCTTTACATATGAGGAGAGAGGCACTACCATTGTTATAGAAGCTGATGATAAAAATGTTAAAATGAGAACTGAAAATTCTGATAAAGAAAGTGATTTTGCAAAAATACACAGTGATTCCCCTAAGATATCCAATAGAGATTATTATATAAAAGTGGGTCAGGCAGATGAACTTTTAAGAGAAATAGGCATTTTAGGATCCAATAATAAAGTTAAAAACAATATGATAAGAAAGTATAATCAAATTGATCATTTTGTTGAGCTTATTGATGATATAATAAAAGAACTATATAAAAAAAATGACTCAATAACTGTTTTAGATTGCGGATGTGGGAAATCATATCTTTTATTTGTTTTAAATTATTACATAAAAGAAGTTTTGAAAAAACCTTGTTATTTTATAGGATTAGACTATTCAGATTCTGTAATAAAAGCTTCTAAAAAAACAGCTTCTAATTTAGGATATAAAAATATGGAATTTAAAGTGACAGATATAAAAAATTATATACCTCAAAGAAAAATACATTTAGTTATTAGTTTACATGCATGTAATACTGCAACAGACGAGGCTATTGCATTTGCAATTAACAACAATGTTGGGGCAATGGTAGCAGTTCCATGCTGCCAGCAGGAAATATTAAGTCAGTATTCTTTCATGCCCTTTGACAGCATAATAAAACATGGTGTTTTAAAGGCGCGTATGGCAGATATTCTCACTGATGGTATAAGAGCGCTCTTATTAGAAGCTTTAGGATATAAAGTTTCTGTAGTGGAGTATGTATCTCCTATTGATACACCTAAAAATCTTATGATAAGGGGGGAGAAAGTCCAAGAGAAAAACAATAAAATGCTAGAGGAATATAGAAATCTAAAGAAAATGTTAAATATTGAACCTACTTTAGAGAAGCTGATTTTATAAAAAATGTGCATCTTTTATGTTGGGAACTTTTAGATTTTACTTTTAATTGGTTGACTAGCAGTAGTTTTTTTTGTAAAATGGTTTTAGATATAAATTCAAAGTGTTATTAAAGCATGTAAAATTAGCTAATTATTTCATTATTTTAATGAAAATAAATTCATTTTAATAAAAAAAGTCAACCTGCTATTAACTTTTTTGCATTAAGCTCCGATTAATTATGATAGAATGGTTTTGATTAAGTTTGTAATTTTACGAACTTTTAACAAAATACCAATGTGTATGGTAATCTAGTTTAATTTATCAATTGAGAAAGTGAATAGGATTAAATTTAGCTGTATTAATAAAATATACGAAGTAGTGTTTTTATTACTAAAATCAAAAATAAGAGGTGATTATCATGGCAAGAGCAAAACAATTATATGAGGAAAATGGTGTTCAAGTATCAAAATCATCAATTCGTGTCGGAGATGAAATAACTCTGTCTTACAATGGATTATTAGTTCAATGTGGTGCTGAATCGGTTTATGCACACATTGGATACGGAGAGAGTTGGCAAGACAAAGAATTTATACCCATGGAAAGATGCGATGATGTCTTTAAAGCTAAAATTAAAGTAACTCATCCTGATAGCCTTAATGTTGCTTTTAAAGACAGTGGGGATAATTGGGACAACAATTCCCTTTTAAATTATTCCTTTAAAGTGTCTGAAAAAGCTGCTAGAACTTCAAAAAAAGCAAGCAGTACAAAGAAAGCAAGTAGTACAGAGAAAAAGGCAACTAGTGCGAAAAAAAGCACTACAGAAAAGGCTACTGCTAAAAAGACAACAACAAAAAAGACCACTGCAAAAAAGACAAAAAGTTAAAGTTTTTTAAAAATAAAGAAAATAATAAAAATAAAAAAGAGGAGTTTTCCTCTTTTTTATTTTTATTATTTTCTTTAAAACAAAGGATTTGACAATAAATTAATATAGTATTAATATTAATTTATAAATAATAACTATTTTATTTGTCAATAAAAATTTTAGTGTTTTAAGTTAAAAAAATTTTAAAAAGGTTTAAACTTACATAACTTATGGCAAATTGTGGTTTTAATGCATTGTTGTTTGTCTCTAAGGTTTTGACAAAGGAGGACGCAGGTTTTGTTTTATGTTATGGTGGTGGAAGATGACCGGATATTGGGGGAATGGTTTAAAAGCCAAGTCAGATGGGGTGACTATGGCTTTGAACTTGTTTGTGTTGCAAGTGATGGTATAGATGCTTTGCAAAAACTAAATCAACATCACATAGATCTTATAATTTCAGAAATTAATATGCCCAAAATGGACGGAATAGAGCTGTTAAATACAGTGAAAGAATATGGTAAAGATACCATGGTAGTATATTTAACCAAGGATGAAGATTTTCCTTATGCAAAACACGGATTGCTGTTAGGTGCATATGATTATCTTATAAAGCCTGTAAATAGCGAGGATTTATACAATTTGCTAAAAAAAACTTATGAAAGTTTGAAAAAAAGATATTTAGAAAAACAAAAAACTCAAAAACTAAGAGAAAAGCTGGAAATGAATTTTTCTATATCAAGAGAAAAAATATTATATGACTTATTGAGAGGTAAAGAGGTATTTAGTAAATTAAACGGGATTATTAGCGAATATAATATTAATATTTTAGATAAAATGGTTTTGGTAGGACTAATAGAAGTAGGAAACTTTGATGCTATTTCTAAAGAATGGATTAAAAGTGGAAAACTTGGAGAACTAATTAAGAAAATAAGAGAAGTAATACATAATATTGCAAAAGGATATGAGAACTTAATTTGTAACACTATTGATATGGATATAGGGATTATAGGTGTTATTTTACAGCCCATTAACGAAATTAAGAATAAGAAATTTGAAGATTTGTCAAATGATTTTTATGAGGCTATATCAGAGGAAATCAAAAGAAATTATAATGTAAGGGTAACCATAGGTATTGGCAATGTAGTTTCAAGTCCAGATGATATTAGCTTAAGCTACATGGGTGCAAAATCAGCATTAAGGCATAAATATATTTTAGGTGGAAACAAGATTATAAATATAAGCCAATTCAGTGAAAATAGCAGCAAAAGTCTTTTATACCCTGTAGAGAGAGAAAAATTATTGGCAGAATACATAATGGCTGGAGATGATAAGGCGCTAAAACTTGCAGAGAATACATTTGATGATATTGCTGCAGGAGGACATGATAATCTTAAAAGGATAGCTTTTGCTACAAGTCAATTGATATTTAACATATCTCATTTTATTGACATACATTATGGGTTTATAAATAAGATATATGATTTAAGTGAATTTACAAACAATAATATATCTGATTTTAATTCTAAAGAAGAAATAAGGGATTATTTTATCAAATTTGTTACAAGCGTTTTAGATGTTGTTAAAGAGTACAAACCTGCACAAAGCAATCCTCTCATAAAAAAGGCATGTGAATATGTTTTAGGAAATATAGAGGAGGATGTTACATTATTATCCATTGCTGAATATTTAAATATAAGCAAGAATTATTTTTGTTCATTATTTAAACAGGAAACAGGATATAATTTTTTAGAGTATGTGACAAAGATTAAAATGGAATGGGCAAAAATGCTTCTAAAAGAAGGAAACTATAAAACTTACGAGGTAAGTGAAATGTTAGGCTACAGGGAAGCAAGTTATTTTAGCAGGCTTTTTAGAAAGTATACAAATCAAAGTCCAGCAGAATATAGAAAAAAATTTCAAAATTAAAGGTAGAAGAATCTTGACAAAGACAATTATAGAGAGTATAATTGTCTTTGCGGTCAATTTAGGAGTGCGGGTTTAACTCAGTGGTAGAGTGTCACCTTGCCAAGGTGAAAGTCGCGAGTTCGAATCTCGTAACCCGCTCCAGAAGAAGTACGCGGGTGTAGTTCAATGGTAGAACATCAGCCTTCCAAGCTGATTGCGAGGGTTCGATTCCCTTCACCCGCTCCATTTTATTTTAAGTCTTTTTTATTTATAAAAATATATCGTCTTTTCAAAAATCAATTTTCTTTTTCCCTAGTTCTTAAGGTTTATTTTTATCTGTATTTAATATATAATATTGTAGTAATGGGTTTGTTTGAATTCTATTTACTGGGATTCACTGATTTATTCATTGCAAAAATACATAGATGCAGTAAATATCATTATAAGATTTTTTAGTGAACATAACTTTACAATATTCAAAATAAACAGCAACAATTATTGAAAAATGTGTATAGAATAATTTAAAAAGGGGCGATGACATGGATTTAAATAATCAACATAATCTGAGTGATGAAATAGCAGAAAAAGATGAAATAATATCAGTTAAACTAGGTCAGATTATTGATGAATTTCAACTTGAACAGATTACAAACTTTAAAAATCTAGATGAAATTATGATTACTTCTACAGACATTAATAGACCAGGATTGCAACTGGTAGGATATTTAGAACATTTTGGGACAGATAGAATACAGATAATAGGTAAGGTGGAAACAACATATTTAGCTGGTTTAACATCAGAAGAACGTTATGCAAGATTGGACGACTTTTTTAAAGCAGGTTTTCCATGTATGGTGGTAGCACGTGGATTGGAAGTTTTTCAAGAAATGATTGATGTAGCACATAAATACAATATACCAATTTTTAGGACACACAGTGTAACATCCAGATTTTTAAGTGGTTTAATTAGTTATCTAAATCTTAAATTGGCACCAATGGTGTCAAGGCATGGAGTGCTTGTAGAAGTATATGGAGAGGGGATTTTAATATTAGGAGAAAGTGGTGTTGGGAAAAGTGAAACTGCATTAGAGCTTGTGAAACGTGGACACAGGCTTGTAGCAGATGACCAGGTGGAAATAAGAAAAGTTTCAGAAAAAACTTTAGTAGCTCAATCACCGAAAATTATAAGGCATTTTATTGAAATAAGAGGCATTGGCATATTAGATGTGAAAAAGCTTTATGGTGTAGGTGCTGTAAAAGTTACTGAAAATGTAAATTTGGTTATTAAACTTGAATTTTGGGATGAGAAAAAAAATTATGAGAGGCTCGGACTGGTTGAAGAGTACGAGGACATATTAGGATTAAAGATTCCATGTCTTACTATACCAGTTAGGCCAGGAAGAAATTTAGCTATAATTGTAGAAGTTGCTGCAATGAATAACAGACAAAAAAAGATGGGCTACAATGCAGCAGAAGTTATGAAAGAGAGAGTATTAGAAGAAATAAGAAAAAAAGAAAGAGCGGAGGATTAAAATTGAAGATTGTCGTTGATACACATACTCACACAATAGCAAGTGGACATGCTTACAGTACAATACAGGAAATGGCAATAGAAGCAGCAAAAAATAATATAGAAATGTTTGCGGTGACAGACCATGGTCCTGCTATGAAAGGAGGCCCTTTTTTATACCATTTTGGTAATCTTAGAGTTGTACCTGAAACTATAAATAATGTAAGAATTATAAAAGGGGCTGAGTCTAATATAATAGATTTTTCAGGGAAATTAGATATACCTGATGATTATCTTAAAAGACTGGATTTTGCTGTTGCCAGTTTTCACGATATTTGTATTGAGCCTGGAAGTGTAGAAGATCACACTAAGGCTTTAATAAATGTAATGAAAAATCCTTATATTGATGCCATTGCACATCCGGGAAATCCAGTTTTTCAGGTGGACATTCCAAAGGTAGTTAGTGCTGCCAAAGAATATAATAAATTTATAGAAATAAACAATGATTCATTTGTAATAAGACCTGGCAGTGATAAAAATTGCAAGGAATTTGCCTTAGAGTGCAAAAAACAAGGAGTAAAAGTAGTGTGCGGAAGTGATGCCCATATAAGCTTTGATGTTGGAAGATTTGAAAGAGTTCGCCGATTATTTGAAGAAATTGATATGCCTGAAAATCTTGTAATGAATACATCGGTATCTAATTTTTTGGAATATTTCAGGTTTAAAAAGCAACAACTACAGAAAAGATAAAGAGTTTAAGTTAATTGTTAATGTGAAATACTTTTACTATATTTAATATAATAATAATGGTAATAAATCAATGGCTTATAAGGGGATGGAGTTATTGGATAAGATGGAATTGGCACATATCATTAAAAAAATAGTGGGAGAAAGAAATGTATTGATTGATGAACCTATGAAGAATCATTCTTCATTTAAAGTTGGAGGGGCTGCGGATATATTAGTCACTCCTACTTCCACTATTCAATTAAGTGAAATTTTAAAGTTTTGTAAAAAAGAAAATGTTCCGATATTTATAATAGGAAACGGAAGCAACCTTATTGTTTCTGATAAGGGCATTAGAGGAGTGGTAATTAAAATTTTTGATAATTTTAACGGATATGAGGTTGAGGAGGATACTATATCCGTATATGCCGGGGCACTTCTTTCAAAAGTATCAAATATTGCACTTAAAAATGAATTGACAGGTCTTGAATTTGCAGCAGGTATACCTGGTACTTTAGGTGGTGCTGTTGCTATGAATGCCGGAGCATATGGGGGAGAAATGAAAGATGTTGTAGTTGAGACAGAGTATATGGATTTAAATGGCCAAGTGAAGGTATTGCGCGGTGATGAACATGAATTCGGTTACAGAACCAGTTATATTTTAAAAAATTCATGTATTGTTTTAAAATCAGTACTACATTTAAAAAAAGGCAATAAAGAAGAAATAAAAGCCCTAATGGATGACTTAAACAGAAGACGGAAAGAGAAACAACCTCTGGAAATGCCTAGTGCTGGAAGTGTATTTAAAAGACCCGAAGGATATTTTGCTGGAAAACTAATTGAAGATTGTAAACTAAAGGGATATAGAATAGGTGGTGCACAGGTATCGGAAAAACATTGCGGATTTATTGTAAATACTGGCAATGCCACAGCATCTGATATACAAAATCTTATAAAACACATACAAGATACAGTAAAGTCGACTTATGGTATTGAATTACAGACAGAAGTGAGGATTATAGGAGAACAATAAAAATAATTGGAGGTACAAATGAGGTTATTGATAATTACGGGTATTTCGGGGGCAGGAAAAAGCCTTGTAATAAAACACTTAGAAGATATGGGGTTTTATTGCGTTGATAATTTACCACCTCTTTTAATACATAAATTTGTTGAGATATGCATTCAGAGCAGGGGGAAAATTGATAAAATTGCAATGGTTATTGATATTAGGGGGGGCGAACTATTTAATGATCTTTTTCCAGAACTTAATGCATTAAAGGATTTAGGTATTTTATACGACATTTTATTTATGGAAGCTTCGGATAATGTTCTTATAAAAAGATATAAAGAGAGCAGAAGAATACATCCCCTATCTCCTGAGGGAAGGATTCAGGAAGGTATAAAGAAGGAGAGGGAGATACTTAAGGAAATAAAAAAGCAAGCTACATACATTATAGATTCATCAAACTTAACTCCTAGACAGCTTAAAGAAGAATTAACAAATATATTTGAATACGGAAGAAAGTTCAAAGGAATAATAATAAACATCATTTCTTTTGGTTTTAAATACGGAATACCTATAGATTGTGATTTAGTTTTTGATGTTAGGTTTATTCCCAATCCCTATTATATTGAATCCATGAGAAACCAGACAGGTAAGAATGAGTTGGTAAGAGACTATGTTTTAGGCTTTGATGAAACACAATGTTTTTTGGTAAAATTACGTGAAATGCTGGAGTTTTTGATTCCCAACTATGTAAAAGAAGGTAAATCGCAGCTTGTTGTGGGAATTGGATGTACTGGAGGACAACATAGGTCTGTTGCTATTTCCGAAGCTTTATTTTCACATCTTTCAAAAAAAGGACACAGAGTTGTTATAAATCATAGAGATATGGCAAAGAATAGTATAGCTAAAAAATAATTTTATAAAAGCAAAACATCAAAACGTCAATATATGCAACATATAACGAAAATTCCCAGTATCATAATAAGAAATGGAGGTTTTGATAATGAACTTTGGAAAATCAAATTGGAGAACATATGAACAAGGAATTCAAAAAGAATGGCTTTTAACAAATGGAATAGGTGGTTTTGCATCATCCACTATAATTGGAGCTAACACCAGAAGATACCATGGACTTTTAGTAGCAGCTTTAAAGCCTCCTGTTAACAGACATTTAATTTTATCAAAAATTGATGAAAGCGTTATAATAGGTGATAATTCTTACAATCTATTTTCCTATGAAACCCCGGGTTTTACCATGAAGGGGTATCATCATCTTGAAAGATTTAAATATGATTTGTTGCCTGAATATATTTTTAGAGTAAGGGATGTATATATAAACAAAAAAATCAGTATGGTTTATGGAGAAAATACTGTTGCAGTGGTGTATCATGTTAAAAACGGAACTGATGCTATAAAATTAAGACTGACTCCTTTGGTAAATTTTAAGGATCATCACTTTAATTCAAAGAGACAATACATGAATTTTACCAAAAAAATTGATTCAAATATCCTGACAGTAAGACCTTCTTATTACGATATTGACATAAATGTTTTTTGTAGTGACGGTACTTTTACAGATATTGATGATAGCTGGTTTTACAATATGGATTATGCTATTGAGAGAGAAAGAGGACTTGAATCAACAGAAGACCACTATATTCCTGGTTATTTTGATATTGAAATAAATCCTGAAGAAGAAAAGGTTATTACCATAATTTCAACTGTTGAAAAGGAAATAACCAACAAAGACGGATTGGATATAATAAAAAAAGAAGAAAAAAGACAGAAAAAATTAATAAGTAATTCAGGATATAAAGATGAATTAGCCAAAAAGCTTGTTTTAGCAGCAGATAAATTTATTGTATATAGAAAATCCACAGATGCTAAGACCATTATAGCTGGTTATCCATGGTTTACAGACTGGGGAAGAGACACAATGATAGCGTTGACTGGCTTGACACTTTCAACAGGAAGATATGATGATGCTAAAGAAATATTATATACTTTTTCTAAATATGTAAAAGATGGCTTAATTCCTAATATGTTTCCTGACGCAGGTCATGAACCTCTATACAACACTGTAGATGCAGCACTTTGGTATTTTGAGGCTGTGAACAAGTACGTAGAGTATACAGATGACTATGATTTTATAAAAAAACATATTTATGAGGGACTAAAAGACATTATGGACTCTTACAGCAAGGGAACTCATTTTAATATAAAAATGGATAAAGATTATTTAATTACTGCAGGAGATGAAAACACCCAGCTTACCTGGATGGATGCAAAAGTAGGGGATTGGGTGGTTACACCAAGACATGGAAAAGCAGTAGAAATAAATGCTTTATGGCATAATGCATTAAAGGTAATGGCATTTCTTTCAAAGAAATTTGGAGAAGATGACAGTTATTATAATGATTTGGCTTCTAAAGTTAAAAAGTCCTTTGAAAAAAGTTTTTGGAATAAAGAGAAGCAATGTCTTTATGACTGTTTGACAAATGATTATAAAGATGATAAAGTAAGACCTAACCAAATAATGGCTGTAAGTCTTTCAAATGCAGTACTAGATGGAGATAAGGCCAAAAAAGTAGTTGACAGGATTTTTAAAGAATTATATACAGCTTACGGACTTAGAAGCTTATCCCCTGAATCAAAAGAGTATGCAGGAATATATATGGGGGATCAGTGGAGAAGAGATGGCTCTTATCATCAAGGGATAGTTTGGACCTGGCCTCTAGGTCAATTTATAACTGCATATGTAAAAGCAAATGGACATACGAAAAAAGCAAAAGAAATGGCGTTAAGATTTATAGAACCTTTTAAAGATCATTTAGAAGATGGGTGCTTAGGTTCTATAGCAGAGATATTTGATGGAGATGAGCCTTTGGTACCTAGAGGGTGTTTTGCACAAGCATGGAGTGTTTCAGAAATACTCAGGGCATATGTTGAAGATGTTTTAAAATAAATAAAGTTTATATATGATTTAACACATTAAACAGACATTCATAAATAGTATTTAATTTCCTTGTCATTTATAGATGAATGTCTGTTTAGTGTATAATTTAAGACAAATATAAAGAATATTGTTATAGATGAGGTGTTTGAATTGTCATTTTCATCGGCGGTGAAGAATGAATTGTGTAGGATAACTGCCAGTGACAGGCTTTGTATGTTGGCTGAGTTGTCAGCTGTAGTTAGAATTAACGGTCTTGTTAGAGTAATTAATGATAATGAAATAAATTTGAGAATTACAACTGAAAATTCAGCTCTAGCAAGGAGAGTTTTTTCGTTAATAAAAGAACTCTATGGTGTAAATGCAGAAATAATAATAAGACGAAGCCCCAAATTAAAGAAAAATATCATATATATACTTATATTAACTTTTTCAAAAGGATTAAAAAAAATACTTGATGATATGAATATTGTATGCGGTAATGAAAAATCAAAAGAAGTAAAATACTTACCCTGTGAGATTTTGTCAAAAAACAGGGAATGTCAAAAAGCATATTTACGAGGTGCATATTTAGCTGCAGGTTCAATGAGCGACCCGGAAAAGACTTATCATTTAGAAATAATTGCTCAAAGAATGGAATTAGCAGATGAATTAAATGATTTAATTAATTATTTTAAACTAAATTCTAAAATAATTAAAAGAAAGTGTAATTATGTTGTATACTTAAAAGAAGGGGAAAATATAGTTGATTTTTTAAATATAATAGGTGCTCATTCAGCTCTTTTAGAACTTGAGAATGTTAGAATACTTAAAGAAGTGCGGAATAATGTTAATAGAATTGTAAATTGCGAAACGGCAAATTTGCAAAAAACAGTAGATGCTTCAATAAGACAGGTTGAGAACATTACATACATAAAAGAGAATTTAGGTTTTGATAAACTACCTAAAAACTTACGTGATATAGCTATATTAAGATTAAAATACAGTGATTTTAGTTTAAAAGAATTAGGGGAAATGTTAACTCCATCTCTTGGGAAATCAGGTGTTAATCATAGGCTTAGAAAACTTGATAAAATTGCAGATAAAATCAGACATGAGAAAGGAGAAATAAAAAATGGTTGAAAAGACTGTAAAAATAATCAATCCATCAGGTCTTCATGCAAGACCAGCAGCCCTGTTTGTTCAAACATCTAATAAATATACATCTGAAATTTGGATTAAATACGGCACTAAAAAGGTGAATGCTAAAAGTATAATGGGTCTTATGTCTTTAGCAATTTCTAAGGGAACCTCCATTATAATAGGAGCTGAAGGAGAAGATGAGGAACTTGCAATAAAAGAGCTTGAGGATCTTATTTTATCTGGATTAGGAGAGTAAATTTTCTATATTACATAAAAAAACATATAAAAATAATAATTACAACCACATCAAAATTCATTTCCTTTTCGAACCTTAGGAATACAGGGTGATATGTATGCTTAAATCATATATATGTACATTAAATTATTAGTAATCGGGGGGAATAATGTATGAAACTTATGAAAAAAAAGCGTCTTAGTGTACTGATGGTTGTAATTATTTTTATTATTGCAACTGTAACTGCAAATGCAGCTCCATTCTATGGTGATATCAACAAGGACGGAGCGGTCAACTCTTTAGATAGTGCTGCTATGAGCAGGCATGTTTTAGATATCAGCAAAGTCAGCGACACTTCTATGATGGATCTTAATGGAGACGGCATAATTAATTCAGGAGATTATGCTTTATTAACCAGGTATATTTTAGGTATAATTGAGTCATTTCCTGTTGAAGAAAAGGATCCAATACCTACATCTGATCCAAATGATGAAGCATGGAAAAACAATACTGGAACAATTGAATTGGGCAGCAGAATAACTGTTTCAGGAGAAGGAATATCTGTAAATGGTTCAGTTGTTAATATAACAGCTGGTGGTGATCACGTTGTTACAGGAACGTTAACAAATGGTATGATATACATAAATACCGAAGAAAGAGTTAAATTAAGACTAAAAGGTGCAAACATAACCAATTCTAATGGACCTGCAATTTATTTTGAAAATGTAGACAAAGGATTTATTACAATATCAAAAGATACTGTAAACTATTTAACTGATGGAAGTTCTTACAGTGATGAAGAAGCTACAGCTACTGTATTTAGCAGGGATGACCTTGAAATCAAGGGCGGCGGCACATTGTATATCAAAGGAAATTATAAACATGGTATAAACAGTAATGATGATTTGATTATTGAAGAAGGAAATATTTTTATAGAAGCTACTACTGATGGCATACATACAAATGAAAAAGTGAAAATCAAAGGAGGAAATGTTAACATTACTGCTGGTTCAGATGGCATTGATGCTGGAGAGGCTATAACCATTGAAGATGGAACTTTAAATATAAATGCAGCAGGTGATGGAATAAAATCTTCAGAAGATATTACAATTACAGGCGGAGACTTTAAACTTGAGACAGATTCAGATGGTATAGACAGCAAAATGAATCTTCTAATTGAAGATGGAACATTTAATATAGAATCAGCTAATGATGGATTAAAAGGAGTTACCAGCGTAAAAGTTACAGGTGGCACTTTTGACATTGTAGCAGCATCTGAAGGTATTCAAACTGATGATTATGTTGAAATAAAAGGTGGAAACTTCAAAATAAAAGCCAGATCTGGTATACGTGCAGAAAAGGATATAATAATAAGCGGTGGAACTGTTAATGTTACACAGCCAAGAGAAGAGCTTGAATCAATTAGCGGACGGGTAATAGTAAATGGCGGACGATTAAATATAACTGTAAGTGAAAGTGGATTTTCATCTAATAAGAGTCAAAAACTTTTGACTGGGGATATTATTTTCTCAGAGCCCAGCAAAACTTTTAGCAATCAGATTTCAGTTACTTTAGATACTAAAATTAATAATGCACAAATTAGATACACAACTGATGGAAGTGTTCCTACCAGCAATTCTACATTGTATACTGGTCCTTTAAACTTTACAAAAACTACACAGCTTAGAGCTCAGGCATTTGTTAATGGGAATCCAGTAGGGGACATGGGAACATCTATATATGTTGCTAGTCAAATAAGTACCAGGCATGATCTTCCGGTTCTAATTTTAGATGCATATGGAAAATCAAAGCCAGGTCGTAATTATATAGATGCAGCTTTTATGTTGTTTGAACCAGGAAACAATAATGAAGTTTCTTTCACACAACAACCGGCTGTTGCTACTCGTGCAGGTTTTAGGCTGCGTGGGCAATCTTCTTCTAATTTTGAAAAAGCACCTTACAGAATTGAGTTATGGGATAATGATAATAATGATGCAAAATATTCTCTATTAGGTATGCCAGAGGATGGGGATTGGATATTGCTTTCTCCATATCCGGATAAGTCTTTGATGCGTAATGCTCTAGCTTATGAACTTGGCAGAGCTAAAGGATTAGAGGCACCAAGATATAGGTTTGTAGAAGTATATACTAATTTTAACAGCGATGTATTAACTGATAATGCTTACCAAGGCGTATATTTGCTTGTTGAGAGAATAGAGATAAATTCCAGACGTCTTAATATAGCGAAACTTGAAAAAGAACATTCATCGGAACCAGAGATTAGTGGAGGATATTTATTACAATTTAACATGGGTGCTGCTGACCCGCCTCTAATAAGAGGTAACGGCTGGAGTGATCTTGAGGTTACAGAACCAGATGATTTGACAAATGAACAATTAGCATGGATAACTGACTATATTCAAAAAACACATAATGCTATTCACAGTTCAAATCCATCAGACCCTAACACTGGTTATCCAGCATATATAGATGTTGATTCTTTTGTAGACTATATAATACATAATGAGCTAGCCCGTCAAGGTGACTCATATATGAGAAGTACACGTATGTTTAAAGATCGGGGTGGAAAACTTACAGCTGGACCACTTTGGGATTTTGACTTAGCATATGATTGCTTTAATATGGGTGGATTCTTTGGTGGAGGAGGAGGCTCTCAAATAGAAGGATTTCAATTCCAGTCAATGATGGGGGGCTGGGGAATGGGTGCTCCTTGTGACTGGTTTGAAACACTAATGTATGACCCAAGTTTCCAGCAAAAAGTTAGAACCCGTTGGCAAGAACTGCGGAGAGGTCCTTACTCTGATCAGCAGCTTATAGCTTTAGTTGATTCACTAGTTGCTCAATTAAAAACTGGTCCAACACGAAACTTTAACAGATGGAGAATATTAGGAACCTCTACGGTAGGTGGTATGGGTACGCAAGTTACTCAAACATGGGAAGAACAAATAGCTATTTTGAAAGATTTCCTAATTAAAAGAGCTGCTTGGTTAGATAATTGTGGTTGGGCACCGACTCCTAACAACGGTGGCGGCGGTTGGGATCCTTGGAATCCTGGCGGCGGCGGAGGTGGCTGGGATCCTTGGAATCCCGGCGGCGGTGGAGGCGGCTGGGGTCCCTGGAACCCAGGCGGAGGCTTTTAAAAGTAAAGATAATTAATAGAGATTCTATGGAATGTTAGATAAATTTAAATACTAAAAAGAAGCTGTGTTACTTAAGAAATAGGTGCACAGCTTCTTTTTTAGCGTTTTAAATATTTTGTCGATATCTTTTTTTTATTTGACAAAAGCTTACAATATTTTATGAAGGAAAAATTGTATTGTTACAGAAATAGTAACAATAACCATTAGTGAAGGAGGATTATTTTGAAAGTTAAAATTTCGTATAGGGGAACTACTTTAATTGTCTCTTTAGCAGGTGAATTAGACCATCACTCTGCTGAATATGTCAGGCAGAAGATTGATAATGAATTGATGAAGTCATCTAATAGAGATGTGATTTTAGATTTTTCAGATGTTAGTTTTATGGATAGCTCTGGAATAGGAGTTGTTATAGGGAGGTACAAAAATATTCAAAAGCTAAATGGGAAGCTTATAATAATTAATTTAAACAATCAAGTCAGGCGTATATTTGAAATGTCGGGATTGCTTAAAATAATACCAGTTTATGATAATGTAGAAGATGCTATAAAAAATGTAAAGGGGAATAAAAATGCAGCCTATAAATGAAATGAATTTAGAATTTTCCAGTAAATCAAGAAATGAAAGTTTTGCAAGGGTTGTTGCAGCGGCTTTTGTATCGCAACTAGATCCTACATTAGAAGAATTGGCAGATGTTAAAACTGCAGTTTCAGAAGCGGTGACTAATGCAATAATACATGGTTATGAAAACAGGGATGGATTGGTTAAAATAAATTGCAAACTATTCTATAACTCAGTAGAGATTACCATTAGCGATGAAGGAAAGGGAATTGAAGATATATCAGTTGCAAGGCAGCCCATGTATACCTCCAGACCTGAGATGGAAAGGTCTGGCATGGGATTTACTGTTATGGAAAGCTTTATGGATAAAGTTGAAGTAGTATCTGAGGTAGGAAAGGGTACTAAAGTGATTATGTTTAAAACATTTGAATCTGTTAAGGAACAGTAGCGTTAATATCATTACAATGAAAATATATAATTTATAGGAGTAATTATGGATGAAATATTTGAAAAAGATACTTTAGATCTAATTAAAAAAGCTAAAAAAGGTGATAAGTACGTTCAATCTATTTTGGTTGAAAAAAATATTGGTCTTGTATGGAGTATCGTCAAAAGATTTCAAAACAGAGGATATGAGGCTGAAGACATTTTTCAAATAGGATGTATCGGACTTATTAAAGCCATTAACAAATTTGACGACTCTTTTAATGTGAAATTTTCTACATATGCAGTTCCTATGATAATAGGAGAAATTAAACGATTTATAAGAGATGATGGAATGATAAAGGTAAGTCGTTCTTTAAAAGAACTGGCTAATAAAACCAGAATAACAAAAGAAATTATGACAAAGGAGTTTGGAAGGGAGCCTTCTATAAATGAGATTTCTAAGCGCCTGAACATTCCAAAAGAAGAAATTGTTATGTCTTTAGA
The DNA here is from genome assembly GCA_012517995.1 of Clostridium sp. Taxonomy (GTDB): domain Bacteria; phylum Bacillota; class Clostridia; order Acetivibrionales; family Acetivibrionaceae; genus Herbivorax. The sequence goes on from JAAYTS010000072.1 coordinate 24,107, forward strand.
AGCAAGTTATACTCCCGAATCTCTGTATAGCGCAGTAGGAGAAGGGGAAAGTTCTTCAATGTTATTAATTGACAGAATTGATAATGAAAGAAGTGACAATGAAGTAGATCTTGTAGATAAAATAGATTTAAGGAATGTACTGGAAACATTAAAACCTCGGGAAAAACAAATAATTATTTTAAGGTACTACAAAGAAAAAACCCAGTCCCAAATTGCAAAAATGCTTGGTATATCTCAAGTTCAAGTTTCTAGAATTGAAAAAAAGATATTAGAAGATATACGAAAAAAAATGAAGCATGTATAAAAAATATCTTTTGTATAGGAATTTGCACAATATTATAATTTTTTTGTATATTGTTTTAAGATTTTCAAATACTATATACTACTATTTTTAAAAATATAAATTATAAAGGTGAAGTTATGACAGGAACAATAACGAAGAACAAGATTTTTTTTATTATACTAAGTTTGTTGATTATAATTGGAATTTTAATTATTTGCGTTGGTTCCCAAAGAAAAAAGGGAATTCCATCAAAAGGGGTTTTTGTAATAAAAAACTCTCAAAGCTTGAAAAAATCATAAGTAGCGTAAAAAATAATTTTAAAAAGAAGGATTTTATGAACCAACTATAGAATATAAAACTATAGAATATAAAATAGTATGTTTTTTTAATTTAGAACAACTCATTTCTCCAATGGTGTAAGTTCGCATATCAATTGCTTATTTTAAAATAAGGTGGTAATAAAATATGAATGTAGAACATATAAATCCATTTATTGAAGCAAGTCAGACAGTATTAAAGCAAATAACAGGGATAGATGCTAAGTTAGGAAAAATTTTCATAAAAGATTCTCCTTATGTTAGTGATAATATACTTATAATTGTAGGACTTACAGGAAAGATTCGAGGACAGGCTGTTTTTGCTATGAACAAGTCTGTTGCTTTGGATATTGCTTCAAGTATGATGGGGGGGATGGAAGCAGTTGAACTGGATGAATTATCAAAAAGTGCCATATCTGAACTTGCCAACATGATACTTGGAAATACAGCTACTATATTATATAACAAAGGAATTGGTATTGAAATTACCCCGCCTACCTTTCTAATGGGGGAAAATTTACAAATATCCAATTCTAAAATGACAACTATATGCATCCCTCTTTTACTTGAAGATGATAAACAATTACAAATAGATATTTCAATAGTTAAATAATTAATTCTTCAGTATCTTTCATATGTAAATAAAAATCTTTTTTCCCTGCCCTTTGATTCTAAATAATAAATATAAAAAATTAAATACAGTAAAATAGTTGTTTAATTTAAATAAACTATTGGTAAGTTATAATTGTAGCTACCCTTTCTATATGTTATAATATGTTATAATATTAACATGATTCAAGTAAGAGTTGAGAGGGGTATAGAGTAGCTAATGAACATAGTTTTAGTTGAACCTGAGATACCACAAAATGCAGGAAATATTGCCAGAACATGTGCAGCAACAGGTACTAATTTGCATATGGTTAAACCTTTGGGGTTTTCTGTAGATGATAAATATTTAAAACGTGCTGGCCTTGATTATTGGGAACAAGTTAATATAAGCTATTATGACAGCTTTAAACAGTTAATTGAAAAACACAGTGATGGTGTTTTCTTTTATGCTACAACAAAAGCTGTCAATTCTTATGCAGATGTGAGCTATCCCGAGAATGCTTTTATTGTATTTGGCAAGGAAACAGCAGGTTTGCCAGAAGAAATTTTATTTAATAATAAAGATAGATGTATTAGGATTCCTATGAAGGAAGGAGCAAGGTCTTTGAATCTTTCTAACTCTGTTGCAATTATACTGTATGAGGCCTTGAAGCAAAATAATTTTAATAGTTTAAATTTAAAAGGAAAACTTACGCAATATACTTGGTGAGGAGAGAAATTAATGGTTAACCGAGACAGGATAATAAATGAATTTATCCAACTAACAAAAATTGACAGCATATCCTTATATGAAAGAGAAATGGCAGATGTATTAAAGATAAAAATGCTCAAAGAAGGTATTAATGTAAAAGAAGACAATGTGGGAAAGAAAATAGGAGGAAATGCAGGAAATCTTATATGCACTTTTAAGGGAAATAAAAATGTTTCTCCTATAGTTTTAATGGCTCATATGGATACAGTTACGCCAGGTATAGGTAAAAAACCAAAATTAGATGGTAATGTTATAAAATCAGACGGAACCACTGTACTTGGTGGAGATGATGTGGCTGGTATTGTATGCATATTAGAGGCTTTAAGGGTTTTAAAAGAGCAAAATATAGAGCATGGGGATATTTATGTTGTTTTTACCGTTGCAGAGGAAGTGGGATTATTAGGTGCAAAAAATCTTGATTTTAACGCTATAGATGCTAAATATGGATTTGTTATGGATCTTGGAGGAGAAATTGGGTTTGTAGCAACATCTGCCCCTACTCAAAATACATTTGATATAATAATAACAGGGAAAGCTGCACATGCAGGGATTGAACCGGAAAAAGGGATAAGTGCAATTGAAATAGCAGCTGATGCCATATCAAAAATGAAATTAGGAAGAATAGATGATGAGACAACTGCTAATATTGGAAAGATAAAAGGGGGAGAAGCTACAAATATTGTATGTGAAGAGGTTGAAATACGTGCTGAGGCAAGAAGCAGGGATAATGAAAAATTAAAAGCACAGACTGAGCATATGAAAAGTTGTTTTAAGGAATCTGCTAATAAATTTGGCGGAAGGGTTGTATTTAAAACAGAGCATCTTTATCCTGCATATAGAATTGATGAAAGTGAAGATATAATATCAATTTTAAAAACTGCATCTGAAAAAGCAGGGATAGAATTAAAATTAGGGGAAACCGGAGGAGGAAGCGATACAAATATTATAAATTTCAAAGGTATAAAAGCTGTTAATATCAGCGTTGGAATGGACAAAGTTCATAGTGTAGAAGAACAAATTAATATTGACCATATGGTAAAGGCTACTGAGTTTTTAATTTCTATAATACAGTCGATTTATTAACATATTTACTTACAAAAAAGATGGGGAGGTTTTTTTCTGAAGAAAATAACATTAGAATATAAAAATTTATTTGATAACTATTTAAATGAAAGTGATTTTATGGCCTCAGAAATGAACTTTACTAATTTATTTATGTGGAGAGATTTTTATAATTTTAAGTTCTTTGAAATAAATGAAATGATATGCTTAATGGCTTTTCCAGAAGGAGAAGAGCCCTTTGCCTATGCGCCTATAGGAAGCTATACTCCTGAAAAGTTTAAATTATCTGTAAACGCTATAAGGGAATATTTTAATGAAAACGGTTGGAGGTTTGTATTTAAAAGGGTTGAAGAAAGTAAGTTGAAGTTTTTTGAAAATTATATAGACGGACAAGTAAAAATTGAATATGACAGAGATAACAGTGACTATATTTATTTGACTGAAGATTTGATAAATTTAAAAGGCAGGAAGTATCATAGCAAAAGAAATCATATAAATAATTTTTTAAAAACATATGAATATGAATATGTGGAATTAAATGAGACAAATATAGAGGAAGCATTGAAAATAGATGAAGAGTGGTATTTTAATAGAGATGACAGTCAAAATAGTGATATGTATCCAGAAAGGTTAGCAAATAGAGAGGCGCTAAAAAACTATAGTAAATTAGATTATAAGGGAGCATTGATTAAAGTTAATGGAAAATTTGAAGCTTATACAGTTGGTGAAATAATAAAAAATCACTATGCAGTAATTCATATTGAAAAAGCAAATAGAAATATAAAAGGTCTTTATACTTTCATTAATCAAAAATTTTGTGAACGCGGGTTAGGAAGTGTTTTATATATAAATAGAGAGCAAGACCTTGGAGTAGAAAGTCTAAGGATAGCCAAAAGCTCCTATAATCCTATTAAATATATAAATAAATATAATATATACATTAACTAAATATAATTTTTGCTGTTAAATTTATAATATTCTAGGGAAATTAGTGAAGGTTTTTATAGAAATATATCAAAAATTGAAGTATAATAGTTTATAGATGATTATATAATTATGGAGTTAAATATGAACAATATTGTAATGGATTCAGGTAAAAAATTAAATTTAGAATCAAGTAAAAAGAAAAAAACACTAAGGGAGCATTTTATGAATTTAATTGAGCAGTATTTTAATACTGCTTTTAGAAAAGCAGAGTTTTTGCTGTTTTTCTTAATATCTTTTTCTTTTTCCATTATTCAGATATTGCTTTCTCCTAATACTGAACATAATTTAAGGGGATTTATAACCAATATACAATCATCTATACTTTTTATACTGGCCTTTAGGTTTGGGTATTTAGGATTAATAGTAGCTAGTTTTGTTATAACCTTTGATGTGGCGATAATGTTTGTTATATATTATAGTTTAGAAATGGTACCTTGGGGAATTTTGGGTTTGTCTCTCAAAATATCTACAGGAATAATATCTGTTTTTGTTGCAATTCTTTCATCTAAGCAGGAGGTTCAGAAGAAAAAGCTTCAAATGCTAGCTATTACAGACGAATTGACTGGGGCATATAATCAGAGATTTTTTCATAATATTCTTGATGAAGAAATACAAAAAGCCAAAAAAAACAATTTATCCTTAGGGCTTATGATGATAGATATTGATGATTTTAAAATGTACAATGACATATATGGGCATAGTTTTGGAGATATAATTTTAAAAGATACAGTGGTAATTTTAAAAAGCTTGATAGAGGAAAAAGAAGCTTACATATGTAGATATGGTGGGGACGAATTTGCAATAATAATAAAAGGTGGGAATTTAGAAACCTTAGAAAGAGAAGCAAAGAGAATTCAAAAAGAGTTTGAAGAAAAAAAGGTTATGTATTACAAAAGTTCCTTATATGATAAACTTACATTATCAATAGGTTTTTCAGAGTATCCAACCAAGGCTAAGAGTAAAAATGAGCTTATATACCAAACGGACATGGCACTTTATAATGCTAAAAACTTAGGAAAAGATAAAGTACATTTATATAAAGATGCTATTTTACAAATTCGTAAACATATTAGTTCAGATCATCAACAGTTGATAGGTATATTTAAAGGATTACTTAGTACCATATCCGCAAAAGATATGTATACATTAGGTCATTGCCAGCGAGTTTCTACGTATGCAGTAGCTCTTGCTGAAGCTATGGGGCTTGATTTAAAGGAAGTGTGCATAATTCAGTATGCAGCGATGTTGCATGATATAGGCAAAATTGAAATACCTAAATTTATTTTAAATAAAAAAGAGCCATTGACTAAAGAGGAATTGGATTTATTGAGACAGCATCCAGTATATAGCCAGAATATTTTGGAACCTTTAGAGGGAATGGATAAACTTACAGATTATGTACGCCATCACCATGAAAGATATGATGGAAAGGGATATCCTGATGGACTAGCAGGGGAAGAGATAAGTTTAGGAGCGAGAATACTATGCGTGGCGGATTCCTATGATGCAATGATATCTGAACGTCCTTATAGTAGGAAAATGACTCAAGAACAGGCATTTAAAGAATTAGAAAAAAATGCAGGAACTCAGTTTGAACCTAAAATTGTGAAAATATTTATAGATGTAATGAAAGAACAAAAACTAGACATATAAAATAAATTAATAATAAAAACATATAGAAAATGGTGGGGATATAGTGAGGAAATTAAAATTCTATTTTCCAAAAAACAAAAGAAAAAATATTAGTAGATTTTGCAAAATATTGTCCGCAGCCTCATTTTTACCGAATAATATTTTAACAAATGAGGAGATAATAGAAAGTAATTCCTTGCCCTTTAAAAGCAGTGTAATAGAAAAGACAATTGGAGTAAAAACAAGACATATTGCAGATGATTGTTATGATGACAGCGAGATGCTTTTTGAATCCGCCAAAAAATGCCTTGATAACTATGGATTAATGCCTGATGACTTATCTAGAATTATAGTGAATAAATATTATGGGGACAATTTTTTGCCAATGACTGCCAGCAGATTGCAGGGAAAACTTAAAAGCAATATGGCTATGCATGCTTTTGATGTAGATGGTGGCATAACTTCATTTTTGCATTCAGTGGATTTGATATCAAAATATATAGATACAGGGGATGAGTATATTCTTTTATCATCTGGGGGTATTCATACAAAACTTATAAGCAAAAAAGACCCTAGGGTAGCCTTTTTATTTGGGGATGCATCTGCCTCTTTGTTGTTTGGAAAATCAGAAAAGCAACATATTTTAGCAAGTTATTTTTATTCTAATTATGAATATAGCCATTTGGCATTTTCTATAAGCCCGTTAAGTGCAATAGATGGAACTGATGAAACAGTACCTTTTGAGAAGTTAACATATATATATGATACATATAAAATGGGAAATTGGAAGGAAGCTGAGGAGTTTTTCAGAGAGGCCACTTCTGTGGTTTCTAACAATTTACTTGAAGAAAGTGGACTTAATATGAATGATATTGATTTAGTATTGGTAACAGAAAATAACAAAAAAATATGGGAACTTACTTTGGAAACATTGGGGGTTAATGAAGACAAAAGCATTTCATTGTTGAGGGATTATGGAAACACCATGTCTGCTATGCTCCCATTGTTAATAGATAAAGGAATCAGCACAGGCAAAATTGTTGAAGGCATGAATGTAATGATGATTTCCCACGGCGAAGGGATAAGCGGTGGAGGAATTATCTACAAAGTATAATATTTAGGAGGGATGTAAAATGAATTATGATGACATTTATCAAAGAGCAAAAGAAGTAATTGCTGATTATTTGCGTGTTGAAGAAAATGAGGTAAATTTAGAAACAGATTTAGTAGAAGATCTTTGTGCTGATTCAATAGCATTAGTAGAATTAGGTTTTAAGTTTTCAGAAATTTTTTCAATTCCCATGATGGATGCACAACCAGAATCATTTATAGTAAAAAATATTGTGGATTTTGTTAAAGATAATATAAAAATCAAAGATAGTGTAAAAAGCTAATAAGTTATCTTAAGCCCTAAAGTATAGTAGTTTGAAATGTAGAATCGTTCAAAGTAATATTAACGAGAAATTTAGAAATAAAAATAATAGTATATAATACAGGGGGGCAAAATGAAAACAAATACTTATTCTTCAGCTATTTCATTTCCAGATATTAAGCCTTTACGTATTAATAGATATGCAAAAATTGTATCTACTGGTGTTGGTGTTCCTAAAAAGGTTATGACTAATCAGGATATCATTGATAAATATGATTATGTAGCCACTGATAGAGCTATTCAATTTTCCATTGGAATAAAAGAAAGAAGATGGGTTAGTGAAGATGAAAGTTTTGAAGGTTTGATGGCTGAGGCAATTACTCAGTGTTTAGAAAGAGCAAATGTAAACATCGAAGAAGTAGACAGGATTATATACACAAAGTTACTTAGCGTACAAAATATACCGGCATCAACGGTGGCAGTATTAAAAAAGCTTGGTGTCAAAAAGGGAATACCCGGATTTGATGTTACTTGTGCATGTAGTGGCTTTGTGCATGTTATGGATATGGCATTAAAATATATTGCTACAGGAGATGATTATGTCCTTATATTAGGAGGGGGAATATCATCTAAAAGGATACAGCAGTGCAAAAATCCAAGTACCAAAACAGTATTTTTATTTGGGGATGGTATTGTTGCAATGCTTTTAGGCCCTTCTAAAACTAAGCATTTTTTCTCATCTTATATTTTTACCAACCACCAATTATATGATAACGCTTTTATTCCTTGTGGAACCACTATGTTAGCAAAAGGTTATCACGACACTGGAAATGATATTCTTACTATGCAAATAGTAGATGGTAAAGTAATTTTAGATTCGGCGGTGGAGTATACAAAAATAATAGCAGACAAACTTTTATCAATGGCTAATATCACTTTAGATGAGGTGGATTATTTTATAACTTCGGATCAGTCAACCAGGATATGGGAAGCACAAGTAAAAGCTTTAGGAATTCCCTTTGAAAAAAGCTTAAGTTTATTTGAAAGGTATGGAAACACTGTGGCAGCCATGAGTCCTTTAATATTAAATGAGTTAATAAGCTCAAACAGAATAAAAAGAGGGGATATTGTAATGATGATGGCCCATGGTGCAGGAGCAAGCAGTGGAGGATTGCTTTTTAAGTATTAAAAAAATTATATTTTGGGGGGATTTATGTGAATTATTGTGATTTCTTATTTAATAACAATGATAAGTATCTTAACAACGAAGCAATTGTTGATATAGAAAAAGGTGAAAGACTTTCTTTTGGGGAGCTTGAAAATGCTGTTATAAAAGTTGCAGATTTTTTAATTTCAAAAGGATATAAGCCAGGAATGGTTATAGCAACTCATTTATATAATGGCGCTGAAGCTGCAATAGCTTTGTTGGCAATTCAATACATAGGATGTGTTATATGTCTTATTGACCCATTATACAAAGCAGAAGAATTGCCTTATTATTTAAAGGATTCCGGGGCTTCCTGCATATTTACATATTTAGATAGGGAAAGTGTTAAAAATGTATATCAAGGAGAAATTGAAATATTTGAAGATAAAGAAATAAGTCAAATTTATAAAAACACTGATAAAGGCATTGACAAAAAGCCTGAAATGTATGAATTTGGCAAAGATGAGCTGGCAATGCTGCTGTATACATCAGGCTCAACATCAGCTCCTAAGGCAGTTATGCTTTCCACAGGATGTTATTATACATTTCTTGAAAAAAGCGATATGAGAATGTACCAGTATACAAGTGAGGACAGGCTTCTTTGTTTTGTACCATTTTCCCATGGATTTGGTTCAATATCACTGCTTATTCCTTCTTTGGCACACAAGGCAGCACTTGTGTTTTTAAAAACTTTTCATCCTTTAAAAGTAGTTGATGCAATATCAAAGGAAAATATAACACATATATATGGTGTTCCCACACATTATATGCAGCTTTTAAGGTACGAGTCTAAAATAGAAGAACTTAAAAAATTAAAGGCGGCATTTTGTGCAGCTGCACCATTAAGTTACGAGACATCCAGACAATGGAAGGAAAAGGTGGGTATATATTTAGATGAGGGATATGGGTTATCAGAAACCTGTACTTTAATAGCAACAAGGATTTCTAAACTTTCTGAACCTTCAGGCAATGTAGGTTTTCCACCAAAGGGGATATTGGAGGTAGAAGTGGTTGATGAAAACGGACAGGTAGTAGAAGATGGAACTATAGGAGAGTTGCGAGTTAGAGGAAGAGGATTGATGCTTGGGTATTATAACCGTCCAGAAGAGACAGCTGAAAGACTAAAAGATGGATGTGTTTATACAGGGGATTTAGGCTATAAAATGGAAGATGGTTCTTATGTTGTATGTGGAAGGAAAACAGAATTCATAAATGTTGCAGGCTTAAAAGTTTCTCCAATAGAAATAGAATCAGCATTAAATTCTCATCCAAATGTTGTTGATTCAGCAGCTATAGGTGTTAGTGACCAGCTCTACGGGGAGGTTGTAAAGGCCTATGTTGTTTTGGAAAAAGGTATAGAGATTAGAGAAAGGGATTTAATAAAGTACCTTTCAGGAAAGATTGCAAATTTTAAAATTCCTAAAAGTATTGAATTTATTGATGCGATACCAAGAAATAATGTAGGTAAAATAGACAAGAAAGCGCTAAAAAATAGAAAAGTGCTTAAATAAATTTTGTTCTAACTAAGGTGGGGAGGGGGGATTTTATGAATGAAGCTAGTTCAAAATTTGTTGACAACATTGCCATGGAAAAAATTAAAAGTGAAAAACTTTTTAAAGTAAGTCATTCGCCAGTAAATTCACACTTTATCTATGATGAGTTATCTTTCACTAATATAAACCGTAAAAAAGTTGATACTTCCAAATTGAGATATTCAAAGGCTGCAGGTGGCTTTGAACTTATTGAAATACCTTCGCTTTACAAAACATTACCATATAAAGAAAACAACAGTATTTACCTACATAATAGCCAATGTGATGATAATATTGGGAATATTTTGTTTATTCATGGATTATATGATGAACATTTACTAAATTATACATTTTTAATTAAAATGCTAAATGAACTAAAATTTAATGTCTATATAATGGAACTGCCATATCATCATAAAAGAAAGCCAAAAAACAGTATCTTTAGCGGGGAATATTTTTTAAGTGCAGATGTGTACAGAACAAAAAAAGCATTTATTCAATCTATTTATGATGTTGAGGCATGTATGCAGTTTATAAATTATGTTGATAAAAAACCTTTATTGCTTGTAGGGTTTAGCATGGGGGGATTTATTTCTTTAAAATATTATACTATAAAAAATAAAATAAATGGTGTTGTTTTAATTAATCCCGTTGTTAGTTTGTCAAGGCTTGTATGGGAAAGTCACATATTAGAATCCATTAGAAATGATCTTAGAAAACATGGATGGAATGAGAAAGCAACAGAGGCTGTTTTTGAAGAAGTGGAGGTATTTAACAGAACATATTCTGATGTGAATTTTAAATCTGTTGCACTTTTATACTCAATTTATGATCAGCTTATTGAAGAAAAAAAATATAAAGCTTTTATAGAAAAAACCAATGTTAAAAACGTCAATATTTATCACGCAGGTCATCTCAATATTTTGAGAGTACCTAAGCTATCAAAAGATATTTATAATTTTTTCATGGAAGCTACTAAATAAATTAATTAACAGCAAGTTTTAAAATTATTTTGGGGAGGGGTTAAAATGAAAAAATATTATTATTCTGAAGAAAAAATTGCAATTGTTGGTATGGGTGGATTGTTTCCTGATGCTCCGAATATAAATACTTTTTGGAAAAATATTTTAAATAAAAAAATATCTATTAAGGATGTGCCAGAAGACATTTTCAATAGTAAAATATTTTATAGGCCAGAAGTGTATGGGCAGATTATTAAACAGGACAAATCATATACTAAAGTGGGAGCTTTAGTTGATAAGAACAGTTTTGATGCTTTAAGCAGAAAGTACAGAATACCTCCTACTGTAGCTGAATATATGGATCCAAATCAACACACAGCAATATATTGTGTGGATCAAGCGTTACAATCTATTAAATCCCCTATCCCTAAAGAGCGCACCGCGGTAATTTTAGGTACGGGAGCTCCTGGAACACATTATGACAATGTTATAAGAAGACTTAATTATTATAAAGTCAGAGAAAAAATAATGAATAATGCTAAAATAAAGTCTGCCTTTGCACCTAATGAATTGGAAGAATTAATTGATGATATAACGGAAAAATCCTTAGAAGGTACACTTCCAATAACAGAAGATAGTGCTCCTAGCATGCTTCAAAGTATTACTGCAGGACGAATATGCAATGTATTTGATTTTAGAGGACCAGCTTATACAGTTGATGCAGCATGTGCATCGTCGTTGGCAGCTTCTATATGCGGGGTAATTGGATTATTGAGGAAGGATTATGATATTGCATTTGTTGGTGGTATGGAAGTAACAATGAGTGAAATTCCTATGGTAGTTTTTTCGGGAATTAATGCACTGTCTCCAGATGGTTCATTCCCATTTGATAAAAGGGCAAATGGTTTTGTAATTGGACTAGGTGGAGGGGTATTGGTTTTAAAAAGACTAGAGGATGCACTAAGGGACAAGGATGAAATTTATGGTATAATATCTGGTTTTGGTCAGGGAAGCGATGGCAAGGGTAAGGGCATTGCAGCGCCTAATAAAGAAGGTCAGGTAAGGGTAATAGAGAGTTCGTGTAAAATGGCGGGGTATCCCGTGGAAACCATTGAGTATGTAGAGGCTCATGGAACTGGTACAGCTGTAGGAGATGAAGTTGAGGTGGAAGCACTTACGGAAGCTTTTTTAAACTTAGGTGCCAAAAGAAAAAATTACTGTGGTTTAGGTTCGGTGAAATCAAATATTGGGCATCTAAGATATGCTTCAGGTGCACCTGGCATGATAAAAAACTGTTTAGCTCTTTACAATAAAATTATTCCTCCAACTGCAAATGTTGAAGAGATAAATCCTAAGCTAAGAATTGAAGATTCCCCATTTTATATAGTTTCTGAGAAGAAAAAATGGGAAGGAACAAATTGGCATCCAAGACGGGCAAATATTAGTGCCTATGGATTTGGTGGAGCTGATTTTCATATTTGTATGGAGGAATTTAGATCTGAGTTTGTAAAAAGAGTTTATTCTGCTGCTATGAAAAATACTGAAAATGTTAATGCAGTATCTCAAAATAAACCTGATAAATTACCAGAAGTTGTGTTGTTTTCAGGTGCTACAATTGATGATATAAAAAATGGATATACCAATTTTCTACAAATTATAGAAAAAGAAAATAAGTCAATAGAACAAGGGGTACTTATAAACAATTCTTTAAATAATGCTAAAGATAATGTAAGACTTGCCATAGTATTTAATTCTTTAGATGAATTAAATGATAAATGGGATTATTTTAATGAATGTATTGAAAATAATAAATTAACATCTCTTAACAAAAAAGGAGTATTTTTCAAAGAAGGTAAAGTTATAAATTCTAATGAAATGGCATGGATGTTTCCAGGACAGTCTTCTCAATATGCTAATATGTTAAAAGAATTATATGAAAACTACACTTGTGTTGAGTCATTGTATATGCAGGCTGATGCTTTTTGGGAGGCAAAACATGGTTATAGCATTACCTCTGTTATATTTGGAGAGAATGACAGTGTGTTAGAAGAAGAGTTAAAGGACACAAAAAATACCCATCCTGTAATGTTTCTAAGTAATGTGGGAATGTATAAGCTATTAGCTGAGTCTGGAATAAATGCAGATTATATGATAGGACACAGCTTAGGTGAAATAGCATGCCTTTTTGCAAGTGGAATGTTAGACCTAAAGACTTCTTTAAATATTATTGGAGAAAGAGGTTTTTCCTTTGACAGCATACCAAAAAAGGAAAGAGGCATTTTGTTAAGTGTAAATGCAGATAGCAAAAAGGTTGAGGATATTATAAAAAATCAAGGTTTTGATGTGAGTATATCCAATATAAATTCTCCTGAACAAACGGTTATAGGAGGAAGAGTTGAGGAAATAGAAAAAATATCAAAATATTTAAAAGAAATAAATATTTATACCAGAGTACTTAATGTATCCCACGGCTTTCATACTCCATTAATGAATAAAGCATCTCAGAGTTTTTATGATAAAATTAAAAATTGTCATTTTCAAATACCAAATAAGAAAATTATGGCATGTCATTTAGGGGATTTTTATCCGGATACAAAGGAAAGACTTCTGGATATTCCTAATATTTTAAAAGAACAAATTGTTTCAAAGGTAAATTTTAAAGATGCAATTTTATCACTTTACCATAAAGGGGTAAGGGTTTTTATTGAATCAGGTCCGTCAACGGTACTTACAAACCTTGTTAAAAGTATTTTAAAAGATAAAGATGTTTTGGTTTTGGCTTCAAATAAAAGAGGCAAAAGTGATGTTGAATCTTACAAAACATTGCTGGCACAGTTATTTACCTTAGGTGTTGATATAAAACATGTTCCATCAAAGAATATTTTAAAAACAAATTATAATAGTGATTTAATAAAATATAATGATGAAATAAATAATTCAAATACTAATTTATCCAAACCTAAAGAAAATCTTGTCTACAGCGGAGTGTCAATAGGATTACCCGGAACTTTTAAAAAAGTATTTTCAGATGACAATTTTGACTATATATTCCAAGGAAGGAATTTCATCGAAAAACTTAATGATGACGAGATGGAAAGCTTATTGGATTTAAACATAACAAGGCTTTTGAAAAATGAGCATAAAGTTACATTTAAAAAGCTTTCTGCAATTAATGAAGTTATTCAAATAGCAGGTAAGCTTGGTGAAATTGACATGTTAAATGACTATCAAATAGATGAAAAGACATTAAATCAAATGACTTTAGATGTGTGTGCAGGAGTAGCAGCAGGCTATGAAGCATTAAAAGATGCAAAAATACCTCTTGTAAGAGAAAAAATTATTACATCTTCAGGTACTTCTTTAGAAGGAAGATGGGTTCTTCCAGAAGAAATGCAAAAGGATACAGGGATAATATATGCCTGTGGTTTCCCAGCATTTGAACCTTTTATATCAGAAGTGTCAAAGTATGTAGCAAGTAAATTTGGAAGTAAAACCAGAAAGGATTTAATAGATTTTTATCAGGAAGTAATCTCTAAAGTAAAGGATGAAGGAGTAAGGAAAATTTTATCCGATTGGTTTAATTTCCATTATTCAAAACTTACAAATAATTTTGGTGAAGAGGATATTTATGAATTTAATCATGAATTATTAATCCAAATTTCCTCTTTGGCAAACAACAGGCTGGCACAGTTTATAGGAGCTATGGGACCTAATTTACATATAAAAGCTGCATGTTCTTCTACGGCATCTGCCATAACAGTTGCAGAAGATCTTATAAGAGGCGGACATGCTAAAAGAATGATTGTTGTGGGAGCGGATAATCCTACTTCAAAGAAAATGCTGCCATGGATAGGGGGAAGTTTCTTGAGCATGGGAGCGGCTTCAGATTGTGATAATGTTTTTGAAGCGGCTGTGCCTTTTGACAACAGAAGAAGTGGAATGGTAATTGGAGCTGGTGCTGTGGGACTTGTAATTGAAAAAGAAGAAGATGTGAGAAAAAGAGGCATGAATGGAATTTGCCGAATTTTAGGAACTCATCTTTTTAATACCGCAGGACATCAAGCTAAAATAGAAAGCAAAAAGTATTGTGATGAATTACAGAGATTTATTTCAAAGATGGAAGAAGAACATGGACTTAACAGAAGTGAAATTGCAAAGGAAACAGTGTACTTTTCCCATGAGACATTTTCACCTAAAAAGGGAGGTTGTGCTGAAACTGAAAAAATGGCACTTGAAGATGTATTTGGAGATAAATACAGGGATATAAAGATTGTAAATACAAAGGGAATGACAGGTCATACAATGGGTGCTTCCTTAGAAGAAGCCATTGCGGCAAAAGCACTTTTAAAACAAGAAATACCTCCAGTGCCAAATTTCAAAGAGCCGGACCATGCATTAGAAGGTCTTAACATATCTAAAGGAGGAGCATATAATTTCAGATATGCCCTAAGGATGGTTATAGGCTATGGAGGACAGGGCAACTACCACCTTTTAGAGAAAATATCCTCTGAAGATACAAGAATTTTTGACAGTACAATTTATAATAACTGGCTTAGAGAAATTTCAGGCTTTGAAAATGCACAATTAAAAAATCAAGGAAGAATTCTTGTAGCAGAGGGTGAAGGAAGTGAAGAAGCAGAAGAAAGTTTTGCAGATATTCAAAGTACCGAAGCTAGCCATGATATGCAAAAAGATGATAAATTTATGTCTTACCACAATTATGAATCAGATGTACTTGGTATTATATCAGAAGTGACAAAATATCCTGTGGAAATGCTTGAAAAGGATATGGAAATGGAAGCTGATTTAGGAATAGATACAGTAAAACAGGCAACTATATTTTCCCTTATAGGCGAGAAGTACGGAATATCAGATGAAGAGAACGTAAATATATCCAGTTACAAAACAATAGGGGATGTAATTGATTTTGTAAAGGGATTAGAAAAAGATATGGAAGTATCAGTAAGTGAAAACAAAGAAAAAACGGAGAAATCAGATGAGAAGCTGGAAATAAAACAGGATGCAAAATCAGAAATTGATGTTGAAGATGATGTAATAAAAATTATATCCCATGTGACAAGATACCCGGAAGAAATGCTTGAAAAGGATATGGAAATGGAAGCTGATTTGGGAATAGACACAGTAAAACAAGCAACAATATTTTCTTTTATAGGCGAAAAATACCAAATGTCAGATGAAATAGAAGTAAATATATCCAGTTACAAAACAATAGGGGATGTAATTGATTTTGTAAAAGATAAACTTTATAAATCTGAAGTAAAAAAGGAAGAAAACAACTTAAAACAAGAAAAAACAGAAGAAACAGAAGAAACAGAAGAAACAGAAGAAACAGAAAAAACAGAGGAAACAAAAGAAATAGAAGAAACAGAAGGAATGAAAAAAACAGGAGAAATAGAAGAAACAGAAGAAGAAACTTATGAAATTGAAAGAGACTTAAGCCTTCAGGTACCAGTTTTTGTTGAAGAAAACTTAGACACAAAAGATTTTGATTTAAAAGACAAAAGTATATGGATTATTGGTGATGAAAAAGAAACGGTAAATAAAATATCAGACTATTTTAAAGAACAATCAAAATTTGTAAAAGAATTTGTATTTAACAAATATAAAGACTTAGAAGATTTTGAAAAAAGCATTTTAGAATTTATAAATGAAGATGTAGATGTAATAGTTGACTGTACTCATATAGGTAAAAAAATTGATATTGATGGTATTTCAAAATTAGAGGAAGAGACTTTGGAATTTTTAAATGGTGAAGCTAGATTTATATTTTATAAAAAGCTTAGTGGGAAAATTTCACAGACTCAAATAAGAATTGTTTGCGCAATTTCAATGGATGGATGTCACGGATATGCAAAAGATGTAAGGGAAATTTCAGACCCCTTCTTTGGAGCTTTAAGTGGCTTTTACAAAGGTCTTAGGAAAGAGTGTGAAAATTCAAAAGTAAAAATAGTGGATGTGGGAGAAATTGAAGGAGGATTTTGGGATATTGCATCTAAACTCAAAGAAGAGATAGAATCTTCTTCCTTTGACTATGAAATTGGTTATAAGAAGGATAAGCGTATGGTGGTTAAAATTGACTATTTAGACAAAATGGAGTTTCAGAAGGTGGAATACCCTAAAAACATTCACTTTTTGATTTCAGGTGGAGGAAATGGTATTACTTCCGAAATAACAAGACAATTATCAAAAAAATACAGAAGTAAATTTACCATTATAGGTCGTACTAAGCTAGATGGCAATGTAGAAGAGTTTTCACAACTAGATGATGAACAGTTAGAAAACAAAAAAATAGAAATAAAAGAAAGGTTACAAAAAGCACATTCAAAAGTAACTCCTGTAATGGTAAACAGGGAGTTGGAAAAAATCAAAAAAGCTGTTTCTGTTTACAAACTAATAAATGAAATTAAAAATGACGGAAATGAAGCTTTGTATATATCCTGTGACGTAAGAGATTATGAGAAATTGGAAAAAGCTATAAAAGAATCAGTTAAAAATAATGGTCCTGTCCATGTGCTGATTCATGGAGCAGGAATTGAAAAAAGCAGGCTGTTAAAGGATAAAAGTGTAGAGGAATTTAGAGAGGTCTTTTCTGTAAAGGTTAGGGGACTTTTAAATCTTTACAGACTTTTAGACAAAAAGCAATTAAAAAGCGTTATTGGATTTTCATCCATTTCGGGAAGATTTGGAAATGAGGCACAGCTAGACTACTGTGCAGCAAATAGTTTTATAAATAGCTTTATTTCTTCATTAAACTCAAAATATAAAAACATTCATGGCCTTAGTATAGCCTGGTCTGGATGGAAGAATTTGGGCATAGCCTGGAAAAATGAGTACCTGAAAGAGAACTTTGAAGAAATGGGATTAAATCTTATTGAGCCTAAAAGAGGTGCTAAAGAGTTTGTAAGTCTTCTAGAGGGAAAAACAAATAAAAATGAAATTATTGTAAGTAAAGGCCTTGAGTTTATAATGCCGGAAAAAATGGCTTATAAAAAACTTAATTCCACACCTTTTATCCAGTGGGTAAGCAAAAAAGATGGTTTAATTGAAAGAGCTTTTAAAGTTTTTTCAGTAAAAAGAGACCCTATTATAAATCAGCATAGATTAGGGGAAACACCGCTAATGCCAGCAGTTGCATTTATGGAAATGTTTGCCCAGTATCACAGCTTGATTTATGGAAGAAGGGAGCAATACTGTTTTAAAAACTTAATATTGCATAATCCTTGCAAACTATTTTATGAAAGACCTCAGGAAATTATTTTAAATGTAAAAAAAGCTGAAGAAAAAGAAAGTTTTAAAGGAGATGTATATACATATTTAGATTTTAAATATGGTCTCTCAAAACTTATTAATTTAAACAGTATGGAGATAAGTGCTAAAATTTCAGATTATAGTGATTTACTAAGCATGAAGGACATGGAAAATCAATTTAGGGAAGAAGATTCTACAAGGGCTGCCCTTGAAAACCATTATAAGAGGAATCAAAATACTATAGTATTAGGTCCTTTATTTGTTGATAAGGATCTGGAAAACAATAAATTCAGGAGAAATAGCGAGGGGGCTATGCTTACAATTAAAACACTTCCCATAGAGGAAATTAATAATACCAAATATAAACTTCACCAATTGTTAATTAACCCGGCATTTATGGATTCTATCTTTCAAGTATGTGGTATACATACCGCTTACAATAGTGACAGGGTATTTTTACCATGGAAAGCAGATGAGATTGGTGTTGTAAAAGTTCCAAGAGAAGCTTGTGGTTATAAAGTTATTGCAAAGCAAAAAGAAGATGGGGATGAGTATAAAAAATACGATGTGATTATGTTGAATGAATATGGTGAAGTGTGTTATTATGCAAGAAATGTTATTAAGAGGCGGATTAGTTTATGATATCACAGGAAATAGAGCATTTAATTGAACTTAATATGGAAAGTTTAAAAAATTATATTGACTTAAATTATGCATTGGTGGACATGGGTAAAATACATGAAAAATTGCAGATTAGTGACAGCCAGTATCTTTCTTTGCTGTCAGAAAGGGAGGTGGAATATTTAGAGGAATTTAAAATTTATAAAAAGAAACTTCAATGGCTGTGTGGCAGGTATGCGGTAAAAAAAGCACTTTTTAAATATAAAATTTTTAAAAAAAGCATAGTGGATTTAAATAGTGTAGATGTTTTAAAGGGGGCAGATTCTGCCCCTTATATCCATCAGTATCCCAATATAAATGTTTCTATTACTCATTCCTTTCCATACTGTATTGGAGTGGTGTCAGAAAATAATATAGGAGTGGATGTTGAAAAAATTTTTAAAGTGGAAAACTCTTTAATTAATTTCTTTTTTTCAGACAGAGAAAAGAGTATTCTATCTAAAGGAACTACTCTGCATGAAAGAAATGTACAAGCTATAAAATACTGGACTAGAAAGGAAGCTATATCTAAATTTTTAAGACTTGGAATGAATATGGATTTTAAAAAACTAGACACTGTAGATGATGAATTACAGATAGGCGATTATAAAATAAAACTTTTTTCATTTGTATATAAAGATTGCTGTCTGTCTTTGGCACTTCCTTGTTCTGAGAGTTTTAAATAAATTTGCTATTTTCACACAAAAGGTTTAAACTAAATATGTTAAATAAAATTTAGATTAATTCCACAGGTGAGGTGTAGATATGAAAAAATATTATAAATGTGCTGCAATAATCACCATTTTTCTCTTTCTGATTTCACTATTAGGCTGTGATTTAACAAGTGGAAATAGAGAGGTTAACACTTCTTCAGACATTGAAAATGAAATATCTGAAGGGGAAAACAAAGAAAGTGATGAGAAAAATCAGGAAAAAGAGGTTAGTAAGGGGGAAGAAACTACTCTAGATGAGACTCATTCAAATGAAGAAGAACAAATTGAGGAGCCCAAAACCATTACAATAACTGCAGTGGGGGATATAATGTGTCATAACTCCAATTTAGAGAGTGCATTTGACCCTGATACAGGTAAATATGATTTTACCAGGGTTTTTGAATATGTGAAAGAATACATAGAGGATGCAGATTTAGCCATTGCAAACTTTGAAACGGTTACAGCAGGGGAAGAAGAAAAATACACAAGCTTTCCTTATTTTAATACTCCTGATTCCATACTGGATGCACTAAAATATGCAGGATTTCATGTGCTTGTTACTGCAAATAATCATGCCTTAGACAGAAAGAAAAAAGGAGTTTTAAGTACAATAGAAAAAATAAATGAAAGAGGCATGCGGCATGTGGGAACTTTGGCAACTCCGAAGGATGACAGATTTATAACGGTAGACATTAAAGGCTTTAAAATAAGCATCATTGCATATTCCTACAGTTGTAACGGAAACTCACCTTTTTTAACTGAAGAAGAACAAAAATATATGCTAAATTTAATAGATGAAGAAAAAATAAAGGAAGATATTGAAAAAGCCAAAGAAATTAATTCAGACATTATAATTGCCTATATGCACTGGGGAAATGAATATCACAGGACTCAAAGTGTCCATCAGGAGCAGTTGGCAGAAAAGTTGTTTGACTGGGGAGCAGATATTGTATTAGGAACTCACCCACATGTTATTCAAAAATCAGAAGTGATAGAAGTAGAAGGTAGCCCTAAGTATATTATATATTCAATGGGCAATTTTATATCCAATTTTAGCAGAAACGATCAGGCACAAAGGCCAAACAAGGTATATACTGAAGATGGGGTTATTGTCCGTATTACTTTAGAAAAACAAAGTGAAAATGGAGAGGATAAAACTATATTAAAAAGTGTTAGGCACATTCCCACATGGGTTGATAAGTATTATGAAAATGGAAGACCAGTTCACAGAATACTTCCAGTCTTAAGAGAAAATATGGAAAAAGAGTACATTAACGATAATAACAGAAAAAAGGCAGAAGATTCATATGACCATACAATGGAATTAATGACAGATTATAATTTGTATGAATAAAAATAAAGCATTTGAGAAAACTATTTTTATTACATTTTACTAGAATTATATGTACATTTATTGGAATAAAATAGACTTTGTTAAAAAATTAATTATTTTTTTGATATAGGTATTGAAAATCAAAAAAAAATAATATAAAATGTTCATGGTGTATTATATATATTTATAATCTATAAATATATTTTTGCATTGATGCTACCATGTAGCTTATAATAAGTACTAATAAATTACATAGGAGGAGAAAATTATGGCAGTAAAAGTTGGAATTAATGGTTTTGGTCGTATAGGACGTTTAGTTTTCAGAGCTTCTATCGACAATCCGAATGTTGAGGTTGTTGGTATCAATGACCCATTTATTGATCTAGAGTACATGAAGTATATGTTAAAATATGACACTGTACATGGTCAATTTAAAGGTGAAGTTTCAGTTAAAGATGGTAAGCTTGTTGTAAATGGAAAAGAAATAAGCGTTTTTGCATCCATGGACCCTGCAGAAATTCCATGGAAAGATTGTGGAGCAGAATACATTGTAGAATCAACAGGTGTATTTACAACTACAGAAAAAGCTTCAGCTCACTTTAAAGGTGGCGCTAAGAAAGTAGTAATAAGTGCTCCATCAGCAGATGCTCCAATGTTTGTTATGGGAGTTAACAATGACAAGTATACAAAAGATATGAATGTTGTATCAAACGCTTCATGTACAACAAACTGTTTAGCACCTCTTGCTAAAGTAATTCATGACAATTTTGGTATAGTTGAAGGTTTAATGACAACTGTACACGCTACAACTGCTACACAAAAAACAGTTGACGGTCCTTCAAAGAAAGACTGGAGAGGCGGACGTGCAGCATCAGGAAATATTATTCCTTCATCTACAGGAGCAGCAAAAGCTGTTGGTAAAGTTATTCCTGACTTAAACGGAAAACTTACTGGTATGGCATTTAGAGTACCAACTCTTAATGTATCTGTTGTAGACTTAACTTGCCGTTTAGAAAAAGCAGCTAGCTATGATGATATCAAAGCAGCAGTTAAAAAAGCTTCTGAAAATGAATTAAAAGGTATTTTAGGATATACTGAAGATGATGTTGTATCATCAGACTTTATTGGTGAAGCAAGAACTTCAGTATTTGATGCTAAAGCTGGTATAGCTTTAAATGACAACTTTGTAAAACTTGTTGCATGGTATGACAATGAGTGGGGATATTCAAACAAAGTTGTTGATTTAATTTCTTATATGGCGTCAGTTGATTCAAAGTAATTTCATTTTAGGATTTATATGAGGTTGCATAAAAAGGTTCGGTTATACAACCGAGCCTTTTTAAAATGAATGTAGTAAAAAGTATGTATCAAAGGCTTGGTAATTAATTCAAATAAATTCAAAATAAAGGGGATAAAAATTTATTAATTAAAGGAGAGTGGACTTATGGGAATGATGAACAAAAAAACCATTGAGGATATAGATGTTAAAGGAAAAAAAGTTATTGTAAGAGTGGATTTTAATGTGCCTTTAGATGAGAACAACAAAATTACAGATGACAAGAGAATTGTTGGGGCACTTCCTACCATCAAGTATTTAGTTGAAAATGGTGCAAAGACAATATTGGTATCACATTTAGGAAGACCTAAAAATGGTTTTGAAGATAAATTTAGCATGAAACCAACAGCAGAAAGATTAGGAGAACTTTTAGGAAAAGAAATAATATTGGCTAAAGACGTAATTGGAGAAGATGCTAAAGAAAAGGCTGCTTCTTTAAAAGAAGGTGAAGTTCTCTTACTTGAAAACGTAAGATTCCATAAGGAAGAAACTAAAAATGATGCTGACTTTGCAAAAGAATTAGCAAGTATGGCAGAAATTTATGTAAACGATGCATTTGGAACAGCACACAGAGCACATGCGTCAACTGCAGGTCTTGCTGACCATCTTCCAGCAGTTTGCGGATATCTTATAAAAAAGGAAATTGATTTTATGGGTAAAGCTTTGTCAAATCCAGAAAGACCTTTTGTAGCAATACTAGGTGGAGCTAAGGTATCAGACAAAATAGCTGTTATAGAAAACCTTATTGACAAAGTAGACACCCTTATAATAGGTGGAGGAATGGCATATACATTCTTTAAAGCTAAGGGTTATGGCGTAGGTACTTCTATTTGTGAAGATGATAAAGTGGAACTTGCTAAAAGTTTGTTGGAAAAGGCAGAAAAGAAAGGTGTTAAGCTATTACTTCCAGTAGACAATGTTATAGCAACGGAATTTAAAAATGATTCAGAAAGTAAAATAGTTGAATCATGCAAAATACCTGATGGATGGATGGGTATGGATATAGGACCTAAGACTATAGAGTTATTTTCAAATGAATTAAAAGATGCAAAAACTGTTGTTTGGAATGGACCTATGGGAGTGTTTGAATTTTCTAACTTTGCAAATGGTTCAAAAGCAGTTGCAAAGGCAGTTGCAGAATCAGATTCAGTTTCCATTATTGGTGGTGGCGATTCAGCAGCAGCTGTTGAGCAACTAGGTTTTGCAGATAGAATAACACATATTTCTACTGGAGGCGGAGCATCTTTAGAATTCTTAGAAGGAAAGGTACTTCCAGGAATAGATGTTTTAATGGACAAATAAGGGGGAAAATATAAAATGGGTAGAGTAAAAATTGCAGCAGGAAACTGGAAAATGAATAAAACAGCTAAAGAAGCCGTTGAATTTGTTCAGGCTTTAAAGGATAAAGTTGCGGGTGCTGATGCGGAAGTGGTTACAGGGGTGCCTTTCGTATGCATTCCATCAGTTAAAAAAGCTGTTGAAGGTTCAAATATAAAAGTGGCAGCACAAAACATGCACTGGGAAGAAAACGGTGCATTTACAGGTGAAGTTTCAGGTGCTATGTTAGCTGACTTAGAAGTGAACTATGTTATAATAGGTCACTCTGAAAGAAGGCAGTACTTTGCAGAAACTGATGAAACTGTAAACAAAAAGGTTCATGCAGCTTTTAAATATGGTTTAAAGCCTATCATTTGTGTAGGGGAGTCACTTACACAAAGAGAACAGGGTGTAACTGCTGAATTAGTTAGATATCAGGTTAAAATAGCTCTTTTAGGTCTTAGTGCAGAACAAGTAAAAGAAGCTGTTATAGCTTATGAACCTATATGGGCTATTGGAACAGGTAAGACAGCTACAAGTGAGCAAGCCCAAGAAGTTTGTGCAGTAATAAGAA
This sequence comes from Clostridium sp., assembly GCA_012517995.1. Lineage (GTDB taxonomy): Bacteria > Bacillota > Clostridia > Acetivibrionales > Acetivibrionaceae > Herbivorax. The sequence goes on from JAAYTS010000072.1 coordinate 48,023, forward strand.
AAGTTGTAGAAGAGCTGTATGGAAAAGATGTGGCAGATGCTATAAGAATACTATACGGTGGAAGTGTTAAGGCATCAAATGCAGCAGAACTTTTCAATATGTCTGATATAGATGGAGGACTTGTAGGTGGTGCAAGCCTTCAAGTTGATGAGTTTGATAAAATAGTTAATTACAACAAATAGTAAGAGGATATTTACTTACAGGCAAAACCCCCTGCCTATTTTTGGCATAAGGGGGTTTATATTTTGCTTAGATTGTTGAATATATAAATTAAGTGGAAAGGAAGGGATAGTATGAAAGATAGATTAGTTGCACTAATTATTTTAGATGGGTATGGGTTAAATCCAAAAGAAGACGGCAATGCAATAAAAGCTGCCAATAAGCCTAATATCGAAAAGTTTATGAAAGAGTATCCCAATACTGTAATAAGAACAAGTGGAATGGATGTAGGTCTGCCTGATGGTCAGATGGGTAACTCTGAAGTAGGTCACACAAATATTGGTGCTGGAAGAATTGTATATCAAGAGCTTACACGCATTACAAAATCCATAAAAGACGGCGATTTTTTTGAAAAGAAAGAGTTTGTTGATGCTATAGAAAACTGCAAAAAACACAATTCAAAACTTCATTTGTTTGGTCTTTTATCTGATGGTGGTGTACATAGTCACAATACCCATTTATACGGATTATTGGAACTTGCTAAAAAAAGAAATTTCAATGATGTATATATACATTGTTTCTTTGATGGAAGAGATGTACCCCCAGACAGTGCAAAGGGATATGTGGAAGGACTAGAAGAGAAGCTAAAAGAAATAGGTGTAGGTGAAATTGCCACTGTAATGGGAAGATATTATGCTATGGATAGAGACAACAGATGGGAAAGAGTTCAGTTAGCTTATGATGCTATGGTGCTGTCTAAAGGTTTAGAGGCAGAAAGTGCAGTGGAAGCTGTTGAAGAGTCATATAAACGAAAAGAATACGATGAATTTGTAAAACCTACTGTAATTAAGAAAAATGGTGCTCCTGTAGCAGCTATAGGTGAAAATGACTCAATTATATTCTTTAACTTTAGACCTGATAGGGCAAGAGAAATAACAAGAACATTTATAGATACTGATTTTGATGGTTTTGAAAGAGGAAAAGGTTATTTCCCTGTACATTTTGTATGTATGACACAGTATGATAAAACTTTTGAAAATGTTCACATAGCCTTTAAGCCAGAAAGCCTTAAGAACACTTTTGGAGAATATATTAGCAATTTAGGCTATAGACAGCTTAGAATTGCTGAGACTGAAAAATATGCACATGTTACCTTCTTCTTTAATGGAGGAGTGGAGGCTGTGTATGAAGGAGAAGACAGGGTGCTAATACCATCTCCTAAAGTTGCTACTTATGATATGAAGCCAGAGATGAGTGCGTATGAAGTAACTGATGAGGTTGTAAATAGAATTAACCAAAAAGTCTATGATGTAATAGTATTAAATTATGCAAATCCTGATATGGTTGGACATACAGGGGATTTTGATGCAGCAAAGTCTGCTATAGAAGCTATTGATGAATGTCTTGGAAGAGTGATATCTGCAATATTAGACCAAGGTGGGGTGGCACTGATTACTGCTGACCATGGAAATTCTGAGCAAATGAAGGATTATGAAAACGGGGGTGCTTTTACAGCCCACACAACAAATCCTGTTCCTTTAATTGCAATAGGTTTAGGAGATGTTTCTCTAAAAGAAGGACGATTAGCTGATATTGCTCCTACAATCCTTGACATTATGGGGGTTGAAAAGCCTGGTGAAATGACAGGAGAGTCTATAATTAAAAAATAAAGCTATTAAATAAATTAAATGTTTTAGACCCAGGTGGAGTATATTTCCACCTGGGTTTTATTAAATTTTTTAGATAAATTGACGGATAAAAAGCCTAAAAAATAATTTATTTTTAATAATATTTTCAAAATTTTTAGTTTCTTTAAATGTTGTATATTTAAGTGTTTTATGAGCACCTTTAAGTAAACCAAATAATATACTGTTAATAAAGACCTGAAATTGAGGTGCTCAAAGTGGACAGTATTGTAAAATTAAAAGATGTTTCTATGAAATACCATTCTTTAAATGGAGAAATAGACGCATTATGTAATATCAATTTCTCTGTGAAAAAAGGGGAATTCTTTAGCATTGTAGGTCCTAGCGGATGCGGAAAATCAACACTGCTTTCTTTAATAGCAGGTCTTATTAAGCCATCTTCTGGTAAAGTTCTGCTAAATGGCAGTCTAGTAACAAGAATGTCGGAAAAAGTGGGATACATGCTTCAAAAAGACCATCTCTTTGAATGGAGAAATATTTTACAAAACGTACTTCTAGGTCTTGAAATCAAAAAAAACATCTCAAAAGAAAATAAAGAATATGTACTAAATCTTTTGGACACATATGGTCTTGGTGAATTTAAAGATAAATACCCATCCCAATTATCAGGGGGAATGAGACAAAGAGCAGCTCTTATAAGAACACTTGCCTTAAAGCCGGAAATACTTCTTTTAGATGAGGCCTTTTCTGCATTAGATTATCAAACAAGGCTTTCTGTTGCTGATGACATATTCAGAATAATAAAAAAGGAAAATAAAACAGCAATACTTGTTACCCATGATATAGCTGAAAGTATAAGCTTGTCAGACAGGGTTATGGTTCTTTCTAAAAGACCGGGTACTGTAAAAAACATATACAGTATTATGCTGTCAAAAAAGGAAAAAAGCCCGTTAGCGGCAAGGGAGGCACCAGAATTTAAAGATTACTTTAACATGATATGGAAGGAGCTTGATGTTCATGTTTAGTTCTAAGAAGGTGCCGGTATCAAAGGAACATATGGAATATTTGAAAAAAATAAAGTATCGCAAAATATTTATACTGTTTACACAAATTGCTTTGGTGGTGCTGATTTTTGTTTTATGGGAAGTGGCTGCAAACTTAAAAATTATAGATGCATTTATAACAAGCCAGCCTTCAAGAATTATAAAGACCTTTTTAAATCTTTATAATGAGGGGGAGCTTTTTAAACATATTGCAGTTACATGTGCAGAAACTGTTATAGGATTTTTATTAGGCACATTGTTAGGTACTATGGTGGCCATTATTCTGTGGTGGTCGGATTTTCTTTCAAAGGTTATGGAGCCATACCTTATTGTACTAAATAGTTTGCCTAAAATAGCATTAGGACCTATATTTATAGTGTGGATAGGTGCCGGAACTACAGCAATAGTTGCAATAGCCTTGTCAATATCCATAGTTGTAACTATACTTGAAGTTTTAAACGGATTGCAGTCGGTGGATAAAGACAAAATAAAGCTTGTTAAAACTTTTGGTGCAAATAAGCTTCAGGTACTGTCTAAAGTTGTTCTGCCTTCTTCTTATCCTATTGTTGTTAATGCTCTTAAAGTTAATGTAGGATTATCCTGGGTTGGTGTGATAGTGGGAGAATTTTTAGTATCTAGGTCAGGAATAGGTTATCTTATTGTCTATGGTGGTCAGGTATTTCAGTTGGATTTGGTTATGACAAGTGTATTAATTTTATCTGTTGCTGCAACTCTAATGTATCAGATGGTAGCCTTTTTTGAAAAATTTATCATTAAATCCAAATAAACATATTAATTTTAGGAGGTGTGTTGATATGAAAAAAATTATGGTTTTTCTTTTAATTTTAGGAATGCTCCTTTCAATTTGTGCATGCAATAAAAGTGATTATCAAAAGATACGTTTAAATGAAGTTACCCATTCGGTTTTTTATGCTCCCCAATATGTAGCTTTAAATTTAGGCTTTTTTGAAGAGGAAGGGCTAGAGATAGAACTTACAACAGGACAGGGAGCAGACAAAGTTATGACATCAGTTTTATCAGGGCAGGCAGATATCGGCTTTGCAGGACCAGAAGCTGCAATTTATGTATACAATGAAGGGAAAAAAGATTATGGAGTGGTATTTGCCCAGCTTACCAAAAGAGACGGTTCATTTCTTGTGGGAAGAAAAGCAAAAGAAAATTTTAAATGGGAAAATCTTAAAGGCAGTGTTTTAATTGGTGGCAGAAAAGGTGGCGTGCCCTATATGACGCTGGAATATGTACTTAAAAAGAATGGATTAAATCCTAAAGAAGATTTGGTTGTTGATACCAGTGTACAATTTGCACTAATGGCGGGAGCATTTACAGGAGGCCAGGGAGATTATGTAACTTTGTTTGAGCCTACAGCATCTATGCTAGAAAAAGAAGGAAGAGGATATGTTTTAGCTTCAATTGGAAAAGAAAGTGGGGAAATACCTTATACAGCTTACTTTGCAAAAAAGAGCTATATAGAAGAAAATGAAGATATTATTCAAAAATTCACAAATGCAATATATAAAGGGCAAAAATGGGTGGAACAGCATACCCCAGAGGAGATTGCAGAAGTTATCAAGCCTTCTTTTCCAGATGCAGATGAAGATATTTTAATAAAAGTTGCACAAAGATATAAAGAAAATGATGCATGGTGCAGCGATCCAATTATGAAAAAAGAAGCTTTTGAACTTTTGCAGGAAGTAATGAAAGAAGCAGGGGAACTTACAAAGGAAGTCCCATATGAAAGTATAGTAAATACAGAGTTTGCAAAAAAAGCAGTAGAAGATAAGTAAATGCATATAAAATTATAGAAAAATTAAAAAATATATCACTTTGGCGGTTTTAGACCAAAAAACTGATAGTAGTCAACCTTTATATTTCCATTATAAAGCTTTCTTTTTTTATTGGCTTTTTTGCCATAAAATTTTTCAAATTCTTCTATAGAGGTTATAAAATATTTTGACCAGGTAGGGTAATTTTTAAAGGTTTTTCCTAAATCCCTATATAAATTTTCCACTTCTTTTTTTTCGCTAATACGTTCACCATATGGAGGATTGGATATTATTACACCATAGTCCTCTTTTATTTTTACATCTTTAAAGTCGCAAACAGAAAATTCTATACAGTCATCTACTCCAGCCTCAAAAGCATTTTCCTTTGCCAATTCTATAGCTTCAGCATCAATATCTGATGCATAAATTTTTAAATTAACATCCTGATCAATTGCCTGAAGAGCAATGCGTTTTTCTTCTTTCCATATACTTTTATCTATAATGGGCCATTCTTGGGAGGCAAAGCTTCTATTAAGCCCTGGTGCAATATTTTTTCCTATAAGGGCAGCTTCAATAGGAATGGTACCTGAGCCGCAAAAACAGTCTAATAAAGGCTTGGTTTTATTCCAATAACTTATCATAATCATTGCAGAGGCAAGGGTTTCTTTAATAGGTGCCGTTACAATTCTTTCTCTATATCCTCTTTTGTGGAGGGCTGTGCCGCTTGTGTCTATAGTCAAAGTTGCAATATCTTTTAAAAGAGATACCTGGATTGTATACTCTGGTCCAGTTTCTTTAAACCATTCCACATTATATTTTGATTTTAATTTTTCTACAACAGCTTTTTTTACAATTGCCTGACAGTCTGAAATGCTAAAAAGCTTTGATTTTACCGATTTACCCAAAACGGTAAATTTGCCGTCCACAGTAATCCACTCATCCCAGGGAAGTGCCTTGGTTTTTTCAAAAAGCTCTTCAAAGGAAAGTGCTTCAAATTCTCCCATTTTAAGCAGCACCCTGTCAGCACATCTTAAATGAATATTAGCTTTAGCAATGCTGGATAAATCTCCTTTAAAAGTGACTTTTCCGTTTTCAGTCATTATATCTTTAAATCCTAAGTTTAGGACTTCTCTTTTTACCATAGCTTCTATGCCCGCAGCACATGTAGCAATAAGTTCTATTTCTTTCATAGTACTTCCTTTCTAAAAACTATATTTTAAATTTGTTGTATTTACTTCTGGCATTATCCAATGCATTTTCACCAATGGATGTTATTTTTTCAAGCATTATTTTATCTTCTACCTGCTTAATAACCTTTTTCATCAGTCCCTGAAAGTTTTTGCCGTCATCAGGGAAAGTTGAATATGCAATATAAAAAAGCTCATTAAAATCAACATTTAATTTATTTAAAGCTTTTGAAACATTAGTCTTTATTTTTTCAACAACTTTTGATGCCCCGGATGCATCTGTAAAGGGCAGTATTACCAAAACATCTTTGTTTTCATTAAATATAACAGTATCTGTATACCTTGAAGAAAGTTTTACTTCTTCAATAACAGAATTATATACATTATTCATAAATTTCGAGTCAGTGAGATTTTCTTTTTCTAACATAGCTTTATAAGCGTATATTGGAGTTATAAGTATTATTGATAGTTTTTTATTGGCACGAGAAGCAATTTTAAATTCTTTGGTTATATAGTCTTCAACAGATAAAGTTATAACATTTGCACTGTCTATATTGTATTTAAAAGACTGATCAATTTTCAAAATACTTCTAATAGAGTTTCCTAAGCGCTGTGTTCTATATGGTTTTATTATATAATCCCGTACATTAAAATCTAATGCAGTTTTGCGGTAATTTTTATTGTCTGCCTTTGTCACTACAATAACAGGAGTATTAGAAGCAGCTGGTTTTGTCTTTAGTGAAGACAGAATTTTAAAGCCTTCTTCTGCCACTGGAAATTCTATATCTATAATTATAAGAGAAATATCGTATTTAATTTCCTTAAGATTGTAAAATTCATTTGGGTTTTTTATTTCAATAAACTCAAATTCTCCAATATTATCAAAAGTGATTTTGATTTTTTCTCTTTCATATTCAGAATAATCAATAATTAGTATAGTTCCATCCATAAAAAATTACATCCTTATCATATGGTATTTTAGGTTTTAATTATAATATTTCGATTATTGCTTCGTTATATTATAGTAATATTTTAACACATATTTTTCATAAGTGATAGAACATATTAGTGATAAAAGTTTGTCTATAATCATTTATTATATTAGAATATATATTAATAGAGAAATTATTTAAAAATATATTTAAGATATTGGTAGGTTAGTAGAACGGTAGAAAAGGAGAGACTTAAAATGATATTAAAGGTAAGAAAATCAAATACCAGTGGGAAAATTAAAATACCGGGCTCAAAATCCCATACAATAAGAGGGTTATTTTTTGCTTCATTAGCAAAAGGCAAGTCTGAAATTAGAAATCCTTTAATTTCAGATGATGCAGAATCGGCAATTGAGACATGCAAAGCATTAGGTGCTAAAATTCAAGTTTTAGAGGACAAATATATTGTAGAGGGGTTTAATGCAGAACCTTCTGCACCTGGCGATGTCATTAATGTAGGAAACTCAGGAACTACGCTAAGGTTTGGAACGGTTACCGCTGCTCTAGGTGAAGGTTATTCAGTTTTTACTGGAGACCAACAGATAAGAAAAAGGCCTTTAGGATCGCTTCTAAAGGCGATAAATAATTTAGGAGCACAAGCCATTTCAACTAGAAATAATGACATGGCCCCGGTAATTGTTAAGGGGAAAATCAAAGGAGGAGTTACCGATTTAGATTCTGTTACATCTCAGTATCTTTCAGCATTGCTTATAAATGCACCACTTTTTGAAAAGGACACAGAAATCAACATTACAAGGCTAAATGAAATTCCCTATGTAGACATTACATTGTGGTGGTTGGATAAACTAGGAATAAAGTATGAGAACAACAATTATAATTCTTTTTATTTAAAAGGCGGGCAAAGGTATAATGCCATAAACACCACTATTCCAGGAGATTTTTCTTCTGCTACCTTTTTTGCTGTGCAGGCAGCCATATCAGGAGGGGAGTTTATCCTTGACAATTTAGATATAAATGACCCTCAAGGAGACAAAGAGGTGTTTTCAATACTAGAAGATATGGGAGCTTCAGTGAAAGTTCAAGATCAAAGTATTACTATAAAAGGTAATGGTCTTAAAGGAAGAGAGATAGATATGAATGCTATTCCTGATGCTCTTCCGGCAATGGCTGTTGCAGGCTGTTTTGCGGATGGAGAGACAAGACTTGTTAATGTTCCCCAGGCAAGATTAAAGGAAACGGACAGAATTAAAGTAATGTGCGAGGAATTAAAGAAAATGGGAGCTGATATAAGAGAATTAGAAGAGGGGCTTATTGTTAGAAGAAGTAATCTTAAAGGCTGCAGATTAAAAGGATATGGTGACCATAGAATTGTTATGGCTTTAAGTTTGGCAGGGTTAAATGCAGAGGGGGAGACAACTATAGATACTGCTGAAGCTATAAAAGTTACTTTTCCTGAGTATGTGCAGTTAATGAAAAATTCAGGTGGGGACATGAGTTTTGTCACTGAAAAATGCAAAAAATAGTATTATTTTATTGAATTGTATATTATAATAGTATATAAATAATAGTATGAAAATAAAATGATATTATTCTAAAATTACTTTTATTTGGAGTAATAAAACTATATACTAGAAGGCGGAAGGATAATGAAAGAAAAGATTACTGTTTTAATTGCAGATGATAATACTGAATTTGCAGAATTGCTAAAAGATTATATGAGTCAGCATGATGATATCAGTGTACTTGGTGTTGCAAAAGATGGCTTAAAAGCTATTGATATGATAGTTTCTTTAAAGCCAGAGGTGGTTATACTAGATGTAATAATGCCAAATTTAGATGGTTTGGCAGTTTTAGAGCGATTGTCAAATATGGATATAGAACGCAAACCTATATATATAATGCTTTCTGCAATCGGGCAGGACGTTTTTATACAAAAGGCCATTTCACTTGGGGCAGAATATTACATAATTAAACCTTTTGACATAGAGGTTTTGGTAACAAGGGTGCGGCAACTATATGAAGAAAAATACATGACTGCATATTCTTACAGACCTGTTGTGAAAAATTCTCAACTCATTTGTGCTAATGAAAACGATCGTTCTTTTGATGTTGAAGTTGAAGTAACAAATTTAATGCATGAAGTTGGTATTCCACCTCATATGGCAGGATATCAGTATTTAAGGGAAGCTATTATTAATGCTGTTGAAAATCCAAAGGGTTTTGGTTCTATTACAAAGACATTATATCCGGCGGTTGCAAAGAAGTTTAATATTTCTCCTCAAAAAGTGGAGAGGGGAATAAGAAACGCAATTGAGAGCGCATGGGTAAGAGGCAATCCAGATACAATGGATTCTTTGTTTGGATATACCATTAACTATAATAAGGGTAAACCTACTAATTCTGAGTGCATAGCCATGATGGCGGATAAAATAAGAATTGCAATGAAAAAACATTAAAGACTTGCCCTTTTAAGAGCAAGTCTTTAATATTTTAACATTCTACTTATTAACAATCTCTTTCAATCCTTTACCAGCTTTAAACACAGGAGCTTTTGATGCGGGGATTGTGATTTCTTCTTTTGTTTGAGGATTTCTTCCTTTTCTAGCAGCTCTGTCTCTCACTTCAAAAGAACCGAAACCAACAAGAACAACTTTTTCACCAGCTTTTAATGCATCTTCAACAGAAGAAATAAATGCATTTAAAGCGGCTTCACTGTTTTTTTTGCTCAAACCTGATTTAGCAGCAATTGAGTTTACCAAATCTGTTTTGTTCATATACACAACCTCCTAATTTTGGAATTCGACAATATTTTATAATGAAAATAGCATAAAGTCAAGGGTTTTAACGATATTTTTAATAAATAATATAATCTTTTAATATAAAAAGAGGCGAAATTTACATATAAAACAAAATACAACATCTTTTTTGAATCAAATACAATATAAACCATACCTGTTTAAGGAATAACTAAAATTTCAACATCGGGCAATGAATTACTTATTTCCGTATAAAAAGCATTTTTTTCATGGTGTTTTGGAGATTCTCCCATTACAATATGAGTTATTTTATTTTCCTTTGCAAAATTAACCAATGATTCAACTATATTATCAGATTTTAAAACAGAGAGGTTAGCACCTACCGATTTTGAAATTTTAAATAGATATTCTAACGCCTCTCCTTCTTTAACGTTATCTAGAAAGTTCCATTCATTTTTAGCAACATGTATTACAAATAGCTCACCATTTAGTTGATTTTTTAAATCTGAAGCTTTTAAAATTAACCTTTCACAGGTAATTTGCTGCGTAACACACACCATTATATTTTGAGAAGAATTCAATATTAAAACCCCTTTCTACATATAAAGGTTCCCTTAAAATACCTGGCTTACACCATTTTTAAGAGAAATAATCATTTTAATTGTAAAGCTTATTTGTATATCAATATGAAAACTCAAAAGTAATGTTAACATATTTATTGACAATAGTAAATCCATATATTTAATTAATATCAAAGATTTTTTACAACTCAAATGGCATATTAACTGTATTTGCATAATTGAGTTTTATATAATAAAATTATGGTATTGCTTTGAAAAGATATGAATGTAATTACTAATATAAAAAGGCTGGGGAATAAAATGAGAACTATTCATATTGGTGAAATTATTAAGACTGTAGAAAAATTATGCATACATTCTAATTATTATTTAAACCAGGACATTTTAGAGGGTTTTAAAAATTCTTTAGATGTTGAGAAATCTCAAACGGGTATTGATATATTAAAAAAGCTTATTGAAAATGCTAATTTAGCAAGGGAAAAGGAAATGGCAATTTGCCAGGATACAGGAATGGCTGTAGTTTTTTTGGATATTGGTCAAGATGTTCATATAGTTGGAGGAAATTTAGAGGACGGAATAAATGAAGGGGTTAGAAGAGGGTATGAAAAAGGTTTTTTGAGAAAGTCGGTGGTAAAAGACCCTATCAATAGAATTAATACCAATGACAACACTCCCGCTGTAATTCATTATAATATTGTTGAAGGAGATAAAATAAAAATTTCTATAGCACCTAAGGGCTTTGGAAGCGAGAATATGAGCAGATTAAAAATGCTAAAACCTTCTGATGGGGAGGAAGGGATTAAAAAGTTTATAATTGATACAGTTGACAAAGCAGGTCCAAACCCTTGTCCTCCTGTTATTGTTGGCGTGGGTATAGGAGGAACTATGGAAAAAGCAGCCATTTTAGCTAAAAAAGCTTTGCTTCGACCAATTAATAAAAGAAGCCAATTAGAACATATTAGAGAGATTGAGGAAGAAGTATTGGAAAAAATCAATTTATTGGGAATTGGTCCTTCGGGCCTTGGTGGTACTGTCACTGCCCTGGCTGTTAATATAGAAGTTTTTTCAACTCATATTGCAGGACTTCCCGTGGCAGTTAATATCAGTTGTCATGCGACAAGGCATGGGGAAGCTGTGATATAAAGGGGGGAAAATAATGAATTATTCTATAAAAACTCCATTAACCATGGAGACAGTAAAGAAGTTAAAAGCAGGAGATATAGTTAAAATTAGTGGTGTTGTTTATACTGCAAGAGATGCTGCACATAAAAAAATGATAACTCTTTTGAATGAAGGAAAGAGCTTGCCTTTTGATGTAGAAAACCAAGTTATATATTATGTTGGGCCTTGCCCTGCAAGACCTGGAGAAGTTATAGGTTCAGCTGGTCCCACAACCAGCGGCAGGATGGATGCATATGCACCAGAACTAATAAAATTAGGCCTTAAAGGGATGATAGGAAAAGGTTTAAGATGTAAAAATGTAATAGATTCTATGAAAAAATATGGAGCTGTATATTTTGGAGCTATAGGTGGTGCTGCAGCTTTAATTGCCCAAACAATAGTTAAAGAAGAAATAATCGCTTTTCCTGAATTGGGAGCTGAAGCAGTGAGAAAATTAACTGTAAAGGATTTTCCGGCAGTTGTTGTAATTGATAGTAACGGCAATGATTTATATGAAATTGGGAAAAATAAATATAGAAAATTATAAATGAAATTTTATATTGTGAATTTAAGGGGTATATTTTTTCTACATATTAGTGTATAATAAACACTGTTGAAAGGAAATTTAAATGATAGCATAGGCAAAGGCTTAAATAGACTTAAAAGCAAGAAAAGTAAAATAAAATTTGGAGGGGTATATATGAGTAAAATTACTAAAGATATGATAATTTCAGATGTTTTAAATTTGGACAGAGGTACAGCAACTGTATTTATGAATAATGGAATGTTTTGCATAGGTTGTCCGTCTGCATCAGGGGAGAGCATTGCACAGGCATGTGGAGTTCATGGAATAGATGCCGACAAGCTTGTTAAAGAGTTAAATGAGTATTTTGCTCAGAAAGAACAATAATATAATAAAAACACTGGTTTTAAAATAAGACATCTGGCTATTGACAACAATAAGAAATATTGATGTCTTATTTTGTTGTTTACAATTTATGCTTTTTGCTGTGTTTTTAGAGAATAGGGGGATTGATTAAATGGCTACCAGAGTGGTAATAGGTACCCAGTGGGGAGATGAAGGAAAAGGTAAGTATATTGATATGCTGGCTAAAAGTTCAGATATAGTAGTACGGTTTTCTGGAGGAAATAATGCAGGACACACAATAGTAGCAAATGGCGTAAAGTATTCATTACATCTTATACCGTCAGGAATATTACACGAAGATAAAACTTGTATTATTGGCAATGGGGTTGTAGTTGACCCAAAAGTACTGCTAAGTGAGATGAAAGATTTAAAGGACAAAGGGGTAAGTACTGATAAACTTTTAATAAGTGACAGAGCCCATGTTATAATGCCGTACCACAAGCTATTGGATGAATTACAGGAAAAGTTCAGAGGAGCTAATTCTATAGGAACAACTAAACGAGGTATTGGACCATGTTACTCTGATAAAACTGACAGGTCAGGAATTAGAATGTGTGACCTTATTGATGAGGATGAATTTGTTAAAAAGGTAAAGGAAAATTTAGAGATTAAAAATTTAATCATTGAAAAAGTTTACCAAGGTGAAAAACTAAACGAAGATGAAGTAATATCAGAGTATTTAGAGTATGGAAGAAGGCTTAAAAAACATGTATGTGATGTAAATAGTCTGCTTTTTGATGCTATTAGTGAGAAAAAGAACATATTGTTTGAGGGAGCTCAAGCAACATTTCTTGACCTTGACTTTGGAACTTATCCTTATGTTACATCTTCAAATCCAATCGCTGGTGGAGTTTGTACAGGAGCAGGAATTGGACCTATTTATATCGATGAAATATATGGAGTGCTAAAAGCTTATACATCAAGGGTAGGAGCTGGACCATTTCCTACCGAACAGGATAATGAAATTGGTGATACAATACGAGAACTTGGATTTGAGTATGGTACCACAACAAAAAGGCCTAGACGTTGTGGATGGCTAGATGCTGTTATGATAAGGTATGCTGCCAGGGTAAATGGACTTACAGGGCTTGCAATTAACCATGTAGATACAATTGGTAAATTGAAAAATATAAAGCTTTGTGTAGCATACAAAAAAGATGGCAATATAATAAAGAATTTTCCAGCCAGCTTAAAGGAGCTTGAAAGATGTACTCCTGTATATGAAGAGTTTGAAGGATGGCCGGATGCGGATATTTCAAATGCAAAAACTTTTGAAGAACTTCCTGCAAACGCAAAAAGGTACCTTAAAAGAATAGAAGAGATTGTAGGAGTAGAAATTAAGCTTATTGGTGTAGGAAAGGAAAGAGAGCAAACTATAGCCTTATAAGGCCAGTTTATTAAAAAAATCAAAGGGGCACTGTTTTTATTTAAAGCAGTGTTTTTTTTTTGTATAAATGTAAACAGAGAATTTAAGTATTCAATTATCAGTAGTAATCTTACAAGAATTAGGGTAAAACCTTGGAAATATAATCCCTATATCCTACTTGAGTTTTTACAAAGTGATATTGGCAAAGGAATGTTGAAGAGCTTACAAACTGGAACTACTATAACACTTGTGAATAACAAGCAGTTGAGCCGTTTGGAGGTGCCTATGTACTCACAACATATAATGGATGAAATAGGACAGCAACTAAAAACAAATCACAAAACTTATCAGAAACAGATAAAATCAGTAAAAATTCAACCCGAAGAAAACGATATTGTTACATGGGTGGATGTGGATTTTGCAGAGTACCGTAAGAAAGTAGATAACCGGGCAGTTAAAAAGAATTGCACAATTCCGTACTGGCTTAATGTTAAAGCGGAAAAAGCGGGGATAAACTTCTCTAAGGTACTGCAGGAAGCGTTGCTGGAGATTTTAGGAACTTCAGAATAATATAAGAACCATAGATTTATGTTTTCATATTAATATAATAGACTTAAAAAAGAGGACCTTCAGGCCCTCTTTTTTTGGAGCATAAAAAAATAAAAAAAAAATTTAAAAAAACAGTTGACAAAAGAATATGTTCTGTTGTACAATACGTAATTGTGTGACAGAGAAATATGTGAGCCATTAGCTCAGTCGGTAGAGCACTTGACTTTTAATCAAGGTGTCGAAGGTTCGATTCC
>JAAYTS010000278.1 GCA_012517995.1 Clostridium sp.
ATTGTAAGATTCAGCACTGCCCAGGGTGCTACTTCCGAAACGAGAATAAAGCTGTTCTTAAGACCTGCCGTACCCGTTCCGGTGGTTGAACCCGGAGGGGTTAAGCTGGGAGTTAATCCCGGAAACAGTGTTGTCAGGACCTTTAAGGTAACCAATAAAGGGCTTGGACGTATGCAGGGAATAACCCTTAAGGCACCGGAAAACCTGCCGTGGGTTAAGCCGCTTAACCTTGATAAGGTCAACCTGGAGCCGGGAGAATCCGCATATTTTGATGTGGTGGTTAAGCCGCCGAAGAATATTGCTTTGGGGCATTATCAGGATGAAATCATAATCACCGACGGAAAGTATAAGGCAGCGGCAATTGTTGAAGTAGAGGTTTCCAGTGCCGAAAGGGGTTCCGTGTCCTTCCTTATAATGGATAATGCCGGAAATTATGTTAAGAATGCCGAAGTTACCCTGGTCGGCACCGAACCCTATATTCAAGTGATAAAGGGACAGGAAGTAACCTATTATCAGAATTATCATGGTCGTACCGATGAAAACGGGGTTGTAACCTTTGATGACAAACCCCTAGGACAATATAAGTACACCGTTACGGCAAAAGGAAGAAACAAGGTAGTGGGTGAAGCCTATATAATGCCGACTTCGGAATCTTCCCTCGTGGAGGTTATGATGGAAGTGGAGCCGGTCCGGATAGAATGGGCGGTAAAACCCACCACTATAGAAGATAAATACGATATAGAACTGAAGATGGTATTTGCAACCAACATCCCTGAACCGCAGTTTGGATTCCTGCCTCCGTGGATAACGATACCCAAGCAGGTTGACGAAGCCTTTATTTGCGAAGCAACGGTAATAAATACCGGCTTGGTGCCCATAACCGACGTAACCGCCACGGTGGTACGGGAAAATGTCAACGATACGGGAATTAGTATTGTTGGAGGCGGATATTTGGGAGAAATACCCGCTCACGGCAGTACAAAGGTGCAAATACTGGTGCAGCCGGGAAGCTACAACCTAAAATATGAAAAAGACATATTGAATATGATAAGTGAAATATTTGCCAATGCTATAGTGATTAGGGGCAAATACGTGAGCTTTGATAACGATACCGGCTTACCGGTGTATCCTCCAAAAGAGGTAAAAGCCGCAATACCTTTGTATAATCCCGGAGAACAAAAGGTTAGAATAACAGGTTATGAACAGGATTCATCTGAAGAGGAGGGGGCACACCAAACAGAAAAAACGCCCCTTGTGGAAATGGATTATTACATTCCGCTGGGCTTTATGGAAACTCAAAATCCTGATGATATGGAAGAAGGATCAAGAGATGTTAATGAAATAGTAGAACTTGAGATTTCCCAAAGCTCAACACTTGAAAGGCAGGCCTTTGATGCACGGCTGAAGATATCCAATGGCTATGACGAATATGCCCTCAACAATCTTTCTGTCAGAATAGTTATGACCGATAAAGAGGGCAATGACGTTACCGATAAAAACTATATTATTCCGGCAGGTACAGAGGGAATAGAGGCTCTAGACGGGTCCTCATCCTTAGGACCGTATGAAGACATGGTTTCCAACTGGCAAATTATACCCGGAGAGGGCTTAGGGGGAGAAACCCCTGAAGGGGAGACCTATTATCTGAAAGCCCTTATTTCCTACTATGTGAACGGAAGGTACATAGAAACCCGGACTCAGGCTGAAGAAATTATAATAACGCCTCAGCCCAAAATAAAGCTCCACTATTATGTACCACACAAAGTAAAAGCAGGACAGCCCTTTAAGATAGGGGTGACCGCCGAGAATACAGGCTACGGGTTTGCAAGAAATCTCGTGGTTGATTCCGGAAACCTTGAAATTACCACAAACCAGGCTGGGTTAATGACTCAATTTGAAATTTTAGATACTTCTTTCGGAAGTGTTGAAGGAAACAGGTTCCGCCTGAATATGGGCGATATTTCGCCCCAGAGCCAGGTTACGGGATACTGGGTTGTCCGGTGGGTAATGTATGAAGAAGAGCAGGGGGCCGAACCTTTAGAAGGCGAATTCCGTTCCTTTGAAGCAACGCTCAGGCATCAGGATTACAAAGGAGTGGAACTTAATCCGCTGATTGTAGAAGTCACCACGGAAATAATAGGAAAAGACAGCATAGTGTTGGAAGGCTTTGATGAAGAAAATACTTTAACTTTGATTAACGAAGGGAACACCGGTTTTCCCAATTACCTCATTGATATGAGAACCGGAATGAAAATACCCGTACATGTGCCCCAGACCCTTGAGGTTTTAAAGCAGCCGGATAACGACGAGAGGATATTGACGTTCGAAGTCCCGGCTCCCGATTTAGATGCACAGAACCCGGACGTTCCGCGTTACCAGGTGCTGATGCTAAAAGATCCGTTGCCGAAGACCAACATCCGTTCCGTGGAAAGGGAGGCCGATGTTGAAAATGCCGGTGAAAACAGTGAGGCGTATATCCTGAGTAAAAACAACACATGGAAGGATTATGGAAACATATACATTGTGGATGAAATTCCTGTACGCTGCATTGAAAATGAAGAAGATACAAAAGAGTATCTGCCGGCGGTGTACAACGTGGATTTCAGCTCCGGAGCGGTTATTGAAGCGGTGGAGTATGCAAGGATATATTACGAATTTTCAGAACAGACGTTAAAGTTTGAAAAGAAATACGCCTATTACGACACTGGAGTCAATACCACCGAAGGCGAGCCGACCGGTGTGAGAGCTGCGGTAACCAATAAGGGAAGCGGAGCGGAGAGCGGAACCGTAGAGTTTTATGCAGCACTTATTGACAACATGGGAATAGCAGGAGAAAAAGAACTTATTGGAAAGGCATACTATAATAATCTGCTGCCATACACGACGGAATACGTATACACCGACTGGATTCCTGAAGAGGGAGGCAGGTACCTTTTGACGGCAAGCATTGCAGGTAACGAAACCGAGGACGATACCGCCGAAACCGATGCCCGTATAAACATTAAGCCTTACGCGGATGCGGGAGTGGACTTTTCGGTGGATGTAATGACACCGGCCCGTTTTGACGGTTCTAGGTCCTATGACAAAGACGGTTATATTCAGACTTTCATCTGGGATTTCGGAGACGGGGAGTCAGGTTATGGAGTGTGCCCCGAACATACCTATAGAAATTCCGGAACCTATAAGGTGACCCTTACGGTTATGGACAACGACTATGTGGAGAGCACATCCCAAATGCAGATTACCGTTAACGAGACCCGACCGGACCTTAGGGTTACCGACATCAGGTTGGATAAGGATGAACCCCAAGAGGGAGAAAAAGTGGTGGCAACCGCTCAGATATACAACGGGGGATACTCCGGAACCGGAGAGTCCTTTATGGTTGGGTTCTATGTGGACAATTTATTTAAAGATTGCATTCAAATTACGGAATCCATTGCACCGGGAGAATCCAGAGAAGTGAGCTTTGAATGGATAAATTCCGCAGGAAACCATATGTTTACCGTAATTGCAAACGATATGGGACATCCTGTGGATGAAGCGGATTTTGAAAACAACCAGAGGAGCATACCGGTAAACGCAAAAGCGGCCTTTTTCCCGAACCTTAAGGTCAAAGAGTTTACCTGGAGCGGGGAAGACGATGAGATTTTTGAATGGGATGAAGAGATTACGCTTTCTGCGGTGATAGAAAATGACGGAACCGCTGAGGCAAAAGATTTTCAGGTAGCGTTCATTGTTGACGGTGAGTTTATTGAGGGACATAGAGTAAGGGAATTGACCCATGTGAAAGGCTACAACACCATCGAGGTTACGGCAAAATGGAAGCCCGGGCTTGAAGGAGCCTACAGCTTAAAAGTGATAGCTGACGGGCCGTTGCCATACGTTGTGGAGCTTGACAAGACCGACAATGAAAAGGAAATAAAAATAAAGGATTTGAGGTTGAGATATCCGGATTTATGGGTGGAAAGCGTAGCGTTAGAGTCCGAAGCAGGAAGTGTTGAGCAAGGGCAGCCCGTGGTGGTAAACGTTACCGTTGCAAGTGCCGAATACGCAAAGGTGAACCGGGGCTTTGACGTTACGGTCTATGCCGATGACTACTATATTGGCAGCGGCAGGATGGAAGGAATAGAAAAAGGAGAACGTGCTTTTGCCGCCATTCCCTGGAACCGTCCCGTAAAAGGTGTGGAAAACATCCATGTGGTGATAGATGAAAGAAACGAAGTGCGGGAGCAAAACGAGACAAACAACCTTTACGTTCATGAGTTGGAAGCACCTTTAAATGTAAAGCTTCCGAATCTTGTTATCGAAAGCATTTATACCCGGCCGGAAAGCGGTATGGCTTCCTATGGCGACCTGCTGGAGACCGCCGTTACCCTTAAAAATGTGGGAGAAGCAGCCATCAACAAGCCTTTTGTTACGGTACTGTATGTAAACGGCAGGAAGGCAGGGGAGTTTGTCACCGATTCTTCGTTATTGCCGGGAACTTCAGTGACGGGAATAATAGAGTGGAAGGCGATTTATTTGCCTACGGCACCCCATTATGAGCTTTCGGTTTATGCAGACGCATACAGCAGCCTGTATCTTGCCGACCGAAGCGGAGCTTCAAAGACGGTGCAATACAGTGTCAAAGGCGAACTTCAGGTAGATTATACCATCGAAAAAGAGGCGTATACGGTAAATGAAAAACCCGTGTTTGAAGCAAAAGTGGTATCTACCGACCAGCCCTCAAGGCCTTTGGGTACGTCGGAGAATATCAGCGTTGAGCTTTTAGTGGTTGAAAATTCAGAGGAAGAAAAACCGGTCGTATCCTTACTGATGGATTATAATGAGGTGGACGGTGTATTTGAAGCGGTTGTTGATACCGGGCTTTTGCCGGGAAGTTATAAGGCTTATGCCAATGTTTATGAGAAAGAAACGGTAAGGCAAAGCGTTAGCAGGATATTTGACGTGGCTGAAGATTACCATATTGCGGTGGATACTGAAAAGCAGACCTATAATGCGGGAGAAGTAATAGAAATAAAGGGACGGGTCACAAAATCCGACCAGGTTACTCCCATTGAAGGTACATCGGTTGAAGTAATAATAGTGGGAGAAGAGGAGTGGAGAGAAGAGGTTGAAACCAACGAAAACGGAGAGTTCAGATATTTCTTCGAGCTGCCTTATGGCTTTGGAGGAACTTATTCCTTGAAAGCTGCCGGAAGGGTGAACAATGCCTCAAAAATCAGTGAATCCAAGGTGTTCTTTGTAGAAGGTCTGTACATCTCGGCACCTGAAAAGATTAGGCTTACCGCCGGATACGACTACAAGGCACAGATTACACTGACCAATGTAGGAACGATACCGTTGACTCTGGTAGGGCTAAGTAAAGAGTGGAGCGGTGAGGAGGCAGAGGATCTGGATGTAGAGATTTTGGAAGAAATCCCCGGGACACTTAAGGCAGGTGAGACCGTTAAGGCGACAGTAGCCATAAATTCCACGGCTGGCACTCAGCCGGGCATCAGGACCCTTAAGCTTAAAGGAAGAACGGAAGAGGGATATGAGGGCAATGTTGAAGTAGAAGTGGTTGTCGGAAAGGCCGAACCTGAAATGAATATAGAGGTGGACGGAGGCTCAAATACGGGAAAAATAAGTGCTGCACTCAGACCGGGAGAATGGGTTACGAAGCTTGTGGTCGTTACAAATACCGGAAGTGCACCAATATTGGATCTGAAAGTATCGGGACCCGAGAAGCTTCCGTGGATAACCCTTACCACTTCCGGGACGGATGTTATTGAGCCGATTAACAAAGGCTTGTCCATAAGGGATGAGAACGCACGGGCAGCCATAGCGGTAAACGTTTCACCTTCAGAATTTGTAAAACCCGGAGTTTACACCGACAAACTAATCATAACCTCCAATGCAGGTTCTGTAGAGATACCTGTTGAGGTTCATGTAAGTGAGAATAAAATAGGAACCATTGTATTGGAAGTGGTGGACGAAAAGAACATAACAATTGAAGATTCAGAGCTTGTACTTTTCGGTCCGCATCACTATGATGAAGAACAAACCATAAAAACAGATTATTATACGGGTATTAAAGACGAGAACGGTGAGTACAGGTTTGATAACATACCGGCAGGTACCTATACCGTTAAGGCAGAGGCACCGGGATATGAAAGTTATGAGGCAAGCATTGAAGTACCCGCGTTGGTGGAGCTTGTTCCAAAGAGAATAGTGCTTGAAAGGGAGAAATTATCTCTGGACTGGGATATTGAAGGAATCAGGGAAATAATCCAGGGTGCTTTGGAAAGGGATGCCCAGAATATACTGCTCAAGCAAGAACTCAATATCGATACATCAAAACCGCAGTTGATTCCTGTATTTCCGGGGGATGAGATTTCCGTAGGAGATGTTAGCGGAGATAACTTTGTGGTAGGAGGCAGTATCAGGATTAAAAATCCTTCGGATGTGGGCGAAGTTTATGAAGTAAGGGCTGAAATTTTGGATTCCGATGCAAAACTTCCGGAGGACAGCTTTACGTTAAATTACGGCAAAGTAAACAGCGACAGCCTGAATTTTGGAACGGTTAAGGCCGGTGGCCAAATGACCGTCAATTGGTCTGTAGATTTATCCGGACTCTATTATGAAGCGGAGATAACGGAAGGGGAAGAGCCGGGACAGTACAATTTGAAAGTTCCTGAAGAAGTTACCGTTGAAAATGTAAATGCTTGGATGAAGTGGATTTCCAATCTGTTGTACGGTGGTGAGCCCGTGACAAGTTCAGGATATGACCCTGAGGAAAACATCTATACAATAGAGGTTCCTGCAAACGAAGACGGTGTTTATGTCAAACCCCAAGGAAAGATTCAGAAATTTTACGGCAAGAACTTTGTATTTGATATGACCATTCGTATGACAGGGGTAACCCTAGATGAAGCAGGGGAAGAAGTTGTGGTAAGCTACGATGTTCCGGTAAGGGTTAATTATATACCTTCAGATGTTGATGTTCATTCGATACCCGAAGAAAACAGGATAAATCTTAGGGTAGAGGAATATTTCAGTCGGACAGCTGCCCCAGTGGTACAGAATTTCAGCAGAACCCGCGAACTTCACAACGAACCGGTACGTGAGGCTGCTACCATTGTGACACGGAATTTTAGCAGAAGTTTTCTTTCCGAAAGATGCGGAATTAATGTGAGCAGCATTCCAAAACCTATGGGCTATGCGGCAGGTTCCTTCGCTTTTTCACAGGACAATGCCATGGTGGATGAGGCTTTTGAATTTAAGTTTACGTTGGAGAATCCTTTTGAAGATGTATGGATTGAAAATATAACAGTAACGAAAATATTAATAACCGACGGTCCTTTAGACGAATATGGAAATTTGTTGCCGGAAACACGGATAGCCAATGATTGGTTTATTACTAATCTACATAATGGCGATGGTATACACAACATGGGTGAAATGGCATGGTTACAGGCGTTAGAACCTCGCAGCACTAAAGTGTTCCGCTATAGCATAAACAGCATTCCGGGTATAGGTGATATCAGTGGAGACTATTATATATATGTAAAATATATGATGGAGGTAAACGGACAAATATATCAAGGACATGTACTTGCAGAAAAATTCTATGTAGAGCCTCTTCCTAAACTGTATGTAAGCTACAAGTTAAATCCCAAAGGTGGTAACCGCTACGAGCTTGAGGCGACGGTAACAAATGCCGGTGAGGGTACTGCGTACAATGTAACTCTTGGTTTACCTTCAATGCCCGGTGCTAATAATATTGAGGTTTTGAGCATTATATCAGGAAATGGAAAGTGGCAAATGGATTTAGATAAAATGATAATAGGAGACTTAGAACCTCATGAAACAAAAACAGGTACTTTTGAGATATTAGCATCGGGGTTGGAAGAGTGGGATAACCTTCCTTTTGTGGTTGTTAAAGCAAGCAAAATTAATGACAATATTGTTATTGCTCCATTAGCTATACAAAGTGTAAGAAAAAGCGACTTTGAAGATCTTCAAAAGGAGATAGAGAAACTTGAATATAATATTAAAAAAGTTATAGACAAGGCCGTAGAGGATCTGGCAGTTTCCATAATGGATGCTGTTGAATATAAAATAAGTTTGGATGATGCACTAGAGTATTCCAAGATTATTGATATGGGATTCGACTTAAATACATACATGAACTGGATTATTTCTTTCCCTAATTTAGATGATCCTTCTTCAGTAGTGTTGTATGTTTATAATAGAATAATTGATGTTTGTTTAATCAAAATAAGTAAGGAATATTCAAAGAATTCGGAATTGTACTCACAATATAGTAAACTAAGTATAAATGAAGTAATCGCGAATATACAAATGATTGATCATGATTTAAAAGCTTATGAGGATGACATTGAATCTTCAGAAAATGATGAAGAAATAAATGAGCTCAAAACCTTGATAAGTAAGAAAGAAGAAGCAGTTCGTGAGACCTTGGAAGACTTAATTACTAAGGGAGGGCTAAATGCACTTTTCTTTGACTTCATGTTAAAACCGAAATCAGAAGTAATGAAAAAAATGCTTTCGGATTTAATAGGGAATGATGATATTGCTGAGTTTACATCTTATTTTGCGGAGGCAGCAAGCTTAGCAGCTAATAGAGGTATTAGTAAACGGATAAAAGAACTCTGTGAAGAAACGGAAAAACTATTTCTTAGTGAACCAGGAGAATTGATTTCAGAAGATGAAACCAATGAAAAAACAAAAAGAGAAATAATAAAAGAAAAACTGATAGACAAAATTTACGATATACCTATAAAGGTTGTTGATGCTAATAACCTGGAGTGGTTATATCTGGAGTTGTTATATAATAATATTGATTTCATTACTCCGGAAAAAGCTGAAGATATTTTAAGCAAAATTATTAATACTGCAAAAGAAATAAAATTAAGTGAATTTGGAGAAGAAATTAGAAAGCCGTTAACAGGCACTTTAGAATTGCTCAAAAATTACAGTATTTATTCGCCGGAAGAAGTTCCTGCATATTATCCAATAGAGCCTCTGAAGGATTATTTAGAGTATCTTAACACTAACCTGGAATATACATGGAGAAATGAAGAAGGAGAAATAACAAATTGGTATGGAAGGTATGGAAAAGTGTGGATCTACAAGTCTGACAATTCAGGTAATCTTATACCTGAGGAAGTTGACATGTCAGACCTTTATGAATCACATTTGAGACTATTTACAAATATTACAAGTGGCTATGAAGGTATTAAGATTAGGTGGGATTTAAATACATTTAAAACTGAAATGTTGTATATTGATACAGTAAATACTGCTTTTGGTTTGGCGGGTTCTGTGTCTCCTATAATAAGTGTTTTTCACGGAATCCATTCAATAGCGTTAAGTCTGACGAAAAGTGCAATAAGATCAGCTGAAAATCTATTAAGCATGGGTGAATTAAAAACATTAAAGAGAATATCTGCAAATTTGTTTGATTTAATGACTGATACAGGTACTACCGGATTGAAGAACATGAAGATAGCCAATTCTGTAAATGGTGTGTTTGTAGCTATTGATGAGTGGCAAAAAATTGACCCGCCGCTTCCGGTTGAAGTTATGAGCAGTGTTGTACCGGATGTTGTGATTGAGCCGGGTTCAATCATGGGTGAAGGAAAAGTTATTTTGACGGTCAAAAACATGCATACGGGAACTTTGAGCATATCTCCTTCAGTGCAGATATTTGACTCAAAAGGATTGGTAGATGTACCCGACTTACGTTCCGTAAGTGTGTTACCCGATGAGACCGTTATAATTGAGATACCCTTTACGATACCGCGTTCAACCATGATGGATGCCAGCGGTTACTATGCGGTTATGACCTTAAATTTGGCGGAATCTGCCACCATGTCCATAGGTGCCGTGGAAGGACCGTATATTGCCCACTTCTTTGCGGGTACCAGGGATCAGATTGAGGCATATCACGGCAAATATGAAGTTACCCAGCCTATGGGAAGAGAAATAGCCGGTGGAGAACAGGATGAAGGAATAATTGACATAAGCGGCGATGTTGGAGAACTTAGGGTGTTCATGGCAGCTGAGCCCGGTTCAGAACTGCAGCTTAGTCTGTATTCCGAAGATGGAAAGCATATTAGTGTTGTAAACGGTGCAGAGGTTAATGAAATGGACGGAGCCGTCATTGGCGGGTTGATTAATGTAGGAGATCATATAAAAGTACTCAAACCGCAAGAAGGAAAATACAGGGTTGTTGTGAAATCCCCTGAAGGTACGGATGAACAGCGATATGCATTGATTATAGAAAAACTTCCCAATCTTGGTACTGTAGCTGATGTTTACACACCGTCAGTTGTTATGAGTAGTGAGAATGAAATAGGATTCCAGATTGATTTGTTTGAAACCTCAGGGCATGGAGATATAGAGGAATTCAGCTTTAATGTAAGTGAACTTAAAGATGAGAACGGCAATGTTATTCCGGAGGGAAGTTTTAAGTTTACTGATGTAAGCGGTGATCCTGTTGTAGAGAGAATTCCCGCAGGTTATGGTATTTCGGCTTATGCGGTGGCGGATTTGCCGGAGCATACACCGGATGGAATATACAGGGGAATACTAACGGTAGAAGTAGCCGGAAACAGCATGAACCCCGCACTGGTGAAGCAGACGGAAATAATGTCTGTAACCGATTCGGTATACGGTTGGTTTGAAAAAGATTCGCCGGCATCCGATTGGGAAGTGTACGAGTATAGAGTGCCCGTTATAATAGCCCTTGATAAGTCCGTACCGGAAATTCCCGTTTTGTATCCGATAGAACAGCCTTCCGATGAAGAACCTTATACCGTACAATTGAGAGGAGAGGCTGCAAAAGAGGCCCGGTTAGTGATATGGGTAGATGAAGAATTAGCCGGATTTGCAATGGCAGACCAGGAGGGAATGTTTGATGTATCGTTGTCGTTGAGTGAAGGTGTGCATGAAGTCTATGTAACGGCAGTAAATATTTACGGAACCGAGAGCCAGCCCTCGGAAAAATATACAGTTCAGATTGCCGGAACGGTTGATGATAAGGCACCGATATTGCACATCCCTGATGATATTGTTGTGGAGGCTGAAGGAATAACGACCTTTGTAGACATTGGGGAGGCGACGGCAGAGGATGATTCAGAGGTAACAATAACCAATGATGCATTACAGGAGTTTCCAATAGGAACTACTGTGGTAACCTGGATCGCAACTGATGCCGAAGGAAATGTTGCCACTGCTGTACAAAAGGTAACGGTGGTAGATACTACACCGCCACAACTGATTGTTCCTGATGATATAACGGTAGAGACGGAAGAAATGCAAACAGAGGTAGATATTGGAGAAGCGGTAGCTTATGATATATTTGAGGTTACAATTACAAATAATGCCCCTGAAGTGTTTGATGTAGGAACCACCGAAGTGACATGGAGAGCGGTGGATGCAAACGGTAACAGCACAGAGGATAATCAAAGGGTAACGGTAATATATAAATCACCAACGCCGACACCGACATCAACACCGACATCAACGCCAACACCGACACCAACACCGACACCAACACCAACATCAACACCAACGCCAACACCAACACCAACATCAACACC
>JAAYTS010000073.1 GCA_012517995.1 Clostridium sp.
AACCTCCAAAGTGTTGATTTTAATGGGTTTTATTCACTTCTATTATATCACATATAAGAGGTTTCTTGAACTTCTTTATTGCCCAAAACTATTGATTTTTCAATGTTCACTGCACATTAACTATGTGCGAAAGTTGATTAATTTAATTATAAAGAATAACTGTTGCTTTCTCTTTATTTAATTAGCCTTAATAATATATTTCCAAATGCTTCTTCAAAATCTTTTACTGTGTTTATTACCGGGGTGTTTTTTTCAATTTGTAAATCAAATTCATGACTGAAGGGAATAATGCCTGCTGAAGATATTTGATTTGTAAAGTTCTCGCTTAAACCAGAAGTAATAAGTTCACAAACCTTTTCTTGAGTAAATATTTTTTCGTGAAATCTGGATCTATTATTGTATTTAGTTATTAACAATTTGGATTTTACATTTATATATGATATATGTTCTTTTTCAAGAACCACTTCCATATTTCTTAAAGAACTAAGGACTGAATAAAGATTATTTGAAACACACAAACCAAATACATCTATATGCATAAGCACTTCGTTAAAATTTTTTAGTATATCTAAAGGCATATCTAAAATTATTAGATTAAATTTGCTCCTAAGAACAGACAACATGCCAATAAGCTTTAGACTGTTAAAAAACTTATCAATAAGTTTTGCATCACAAAAATTATATCCCAATGAAGTCAGCCATAAATTGCTTTTAATATTAAAAGCAGTGGTCATAAAATTTTCTGGTTTTGCAAGAGTTCTTATAAGAGAAGCATTTATTTCCTCATCTTTTTTTGTTTTCTCATGAAATGAATTAAAATACATATTTGTACTTCTATATTCAATGTCCATATCAACTATTATTGTGTTAAAGCCTTGCTTTGCAGCTGTGCTGGCTAAATTAACAACAGAGCTGGTTACCCCTGAGCCTCTGTGCCCGGTAATTGTAATAACTTTGCTTGTGTTTTTACTTATATTTTTAAAATACTTATTTAATTCATTTATTGAAGCATATTTTTCTTGTTGTTTTGATTTGGTTTGAAAGGGATTTAAAATCCATTTTTTCTTTTTAGGGGCGTCATTACTATCTTTTGAGGTTTTACTTGAAAAAGAATTATTTTTTTTAACACCATTATAGTTAATGGAAATAAGTGCATCTAAAAGTTCATTAGCTGACTGAAATCTTTCATCAGGGTCTTGACGGGTGCATTTATCAATTATTCTTTCTAATTCTCTTGAAAGACTTTGATCAAAACATCTTATGGGTTTTATTTGATAAGGAGGGTCATTAGGACCTATACCAGTTAGAAAATGGTATAGAGTAATTCCTAAGCTATATATATCTGTTCTTTCATTTGTTTGACCGCTGCCGTATTGTTCAGGTGCTGCATATCCCTTAGTTCCTATGTATACAGTGTCAGTTATAGCGGATATTTTGTACTCTCTGGCTATTCCAAAATCTATTAGCTTTATTTTGCCATCTTGTGTTAACATGATATTTGAAGGTTTCATATCCCTGTATATTATAGGATTAGGTTTAAAAGAGTGGAGATATATTAGCACATCACATATTTGAATAGCCCAGTCAATTACAGTATCTTCAGGAAATTTTCCGCACCGCTTTAATTCTTCACTTAAATTGCAGCCGTCGATATAGTCCATAATTATATAAAAATTTTCATTATTTTCAATAATATCAAAAATTCTTGGAAGGGCAGGATGATTTAATTTTTTTAAAATATTAGGTTCTACATAAATATCTATTTTTGAATTATGTTGTTTAGATATTTCTTTGATTGCCCACAGTGTGCCAAGCCGGACATTTTCAGCTAAGTAAACAGTACTCATGCCGCCTTTTCCAAGTATATCTATTATTTTGTATTTTCCATCAAAAAGCCCATTATTAATCATTTGATCACCATTTTATTGAAAAGTATAAAGTAATAACACATTGATATATAATGCTTGTTATATCTAAGATACTTAAGTTATTATTGATAGTAGGTTAACAATAGACCTTGCAATTTTATATAAATACATTTAATTAAAATTTAAAATAATTTGATTTTCTGAGATGTAAAATTACCATTACAGTAGGTATGTAAAAAATAGATGCGTTAAAAACTTAAATCTTACTAACATTTTATCAAAATATACCTATAAAGGCAAGTCCTAAACCTTAATATCCTATATAAAAGATAAAAGCCCGATGCCAAACGGCTCCGAGCTTTTATTCTGCAATTCAATTTATTACTTATCTTGAAGTGTCTCCTAAACGTTCAGTAGGGTAACTGTTTCCAGTATAGCTTTGGAATACTTTTTTAACAATGTTTCCACCTATTTTACCAGCTTCTCTTGAAGTTAAGTCACCATTATAACCTTGTTTTAAGTTAACGCCAACTTCTTTGGCTATTTCATATTTCATATTTTCAAACTGAGTTTTACTTCTATTGTTATTTGCCATTACTATCACCTCCTTAGTCTTATTTTTTCAAAAATAATATCTATTATAAGTAGAAAGTTTTACTAAAGATTTTTTACGTCAACTTAAAAATTGGCACAAAAATATTTTATGAATTATACGCGTTTATATACCAAGCATTAAATGAGATTGGCAACTTTGCATATTATCATAAAATACTTAAAGCTCTAATATTTCCCCATCTTTAAAAACGAAAGTTGTGTGTAAGCGGGAATTTTTTATTTCAATTTCATGATTTTTAATAGAAATTTGGCAATTTGGATGTATTCTTTTAGAAATTACAATTTCACCTTCACCTTTTATATTTAAATATTTAGATATGTTTTTTTTACTTTCTTCTAAATGAGTTAATTTATCTTTAATGGATATAAATTGTTTAAGTTTACTATTATATTGAGCTGTTTCTTGGGGAGTAAGAGTTTTAACTGTCTCCATTTTCATTAAAGTTTTTCTTATATTAGATTGAATAGTTTTTAACTGGTTTATTTTTTCTTCTATCTCTTCTATTTGAGATAAAAGTTTTTGCCTATCAAAACCCTCTAATTTTAAAACAGTTCTTTTTTCAAGTACTGACCCTAATATGGGAACAGAAATTTTCATTTGGGAATAAATACGTCCGCCTATTATATTTCCTCTAAAAGACTCAACATATACTTCTTTAGCATATACATTGCTGTTTATGCAGTAAAAACCTATATGTGCGGCACCTTCACATCTTACTGTTACATTATCAAGAAACTTAATAAAAACATCTTTTTTAGCTTTTATTTCCACATGTTTTTTGGCAGCAACGCCTCCTCTAATGTAAATATTACCTTCAAGGCTTGTTATTCCCTTTATATTGCCAAGACCTAAAGCACCATTTATTTCGATATCTTTTGTGGCTTCAACATAAAAAGCATCAGCAACAATTCCCATTATGGTGACACATCCGTCAAATTTTATATTTCCAGTTTTAAAATCCACATCACCATTAATTACAAGATGATTAGAAACAAAAATTGAACCGTCATCTTTGTAATTAACGGCTCCGTTTACTTTAGAAAAAAGAAGGGTTGTGTTATCCTGATAAACTTCATAAACGGTTTTTCTGTCATATTTTAATGGAAAGTTTTTGCCGTCTGCTGCTGGTATATCAGTTCCAAAGACGCTTCTTCCAGGAGTGCCTTTGGTGGCATCAATTCTTTCTCCTAGCCAGTCACCTGCTTTAACTTTGTTAATTAATTTTAAATTATAGTGGTTTACACTTCCGTCTTCTCTAATTTCAGGCTTAGGTGGATCCACTCTATACATTTTAATTTTGCAGTCTTCCCCATGTTGAGGTGGTATCCCTTCAGCAATTAAATAAGGGATGTTGTTCTTTAATTCCTGAAAAAGCATTTCTTGTTTAACACCATAAACAATCCCCTTTTCATTTAGAAAAGAGTATATCTTTTTTATTAGTTGATCCCGATTTGAAAAATCCAGTTCTTCTTCCAATAAACGAAAGGTTATCCATGCTTTTAATCCGTTATCACTAATTGTCAACTCTAACTGTTCTTCCATTTTACCTATTAATAAAGGGGGAGTTGGGGCGGTGTTTATAGCGTTTCTTACAATTACGTGGTTTTTTATAGTAATATAAGGGTATGACGAAATTATTTTATCGAATTGCTCCAGAGAAAGTCCAGGTTTTATTGCTTCAAGGTATACTTCATTGTCTTTAGAAAATATTATTATATACTTGTTTCGATGTATAGTAGATTGTTTCATACATAGATCCCCCCACTTATTATTTATATCGGTAATTTTAGAAGGCATCTTAATAACAGTCTGAAAGAATTTTTTCTTTTATAGAATACTTATAAAGTTTGTATTACTTTCATATATTTATATGGTTAATTATTTAAATATAGGATGTGGTATTTTGACAAAAAAAACAGTTATAAGTATTTTTTTATTTATTTTGATTTTAGTGCAGCAATTTATCTATGTGCAAGGTGATGATTTTGATGAAAATGAGCCTTTAAAAGAAGTAATTAACATTGAAACTAATACTTACAGTGACAGAGAACCTCCTAAAATAAGTGCCAGTGCAGCAATTGTTTTAGATACGGTAAGTGGAAGGATTTTATATGAAAAAAATGCACATTCAAGAAGAGCCATGGCAAGTACAACCAAAATAATGACAGCTATTGTTGCTATTGAAAATGGAAATCTTGATGACAAAGTTAAAGTGAGTAAAAGAGCTGCTTCAATAGGCGGGTCGGTAATAAATCTTCAAGCAGGGGAGGAATTATCCTTAAAAGAACTTTTATATGGAATGCTTATTAAGTCAGGAAATGATGCGGCTATAGCTGTGGCAGAACATATTGGAGGGTCGGTGGAAGATTTTGTAAAGATGATGAATAAAAAGGCCAAAGACTTGGGACTTAAAGATACAGCATTTAAAAATCCCCATGGATTAGATGCCACCGGTCATTATTCCACTGCATATGAATTAGCAAAAATTACGCGTTATGCATTAAAAAATCCTGTTTTTTCTAAAATGGCAGGAACTCAAAGTATGCATATAACAAATAGAGACCTGTATACAACAAATGAGATGCTTTCTATATATCCTGGTGCCGATGGGGTTAAAACCGGCTATACTGGGAAGGCAGGAAGATGTCTTGTAACATCAGCCACAAAAGAAGGCTGGAGAATAATATCTGTTGTATTAAATTGCCCAAGTAGAAGTGCCAGAGCCCAAAGCAGTAAAGATATTTTAGATTTTGCCTTTTCTAATTATAAAATTTACAATTTAGCTAAAGCAGGAGAAGCAGAGGGGAGTGTAAATGTATATAGAGGCAAAGAAAATAAAGTTTCCGCAATAATCATGAAAGATATTAATATTCCTCTAACTTTGTCTGAAAAAGAAAAATTACAAAAAACAGTGTATTTGAAAAAAACTATAAATGCTCCTGTATTTAAAGATATTGAAGTAGGGGAAATCAGATTTTCCATTGATGGCAAGCTGATTGCTAAAACAGGTATAAAGACAGGTGATGAAGTGCCAGCTAAAAAATACAATGACTATTTTGGTGAAATATTAAATACATGGTTTTCTTTAATTAAGAAAAACTCAAATGATTGACACTTAGTGTTTCAGGTGTTAGAGTTAAAAGTGGAATAAAATTAAAGGTGAAATAAAAGGTGAAATAAAAGTAAAAATATATGGTTTAAAATTATAGTTAATACAATAGATAAAAAATAAAAAAACGGAGTTTAAAAGAAATGAAGGCACTTTTAATAGCAATTAATGCAAAATATATACATTCATCCCTTGCATGTTGGTATCTATGGGCAAGTTGCAGAAATTATTTTGAAGATGTAGAAGTAGCGGAATTTTCTATAAATGACAATATAGATGATATTCTTGGAAATATTTATTTTAAAAAATGTGATGTAGCAGCTTTTTCTTGTTATATATGGAATATTGGACATGTTTTAAAAATTGCTGCTAATTTAAAGAAAATAGCTCCTGATATAAAAATTGTTCTGGGGGGACCAGAAGTTTCACATGACCCGGAAGGGGTTTTAAAGGATAATGATTGTGTTGATTATGTAGTATCTGGCGAGGGAGAAGTGAGGTTTAGGCAGTTATTGCAGTATTTTGAAAATCAAATAAAAGTAGAAGACATAAACGGAATAACTTACAGGGAAAATGGTAGGATAATTTCACAAGAAAGTATAGGTTTAATTGAGGAACTTGACAAAATACCAACTCCATATACAGAGGAAATGCTTAAATCAGTAGGGGACAAGATTATTTACTATGAATCTTCAAGGGGATGTCCTTTTTCATGTTCTTATTGTATATCATCTACTTTTAAGGGGATTAGATATTTTTCCATTGATAGGGTAAAAAGGGAACTTAAAACTTTTTTAGATGCAGGGATAAAACTTGTTAAGTTTGTAGACAGGACATTTAACTGCCACAAAAAGAGGGCTATGGAAATATTTAGGTTTGTTATAGAAAACTCTGTAGATACATGTTTTCACTTTGAAGCTGCCGGGGATTTGTTTGACGATGATATGATAAAACTATTAGCAAAAGCCCCAGAAGGTATAATACAATTTGAAATTGGTGTACAGTCCACCAATTCCCAGACATTACAAGAGGTAAACAGAAAAACAAATATAAAAAAGGTATTTCATTATACCAAGCTGCTTATGGATTTAAAAAACATACACATACATTTAGACCTTATTGCAGGACTGCCTTATGAGGATTATAATTCATTTAAAAATTCTTTTAATGAAGTGTATAATTTAAAGCCCCATAAACTGCAGCTGGGTTTTTTAAAAATGCTCAAAGGTTCTGGAATACGTAAAAACTATGAAAAACATAATTATTTATACAGGGATTATCCACCGTATGAAGTTTTGGGGAATAATGCTTTGACATTTGAACAATTATTAAAACTAAAAAAAATAGAAAAGATGGTTGATAGATATTATAACTCTGGGAGATTTTCTAAAAGCATCCACTATATTATCGAGAACTTTTTTAATTCACCTTTTGAATTTTATGAAGAGTTATCTTTGTTTTATGAAAAAGAAGGTTTATTTATGCGTTCAATTTCAAGCAGGGAACTTTATACTGTGCTTTTAAAGTTTATAGACAGTTTAAATATTAATATAAATAAGAATTTAATATGTGAACTTTTAAAATTTGATTTTATAGTATCTCATAAAACCAGTAATTACCCAGAAGGTATAGAAAAAATTCAGATTCCAAAGCTTAAAGAAAGAATTTTTGAATTTTTAAAAGATAGTGGGAATATAAAAAAATATCTTCCTGAATATTTAAATGAACCTGCTAAAAAAATAATCAGGGCTGTGCATTTTGAATCATTTAATTTTGATGTTTTAGAAAATTTTGAGTTAAAAGAAAACCCAATAATAATTTTAGTTAATTACAACAAAAGAAACAAAGTAACAGAACTTTTTGAAGCTAAAAAAGTTAGTTTATAGATTTTTTTATGCTAGAAAATACTAAGTGGATATGGAAATTGAGACTTTAGTCCCTTTAGGTTTATTTGGTGTAATCACCATATTATCTGATAGCTTTTTAAGTATCATAAGTCCCCAGCCTCTGTCACTTGTGCTATCTAAGTCGCTGCACTGTTTTTCAAAATCTAAGGATAAAGGATTTAAACCTGAACCTTCATCTGTCATTTCCAGAGTAATTGAGTTGTCTGTTTTTTCCATTAAGAAAGAAACCTTCCCAGAAGTTTTACCATATCCATGTTCTAAAGAGTTAATCAAGAGTTCATGAGTAGCGCTTTTAAGTTTGAAAATAATTTCTTTATCGGAAGTTAAATTATTTATGGTTTCTTCACATAGAAAAAGAAATTTTTCTATACTATCGTTATCAAAAGGTACATATGCTTCTAATTTGTATTTTAATATTTGCATAGATAAGTCCTCCACAAGTAAAAAACATTTACTTTTCATTAATTAATTATATCATAAAATATAGAATAAATAAAAGGTTAGAAAAAAATTGCAATGAAAGATTTAAAAGTTTAAGGTTACTTGAATTTTATGTATTTGTCTGGTATATTAATTTCATATTAAATCTTAGAAGGTAAAGGTGAAGAAGAATGATTGAAGAGAAGGATAGACGATTATTAAAGGAAATGTCTAAAGCCATAAGTCATTATTTAAAGGCGGCAAGTTATTTATCTGATGAAACATTTAATGAATTATCAAAGAAAAAAGGTCTTTATTGGATTGAATTGGAAGACCAAAGAGAAATTATAGAAACTTTGCTAAGCCAAAATAATACAGAAGATAAGAAAGATGAACAAAGTAGAGAAGACACAGAAAATGCAAAAGA
>JAAYTS010000074.1 GCA_012517995.1 Clostridium sp.
AAACAGAAATGCTGAAGATTTAGAAAAAATGTCTGATAAATCTGTAATTGTAAGTTTCACCACCCGTTCAGCTCAAGAATTTGATGTCCCGCTGCCTATTAATTTAAGGGTTAGTAAAAATGAGGCAGATGTTTTTATTGACGGTGAAAATATAGAAGTATCAAACTATATAGAAATGCAGTTTGATAAAGTAAATATAAACTGGTCAAATTACCTTTTAGACACATCTGTTGAGAAAAAAATATATTATGACATATACATGAGCACAAGACCGGATATAAACTCATTTAAACTAATAGGTACCACTGAGGATATGGACGGAGATTTGTTGTTTATTGGAGTGGATGACCCAAGAAGCACATCTATAAAATTTACAGTAAGGGAGTTTTCCCAGGACAATCCGGGATACG
This sequence comes from Clostridium sp., assembly GCA_012517995.1. GTDB lineage: Bacteria > Bacillota > Clostridia > Acetivibrionales > Acetivibrionaceae > Herbivorax. The sequence goes on from JAAYTS010000074.1 coordinate 411, forward strand.
CTGCCTTTGGGAAGAAATTAAGACCAAATACAACCTATTACTTTATTGCAAGAACCAGGCTGAGCATAAAAGATGAAGACCAAGAAAGGGAACGTCTGTCAGAATACACCCCTGCTGTATCTGTTACAACAGTTAAAGGGGAAGTAGGAGACGGGGATGAATCAGCCAAAAGACCACTGGCGCCTACAGATTTTGAAATTGCATTGGATGAGGAAGGAACTCCAAAAGTCAGTGGTTCTTCTGTGGAATTTACCTGGATGAGAAGAGAAAGCAATGTAATTTATAATATTATATGTACAGCAAGGAGGGTTGAACCTAATGAAGGTATATACAGTGACGTTGAGGATGCCATATATCAAAGCTTTATGGCTAATTTTGGTGAAATACTTTTAGATCCTTTGGCAGAAACACCTGCAGATAATTTTGTATACGATCCGCTAACTGAACAGATGAAATATACAATAGATAAATGGCTGTTTCCAAACAGGCTATATTACTTTAGCATAAGGGCAATAGATAAAGATGACCCTTCACGTTATAGTGCATGGGTTTCCATTCCAGTTACAACATCTTTGATAGTGCAGCCGGAGTTTTTAGAAGCAGTAACAGATGTACAATTAGGATTCTTTTTTGACGACACTGATATATACACAAAATCTGAGGACTACACCGTTTATATAAAATCAGACAAAGACTTAAAGCTTAATTTACTTACAAGGGATAAATATACAATAGTAAAAATAGGTACCAGATGCTATGTGAGGCTAGTAAACTTAAAACCTAATTCTTATTATGATGTGAGGGTTTATAAAAACAACGGTACCTCTTTAGTATATACAAAAGATGGACTTACAACAAGGGATATTTACCACAATGTAGAGGTTAAATGGAGAGGAATCTCTGAGTATAAATACGAGTTTGCAATTAAAGCTGAGTTAGATGACGAGTATACTGTACTTACCGATGCAAATTTTGAAAGATATATAGATGAAGATGGCAGAATACGCCCGTATTATGGCGAAAAAAGCATAAGGACAAGCGGCACACAATATGTGGACTATTACGCCAGAATAAAAACAATTCCAGTTGAAACAGAAGAGGGGGATGTTAAAAATGTTCCGTTATCATCAAATACCAAGTACCACATAAAGGTGAGGGCTGTCAGGGAAGACCCTGTGGACAAGTCACTTGTTGCATATTCAAAATACATAGGGCCTGTTCAAATCAGGACAAATTTTAACCAGGAAGATTATGACGAAGAAGACACAAAAAGAAGAAAAGAAGCAATGTTTTATGACAGGATAGACAAGCTTGAAGAAGCCCTTTATTGGAGAGTGGATATTGAAAATGGGGTGTCAAACAAGATACTTATTAAAAGGGACAGAATGGTTAATGCAATAGAAAATAATATAAATAATATACTTGTATTAGACATTTCAAAACATGCAGAAGGGCTTTTAGAAGACATTATATATATACCTATAAAAGTTATTGAAATTTTAGATACTTCGGGAAAAGGTCTTTGTATAAAAACAGCGGGGGCAGAATATACATTAAGACCTGGTGTGGTAGATACAAACCATATTGATGTTAAAGAGATATTAAATTCGGCAAATATAAATGATATTTACTATAAATTAAATATCAGGCGTTTGGATAAACCTGCAAAAAAATTATCTAAAGATGAAAAGCCTGTATCGATAATCAATAAAATGAGCGTGGACATTGTGGGAACAACAATAACTTCCTCAAAACTTGAAGAAGAAATATATGACAGGATGTACAACAAAAGCTCAGGAATTGTTGCAAGAAAATTAAATGAATTTTTAAATACACCTATAAAGGGAAGTGTTTCGTCTAAAGAAATTGAAGATGAAGTACTTAAAATAATTGAAGAGATAGAGTATGAACTTTCAAAATTTTTAAAAAACAGGATTGAAGGTACCAGAGGCGTAAGCCCTGTAATGGCAAAAACTAAAGAAGTGGGACAATTTGAAAAGCCTGTAATGGTAAGGCTTGTGCATACAGGAGAAAAGGGATTGAAAATACCTTATGTAAGCTACAACGGTGACAAGGACTGGAACAAGGTATCAAATGCTGTTTATATTCAAAACAGTATAGTGTTTAATGTATTCGAGCCTGGTGAATTTGTAATTATAATATTAGACATTCCTGCAAATGATGTTTATGAAGGACATCCTTACAGTGAGGATATCAGGCTTCTTTTATCCAAATATGACTTAAGGGAAGTTTTTGGTTCATTGGAATCTTTTTACCCAAAAGAAAATGTGAGGGTAAATGAAATAATTTTACTATATGAAGTTGTGACGGAAAAGGACATTTTAAATGGCGGCCTTAACATTAGGCAGAGGGCTCAAAAATATAATCTTGAGGATTTATTAAATTCAGGTGGAACAACTAGAAATGTAAATAAGCAGGAAACAGCCAGGGTTATAATGATGGTTTATTCAGACAGGACTAATTTAAACCTTGATTATGTTGTACCTTCCAAAAATATTTACATTAATGATGAGAATAAAATACATAAAACAAATTACAGGCAGGTTTTGATGGCATTGGATTTAAATATATTCACGTTAAATGAAGGGTATAATTTTGACCCTGATAAACCTGTTACAAGAGGAGAGATTGCCACACTTTTAGTTAAAACTTTAAAACTTACAGGGGATATGTAAAACTTAATAAATGGAAATGGAAACAAAAGTATATAGTAATGT
>JAAYTS010000075.1 GCA_012517995.1 Clostridium sp.
CAATGAGAGCCATTGAAACAGAGCACCAAGTTGAAAAAGTTGGAGCTGAACTTAGAAAAATGATGAGTTGGTTAAAAAAATAAAAATATAAAGGTTTGCGAAGAAACATTCTTTTCTTCGCAAACTAATAAGAAAACTTTTTTAGGCTTAAATTATAAGAAAGTACTTATATAACTTAATTTTAAATAAAATACATAAAGCTATTTATAAATATGAGATTGAAAGTGTGAGAATGGAGGTATCTATATGTCAAAGAGAATAAAGATATTTGATACAACACTAAGGGATGGAGAACAAACACCGGGGGTTAATTTAAATATTAATGAAAAATTGGAGATTGCAAAACAACTAGAAAAGCTAGGAGTAGATATTATTGAAGCTGGGTTTGCCATTGCTTCTCCTGGAGATTTTAAAGCAGTTAAAGCAGTTGCAGAAAATATAAAAGATGCTACTGTTGCAAGCCTTGCAAGAGCGCTGGAAAAAGATATTGACAGGGCATGGGAAGCGGTTAAAGGTGCGCAAAACCCTTTAATTCATACTTTTATTGCAACTTCAGATATTCATATGAAGTATAAGCTTAAAATGTCTGAAGAAGAAGTGGTTGATAGAGCTGTAAAAATGGTTAAATACGCTAAAAAATATTGTAATAATGTTGAGTTTTCGGCAGAAGATGCCAGCAGAACCAGACCAGAATTTTTATTTAAAGTTTTAGAAAAAGTTATAGATGCAGGAGCTGTTGTTGTTAATATACCTGATACTGTAGGTTATGCAACTCCAGTTGAATTTGGTAATTTGATAAAAGCAATCAAAGAAAATGTGCCAAACATTGACAAAGCAGATATTAGTGTTCACTGTCATAATGACTTGGGATTGGCTGTAGCAAATTCATTAGCTGCTATATTAAACGGGGCAACTCAGATAGAATGTACAGTAAATGGTCTAGGTGAAAGGGCGGGTAATGCATCAGTTGAAGAAATAATAATGGGATTAGAGACAAGAAAGGATTTTTACAATATAGGTCATAACTTTGATACAACACAGATATACAGAACAAGTAAATTGGTTTCAAGCTTAACTGGTATTAAAGTTCAGCCTAATAAAGCAATAGTGGGTTCTAATGCCTTTGCCCATGAGTCAGGAATTCACCAGCATGGGGTTTTGGCTGAAAAAACCACATATGAGATAATGACCCCTGAATCCATTGGGCTTTCTCAAAACAGAATGGTACTAGGTAAGCTTTCAGGGCGACATGCCTTTGAAGACAGACTTAAAGAACTTGGATATACCAACTTAGCTCAAGAGGATATACAAAAATTCTTTGAAATGTTTAAAAATTTGGCAGACAGAAAGAAAACTGTTTCAGACAGGGATATTGAAGCATTGATAGAAGCAAAAGTTTCAAAAGTTCCTGAAATATATGAGTTGGAAAGTTTTCAGATTACCAGCGGAAACAAAAGTGTTTCTACTGCTACCATTTCTCTTAAAAGAAATGAAGAAATCATTACAGAGGCTGCAACAGGTGATGGACCTATAGATGCTGCATTTAATGCAATGGAAAGGGTAGTAGGGATAAGTTTTAAACTTGAGGATTACTCTTTAGACTCTGTAACAGAAGGAAAAGATGCACTAGGTGAGGTTACAGTAAAAATTTCCAAAGATGATATAGCAGTATTAGGACGCGGAATAAGCACTGACGTTATAGAGGCCAGTATAAGAGCATACTTGAATGCAATTAACAAGATCATAAGTGAAGGAGAAGTTTTAGGAGGGAAGTAAACTTGAAAAAAATTTATATATATGACTCTATCCTTCGGGATGGTGCTCAGGCACAAGGAATTTCCTTTAGTGTTGAGGATAAATTAAAAATTGTTAAAAAATTAGACAGTATGGGTGTAAGTTATATCGAAGCGGGAAATCCAGGCTCTAACCCTAAGGATTTGGAATTTTTTGAAAGGGTGAAAAAACTAAATCTTAAAAATTCAAAGATTGTAGCTTTTGGAAGTACCCGCAGGGTTAATGTGTCTGTGGAGGAAGATGCAAATGTCCAATCTCTTTTAAAGGCAGACACCCCTGCTGTGGCAATATTTGGGAAGAGTTGGGGGTTTCAAGTTACAGAAATTTTAAGAACCACATTAGAAGAAAACCTAAGTATGATTCGTGATACAGTGGCTTTCTTTAAAAGCAAGAATAAAGAAGTAATATATGATGCGGAGCATTTTTTTGATGGTTACAAATCAGATGCTGAATATGCCATGAAGACACTTAAAGCTGCCTCAGAGGGAGGTGCTGACTGCTTGTGTCTTTGCGATACAAATGGAGGAACATTTCCAGACGAGATATATGAAATAACATCTAAAGTGGTAAAAGAGTTTAAAGAAGACATTGGCATACACTGTCATAATGATACTGGCATGGCAGTTGCAAATTCAATTATGGCAGTTAAGGCAGGGGCTGTCCAGGTGCAGGGCACTATGAATGGTTATGGAGAAAGAACAGGTAATGCAAACCTAACCACAATAATACCTAATTTACAGCTAAAGCTTGGATACAGCTGTATATCTGAAGATAGCATTTTGCATTTTACAACAATTGCTAAATACATTAGTGAAATTGCCAATGTTTTGCATGACGACAGGGCTCCTTATGTTGGTAATTATGCCTTTGCCCACAAAGCAGGTATGCATGCCGATGCTGTAAATAAAAACCCAACCACATACGAACATATAGCTCCTGAAACTGTTGGAAATGCAAGAATGTTCTTAATATCTGAGGTTGCAGGAAGGAGTGCACTATTAAACTTTATTAATACATTTGATGAAACCATTACCAAAGATTCACCTTATACTAAAAAGATATTGGAAAAAGTCAAGGAAATGGAATTTGAAGGCTATCAATATGAGGGAGCAGAGGGTTCTTTAGAACTTATTGTGCGTAAGATATTGGGTAAATATAAATCCCACTTTGACTTAGGAGAGTTTAAAGTGATGGTAAATGAGCCTTCCATCAGCAGTGCCAACTCTTCTGCAATAATAAAAATCAGTGTTGACGAGCAGGAAGAAATGACAGCAGCTGAAGGAGATGGTCCGGTAAATGCTTTGGACAATGCTCTAAGAAAAGCTTTAGAGAGATTTTACCCTCAGATAAAGAATATGAAACTTACAGACTACAAGGTAAGGGTACTTGATTCGGATTCTGCAACAGCTGCAAAAGTTAGAGTTTTAATAGAATCTACAGACGGAAAGGATGTATGGACAACAATTGGTGTATCAGCAGACATTATTGAAGCCAGCTGGCTGGCACTTGTGGATTCAATTGAATATAAACTCATTAGAGATGAATTAAATTAGTTAAATGTTTAGACGGTCTTCTTTGTACTAAAACAGGGAGACCGTCTAAATATATTTAGTTGTATTTTTAAAAATTAACTGATATAATAGTGTTAAAGATTTTTATAATATTCTCTTCTTAAAGGATATAGGAGGCAAGTCTATGCACCCTAGCATTATCAATCAAAAAGTTGAAAGAATTAAAGGTAGTAAGGAAGATATAAATAAGTTTACAGAAGAATACAAACCCTTTGTTGCAGCATGCGTTAAAAAAGTTGCTCAAAAGTATGGTTGTTGTAAATACGATAATGAGCTGAGTATAGGTCTTGCTGCCTTTGTTGAGTCTATTAATTTGTATAAATCTTCTCAAGGGAATTTTTTATCTTTTTCCCAAGAGGCAATAAAAAAAAGTGTCATTGATTATTATAAAAAAGAAAGGAAATATCCAGAAACCCTTTTTTTAAAAGGCAACAATGACAATGAAGAACTTGATTTTCCCACAGCAAAATTTTTAGAAGAATATTCTGAGGAAGAAGTGGGAGAATATCGGAGGCTGGAATTAGAACATCTTGGGGAACAACTTAAAGAATGGGATATATATTTTTTTGATCTCATTAAAGTGTCTCCTAAACAAAAAAGTACACGTCTTATGGTATCTCAAGTAGTAAGGTTTATACTATCAAGAAGGGAAATATTGGATAAAACTATAAAAAGTAAGGTGCTGCCAATTGCTGATATAGAGAAGTATTTGAATATACCAAGGAAAAAAATAGAAGGGATGCAAAAATACATAATAGCTGTTTTGTTAATATATACAGAAGACTATAAGTTTATAAAGGAATATGTAAACTATATAAATGGAATGTAGCGATAAAAGCTTAATTAAAAAGCCAAAAGCCCTGATGTTTAGTTTAAACTAAGCCTCAGGGCTTTTTAGATACATTAAAAATAACACTCAATACTTTATACTTACTTTAATTTAGGTCTTAACACTATAGTTGCCAGTGGTGGGACTGTCAGGCTTATGGAATATGGCTTGTTGTGATAAGATGAAGATTCAGCTTTTATAGGTTCAAAGTTTCCAACATTGCTTCCGCCATACTTTTCCCAATCACTGTTTAAAATTTCTATATATTCAGTATCAAAAGGTACTCCTATACGGTAATTATCATGTGGGACAGGTGTGAAATTACATAGGAATACCAAAGTATCACGCCAGTCCTTGCCCTTTCTTATAAAGGATACAATACTATGTTCTCTGTCATTGCAATCTATCCACTCAAAACCTTCATAACTAAAATCAACTTCAAAGAGAGCTTTTTCATTTTTATAGAAATTATTAAGGTCTTTTACGTAAGTTTGCATTTTTTTGTGCATATCGTAATCAAGTAAAAACCAGTCTAAGCTTTGTTTATAATTCCATTCAATAAACTGTGCAAATTCGCCACCCATGAATAAAAGTTTCTTTCCAGGATGCCCATACATATAACCATAGCTGGCACGAAGACCAGCAAATTTTTGCCAGTAGTCCCCGGGCATTTTTTCTATCATTGAGCATTTTCCATGCACCACTTCGTCATGAGAAAGAACTAGTACGAAATTTTCTGAAAAAGCATACATAAGTGAGAAAGTTATTAGGTCTTGATGGTGCTTGCGATATACAGAGTCCATACTCATATAGCGTAAAAAGTCATTCATCCAACCCATGTTCCACTTATAAGAAAATCCCAAACCTCCTACATAAGGGGGTTTTGTAACTAAAGCCCAGGAAGTGGATTCTTCAGCAACCATCATAACTCCAGGATAGTAACTGTACACTGTGGAATTTAATTGTCGCAAAAATTCTATAGCGTCCACATTTTCCTTTCCACCCCAGCGGTTTGGTATCCATTCACCGTCTTTTTTGCCGTAATCCAAGTACAGCATTGATGCAACTGCATCAACTCTAAGTCCGTCAATATGGTATTTTTCAAGCCAGAATAGTGCATTTGATATAAGAAAGTTTTTAACTTCAAGCCTTCCATAGTTGAATATATGAGTACCCCAGTCAGGATGTTCACCCTGCTTTTCATCGTAGTGCTCATAAAGTGCAGTTCCATCAAATCTTGCCAAACCGTGTCCATCCTTTGGAAAGTGTGCTGGCACCCAGTCAAGCAAGACACCTATTCCGTTTTGGTGGCATTTATCCACAAAATACATAAAGTCCTTTGGTTCGCCATATCTGCTTGTTGCAGCATAATAGCCTGTTATTTGATATCCCCAAGACCCGTCAAAGGGGTGTTCTGCTACAGGAAGGAGTTGAATATGTGTGTATCCCATCTCTTTCACATATTCCACCAATTCATCTGCAAGCTCCCTGTATGTATGAAATCCGTTTTCATCATTTGAGACTCTTTTCCATGACCCTAAATGGACTTCATATATAGAGACTGGTTTTTCAAAATTGTCTCCCCTATCTCTTGTTTTCATCCACTCATGGTCATTCCACTGGTAGTTTTCAATATCGTATACTATTGAAGCGGTATTTGGTCTTAGCTCGCAATAAAATGCATAAGGGTCGCTTTTGACATACAGCTCATCATGGGGAGTTTTAATTTCAAATTTGTATATATCCCCTTCTTTAATGCCAGGAATAAACAATTCCCAAATACCAGATGAACCTCTGGCTCTCATGGTATGCCTCCTGCCATCCCACTGATTAAAATCGCCAACAACACTTACCCGTTTTGCACAAGGAGCCCACACTGCAAATAAAGTACCTTGTATGCCATCTATAGTCATTAGATGGGCACCTAATTTTTCGTATATTTTATGGTGATTGCCTTCGTTAAAAAGATGTAAATCAAAATCCGTCAACACAGGTAAGAAACAATAGGGATCATAGGTGGAAAATGTGTGTCCCGTATTATCTGTTACTTCTAAAATATACTTGAAAAAATCCGATTTGTCCTCTAATAATGCTTCGAAAAAACCCTTTTCATCCACCAAATCCATCTTATACTTTTTGTTGCTGGAAATATCCACAACATTTATTTCTTTGGCGTTTGGCAAAAAAGCTCGTACTACAATTGAGTTTTCATGTTCTAAGTGATGCATACCTAAAACACTAAAAGGATCTGGATGTTCAGCATTAATAACTCTTAAAACTTCATCATAATTTGCAGTTGTTTTTACCATAATTCATACCTCATTTTTTCTATTTTTTTTAGTATAAACATTATATTTTTTTATTATTAATATTAAAACAATCCAAATAATAAAGAATAACGTTTTGTTTGATAATAAAGGGACAAATAACTGATTTTTCATGAACAACTAGAGCTGGTTTGTTGACAAAACATCACAACACATTTAAATTTATTTAATACCAAATATAATAATACCACATTTTAAGTGATTATTTCAAATATATTTTATTAATTTTTTATTTTATTTGCAAAAAATAATAAAATTTATTTAATTTTGTATGCTGGCATTATTGTAAAATACACAGTAAATATTATATGCAGGGAAAATAAAAATATTCTATTACAAGAAGTATACTATATTATGTGGGTTTTGTGCAATATTTTTATAGCTTTCATGGGATAAATGTTATAATAACTATAAATAATTTATATAATGAGGGGCTACTTAACATGATACTAATAAAAAATGGATTGGTATTTAATAATAATGAAAACTTTGAGAAAAAAGATATATTAATTAAAAAAGATAAAATTACAGATATCAGAAATGATATATCTGAAAATGGATGTGAAGTTATAGATGCTGAAGGCTTTTTAGTTTTGCCAGGTTTTATTGATATACATACCCATGGGGGAATGGGTTATGACATAATGAATTCAAAATGCAAAGACCTTGACAGACTGTCATGTTTTTTTGCATCAAAGGGGGTAACAGCCTTTTTGCCTGCAGTAATGACAGCTTCTATAGAAGATATGATAACTGCAGTAAGAAATATTAATCTATCAATTAAAAACAAAACTTCCGGGGCAAAAATAATTGGCATTAATATGGAAGGACCATTTATCAGCTATAAATACAGGGGGGCACATCCGAAGGAGTACATAATTTTGCCATCTGTCCAACTTTTAGAAAGGTTTATACAGGAGTCAGGAAACAATATAAAAATGGTGACAGTTGCTCCTGAGGTAGAAAACGCACTTTCCTTTATAAGTCATTTTAAAGAAAGGGGAATAGTTTTTTGTGCAGGACATACAGGAGCAGACTACAAAACGGCGGTGGAAGCTTTTGAAAAAGGATTTAGCCATGTTACCCACCTTTTTAATGCTATGGCTGGTATTCACCATAGAAGTCCAAATCTTGCCATTGCAGCTTTAGAAAAGGAAAATATCACTGTAGAGCTTATTTGTGACGGGATTCACATTGACCCTGCGATTATAAAAATGGTTTTAAAATGTAAATCAGTAGATAATATAGTTTTAATAACAGATTCCATAATTACTGCAGGTGTTGAAAAGGGAAAATACCATTTTGCAGGAAAAGAAGTGTATATTGAAAATGGGGTGGCAAAACACAAAAATGAAGTGATAGCAGGAAGTACTGTTACTATGATTGATATATTCAAAAATATGGTTCAAAGATGGGGTATTCCCATTGAAAACTGCATAAAAATGGCTTCTGCAAATGCTTCAAGAGCAATAGGACTTTTCCATAAAAAAGGAAGTCTTTCCTGTGGGAAGGATGCTGATATTATAATAATGGATAAAAAAATGAATTTACTTACAACAATAGTAGAAGGGAATATAGTGTATAAAGTTTAAATACTATAAATGTTAGATTCCCATTTCCTTGGTATACAATTTGACACAGTTTCTGCCGGATTGTTTTGCTTTATAAAGAGCCACATCGGCAGTTTTTAAAAGAGTATTTTTGTTTGTTGCAAATATTGGGAAAGCACTAACTCCAAGGCTGCAAGTTATATTTGGAATCTGTATGTTGTTAATTTTAGGCATAGGTTCTGTAGCAACGGATTCCCTGATTCTTTCAGCAATTGACAAAGCAGTTCCGGTATCTGTAGCAGGCAAAATAGCTATAAATTCTTCTCCGCCGTATCTTGCCACTAAATCAGTTCTTCTAAGACATCTTAATATAACTTGGGAAAACACAACAAGCACTGCGTCACCAGCTGCATGACCGTATGTGTCATTAATGCGTTTGAAATGGTCAATGTCAAGCATAATAACACTTAGCTTACTTGAAGTTTCAATTTGATTTTCCAAGTACTGCTCAAGAAAACTTCTATTATATAATTTAGTAAGTTTATCTGTAGTTGCCTTTTTATTAAGCTGATGAAGTGTTTTTTTACTGCTTATTATAGGTTTGGCAACTTCTATATATGATTTTAATTTAGATATAATTGTATCATCAAAAAAGTATCTTGATTTTGTATAAAGCTGTAATATTCCCAATGTGAGATTACCATTAGTTATTGGCAGACAAACATAACTTCCTGCTTTATGTTCCGAAAGCTGATAAGCACATGTTATATCAGTAGCAATATTTTTCACGTAACATTCACGTCCATATTTTATTAGAGGACAGTTTCTAGGTTCCATACGGCAAAGAGGCATTCTTTCATTTGTTATTCTTTGCCATGTAATATCATTAGCTGACCTGTCATTTCTATAAAATAATGTGACATGATTAACTAAATGCATGTTTCTCACAAAAGTATACAAAGTTTCATATACTTCAATTTCAGAAGATGATCTATGTAAAACATCAGTGAAATTCTTGAAATTCTTCAATTCTTTGGCATGAGCATGTTGTTTTGACAAAATACTCAATAAAATGCTTAAAATCACAACAATAACTATATATAGAATCCCAGAGTAAATAGTAGCAATCATTGTAAAGCTTAACTTTACATTGTTATTGCACCAGTCAAAAACAATATAAGTAGGCACAGAGAGAGCTATAGCAGCAAGGATTGCTATAATTATTATACTAAAGGTTCCTAAACGTTTTTTTAAAGGAGATTTTTTAAACACATCATCACCCTTTCCATAAGGATGTTAGCATTACAAATTAGCTAAATGCTTACAAAAATGTGAAGTACATATGCGTTTGGTTAATTAGTAGCGGATAACTTGTAATGATTAATTTTTAAAACCCGAAAGATGCTAAGAAAATCAAACACATAATTTTGTTTGATTTTATAAAAGCAACTAAAACATTAACTCCCCCAAAATGATACTTGCCATTGTATTTATCTATTCAATATAAAATTTTTATGTACTACATACTATATAATATATAATATCACACAACTTGATTTTTGGGAACAGTTTTATAAAACCATTATATAGAAATTATTTTCAAAGCATTGAATAAGAAGCTTTTCAGCAATAATTATTTAGCAATAAAATTTTTTATTTTCATAATATATATCGGCAAGTTTTATTATTTTTTTATTTTAGGACAAAACAAAAAAATAAGTTGCAATACAGGTAATTATATGATATAATTTTACCTCGTGGAATCCTTGCTCTGTTGTCAAAAAACAGGGCCGCTAGTCCGAGAGGAGGTGAAGTAGAGTGGTAAATAAATATGAAACTATTTTTATTGTCAATCCAGAATTAGACGAAGAGGCAACTAAATCCATAATTGAAAAAGTTAAAAATCTAATTGAATCTGAAGCGGAATTAGAAAATATTGATGAGTGGGGAAAAAGAAAGTTAGCTTATCCAATTAACTACCTTAATGAAGGATATTATGTATTGGCAAATTTTACAGCAAAACCAGAATTTCCTCAAGAACTTGACAGAGTGTACAAAATAACTGAAGGAGTTATCAAATATATTATTATCAAAAAGGATAACTAAGGTGATATTATGAATAAAGTTATTTTAATGGGGAGACTTACAAAGGATCCCGAAATGAGGTATACAAATACAAACAATATTCCAGTTTGCAGTTTTAGTTTAGCTGTGGACAGGCGCTTTGCCAAGCAAAATGAGGAAAAACAGGCTGACTTTTTTCCTATTGTGGCATGGAACAAAAATGCAGAATTTTGTTCTAAATATCTTCAAAAAGGTAAGAAGATAGTGGTTGTAGGAAGATTGCAGACAAGAACATGGGATGATAACGAAGGAAAAAGACATTATATAACTGAGGTTATTGCAGAAGAAACTTATTTTGCTGAGAGTAAAAAAGCAGAAGGTTCATACAGTGATGATTATAATCCTATGACTATATCTGAACCGCCTTCAGAGGGTTTTAGCCCTATTGATGATGACGATGAATTACCGTTTTAGAGGAACTGATATATTGTTTGTGAAATTTAAAAGGAAGGAGGAGTTTTAAACTATGGCATCTCAAAGGAAGGAAAAAGGAAGCAAAGATGATAGCAGATCAATGAAAATGAGAAGAACAAAAAGAAAAGTTTGTGCTTTTTGTGCTGATAAAACAACTGATATTGATTATAAAGATATTGCTAAATTAAGAAAGTTTCTTTCTGAAAGAGGAAAGATTTTACCAAGAAGAATTTCAGGAAACTGTGCAAAACATCAAAGACAGATGACAATAGCAATAAAAAGAGCAAGACATATTGCATTGTTACCATATACATCAGACTAGACTTAAATATATTTAAAAAATTTTAATTTAAAAAATAAATTTTTAATATAAAAAAGCAGTGTCACTGTTTAAAATAGAGGATACTGCTTTTTACTATTTCTTTTTACTCATTGAGATAAGAGAAGCGTTAAGCTCTCCTCCTAAAAGTATTATTACACTTATCCAATAAAGCCATATAAGGAGAATTATAATTCCTCCAATTCCACCATACATATTAGAGTAATTGCTGAAATTGTTAACATAAAGGGAAAAAAGCAAAGAAACCATTATCCATCCAAAAGTTGTAAAAATCGCACCAGGAATAACTTCTTTTAAACTTGGAGGATTATTAGGTGTAAAGCGGTATAAAAGTGAAAATACAAAAGTCATGGATAAAAAAGTAATAACATACCGTGCAACATTCCATACTCCTATAAAGAGATGAGAAAACCCTAGAATTTGAAATATATTTTTTCCTATAATTTCTCCAAAAACTAAAAGCACAAGAGAAAAGAGAATTGCAACTGCTAAAAAAAGTGTTGCAATAATGGAAATACCCCTGACTTTCCAAAATGGACGGGATTCTTTTTGATTAAAAGCTTTATTTAAACCGCTTATAACCGCATTCATTCCATTAGAAGACATCCATATGGTTGTAATCATACCAATTGGCAATAGGGTGCCTTTCCGGGACGCAATGGTTTGATTAATGGTATTTAGTACAATATCATATGATACTTGTGGCAGTGTGGCTGAAAAAAAAGCTAATAGTTTTTCGCTATTTACTGGAGTATAGCTTATAAGGGTAAGTAGAAAAATCAAAAAAGGAAAAAAGGACAAAACAAATGAATAAGTAAGCTGTGATGCAAAAGCAGGAATATTGTTGTCTTTAAAGCGTGAATATATCCTTTTTATAATTAAAAACAAGGTGTTATTTGTATTAGAGAACATTTATATAGCACTCCTTTAAAAATTAAGGAAAAACAGAAATTATTATATATACTTATTATATCTCCAAATTTAATATTATAAAACGATATTTAATATTATAAAACTTTAATTGTATCGATAATTTTTTAAATTTGTTGGAATATAGGGATTTGTTTGATAAAATAGATATTAGATAGATTTAAAATGTTGAAAGAGGTGTATTAAATTTGAAAGTAAGAAAAGCAATAATACCTGCAGCAGGTTTAGGTACTAGATTTTTACCCGCCACAAAAGCACAGCCAAAAGAGATGCTGCCTATAGTAGACAAGCCAACAATTCAATACATAGTAGAAGAAGCAGTTAAATCTGGAATTGAGGACATAATAATCATATCAGGAAGAAATAAAAGGGCAATAGAAGACCATTTTGACAAATCATACGAGCTAGAACATGAACTTGAGAATAAAGGGAAAAAAGAACTTCTTAGTTTAGTGCAGGATGTCTCTAATTTAGTGGATATACACTATATAAGGCAAAAGGAAGCTAAAGGATTGGGACATGCTATTTATTGTGCAAAATCATTTATAGGAAATGAACCTTTTGCTGTTTTGTTAGGAGACGATATAGTGGATTCAGAAGAAGTTCCTTGCCTAAAGCAAATGATGGATATATACAGTGAATACAAGACCACTGTTTTAGGTGTCCAGACTGTTCCAGATGAAGATGTTTCAAAATATGGGATTGTAGCCTGCAGGCAAGTAGATGACAGAGTGTACAAAGTAAAAGATATGGTAGAAAAACCTGACAAGTCAGAGGCGCCGTCTAATGTAGCTATTCTTGGAAGGTATATAATCACACCTCAAATATTTAAACATCTTGAAAATGCAAAGCCAGGAAAAGGAGGAGAAATCCAATTAACGGATGCTTTGAAAAATCTTATAGGAGAAGAAGCTATATATGCCTATGATTTTATAGGAAAGCGCTATGATGTTGGGAACAAACTTGGATTTTTAGAGGCAACGGTGGAATTTGCATTAAAAAGAGAAGAATTAAAAGAGGAATTTTCTAAATATTTAAAAACAATAGCGGAACAATTATAAAAAATAAAAAAGGTGGTGTACTGTTTTAAAGTAGTACACCACCTTTTTTATTTTTAGCATTAATTTATTACATTTTTAATTTGGTATGTTGGTTCACCGTTAACAATAGTAACTTCAATATATTTAACTGTATTTGCATTATCTGGCATTAAATTATTTATATTAAGTCCTGCCGAACTTATATACTTTACACCATTTTCCATAACAACATTGTCTTCTACATCGCCAGAGAATACCCAGATATTTTTAATTTTATCCTTGTGCTCAGAAAGTATTGTTTTAAATAAATTTCCTTCTAGGCTGTCGGAAAACTTATTTGGAGAGTTTTCCATAAATATAAATAGATTATCACCATTATATGAATCAAGTTGTTTTAAAAACCACTGCCATTGTCCTTGTGCACTTGTTCTAATGCTGTTTTTGGATGTGTTTAACTCAATAAAACGGCAACCATTAAAATCATAAGATTTATGGGTGTTGTAATTTTTCAAAAATTTTATTTCAATTTCATTTTTATTTGAATCATCACTTGAATCATATTGAATTTTAGCCTTTTCATATAAACTCATAAGTAAAAGATTTTCTAAAAGAGTGTTGGCAGTGTCTTTTTTGCCAAACAATATAAATTTTTTGTAATCTTCATCTTCTGAAGGTTTCACATTTTTATTTGCTGCATATACAGGTGCAGTATCTTTTGGTATTTCATCTTCATTTATAACTGGATATGTGGCAGTGGTGATAGTCAATTCATCTAAATACAAGCTTCCTAAGCTTGTTATAGGATTAACCTGAACCACATATATTTTTGTAAGTTTTTCAGGTGAGTTTATACCTGAAACAGAAGCCTCAACAAATTTCCATCCTACCCAATCTAAAGTTTTGGAAAAATCAATAAAGTGTTTGTTGCCTTTAGAATCAACCACTTCTCCCCTTAACCAATTGGAATTTTCATGGGGGTTGTATGCCCAAAAACCTATTTTAGTAGTGTTTTTCTTTAAATCCAATCCTTCATTCGGGAATACTACATAAGCGGCTCTTGTTCCTTCGGTGGTGTTAAAGTTGTAAGTTAGTTTTCCAGAAACTTTATTGTCTATTTCTTTGGTAATTTCATAGCTTCCAGGGATGGTTTTAGGTGCAGAGTCAAAAGTACCATCTAATTTATCAAAAGATCCTATTACATGATTGGTTTCAAGAGCTACTGAAATTGAACAATGGGCTTTTACATCGCCTAGTGATGCTGTAATGTAGCCAGTTCCAGCTTTAGAAGCAGTAAATGTATTTAACTCAAGCTCCCCGATATCCCCTGTCAAAGACCAGTCTATGTCTTTAGCACTTATACGGGCAGAGTAGCCGTTGTTATCTTTTCCCACCACAGAAAGGCTTCTGCTTTGACCAATATTCATTTTAAGGGAATTAGAACTAAGTATCAGCTCACCAGGAGCAGGCAGTACATTCACCTGTATAGATGATTTCACACTTCCGGAAGATACAGTAATAGTGGCTGTACCTGTTGATTCGGGATAAAATACATTGCCTTTAAAATATCCCTCTACCCCTGAAACGCTCCATTTTATTTCACTTTGGTTTATTTTGAGGGGATTCATATATGCATCATAGGCCAGAGCTTTAAACTCTCTGGAAGTATTTACAAAGATATTTGTATCCACTGTATCAATTATAAAGCCTTCCAATGGATAAGGTGGAAAAGTTGAAAAAATACCTATTGCATTTGATATTCTTCTAGGTGAGCCATCAGAAGGGCTATTTATAATTTCTATGTTTTCTGATCCAGGTTTTCTTACAGCCATTGTAGTAGAACCGCCACCATCTAGATTTAGCGCATTATATGCACCAAGTTCTATCATAAGATTAGCAGCTTCAGTTTGAGTCATACCTAGACTGCTTTGTTGACGACCATCCACTGTAACCAAAAGCAGTTCTTTCCCATCTTTTGAGCTGCCTACCATTGTACGGGGATGCCTTCCAGCTATATCAAAGGAAAAAGGTGAAGGTATTTTTCCGTTTTTTACAAGGATAGCGCTGCCTGTAACAGACATTTTCATATCTTCCCAATTTGGTTTAGTTGTGATAGAAAGAAGGAAAGGACTTCCGACTTTAAAATTATTTTTTATAAACTCGGCGTTTTTACCCCTTGTAATTATCACATATCCGTTTTCAGGAATCTCTACAGGAGGCATTCCTTCACGTATATCTGTAACAAAGGGACCTTCAATAACCATTTCAACTATATCAGGGTATTTTTCACTTGCTCCAAGGGAATATTTATCCCATTTTCTGCACCACATTGTTACATCAGTGTAATCTTTAAAGCTGGCCTTGTTGTAGTGTGAAATGGTCATGGTTTTTCCGTTGCTGGCCATTATCTCCATATCTGTTTTCCAAAAATGGTAAAGCGTATTATTATTTTTGTCTATTGAAAAAGTTCCCATTGAGTTATTATACCTGTTATATTCGTGATCAGCTGATATAAGCTGGCCAGATTGTACCACAGGACCGTCAGGAGAAGCTTTTCCGGTTTCGCTCATCCAGTTGAAAAATCCGGCATTAACAGCAGCAATTGCATTACTGGATTCAACAAGTTCTTTTACATTTGAAAGACTTTTTATTGAGTCTTTATGAGAAATGGTATCAATTTGTACATTAGGGTTATTAAGATTTGCCCTTAATACATTGATTTTCAGCCATCCTTCATCAGTAAATCTTGTTATTCTCTCCAGAACAACTCCAGAAGTAATGGTTTCAGATGTAACTGTTTGGTAAATAACTTTTGAATGGACAGGTGTGTTAGTAAAAAAGGATACAAACACAACTGCCAAAATTAAAACAATTGTAAACTTTTTTCTTATGTACTCCATAATCTCCACCTCATTAGTTTTTAACGTCTTTTAACGTCAATTTTTCACAAAATTACTATTTTTTATTCGTAATTTTAAAAAGTTAAACTGTGTTCTAAGCTATCTTTTAATGATAATTATAGGATATATATATATAAGAGGCAAGTTAACATTATGTTACAAAATGATATCTTTATTTTTAAAATAAAAAAATATTTAAAATTTTTTTTACTTGCTTGCATTTAAGAAAATAAGCGAAAAAAAAAGCTATAGGGAGGATTAGTGGTGGAATGTTAAAAATTTAGGGGAATTTCAAATTTGAATTATTATGTCCCATGTAGTAGAATACTTTTTGTCGCTAAAAAAATTTCGGGGTGTAGCGCAGCTGGTAGCGCACGTGGTTTGGGACCATGGGGCCGGGGGTTCAAGTCCTCTCACCCCGACCAGTAATTTAAAGCTGGATATGTAAAAGCAAGGATACAATTTAGCGAAGTGACTTCTCTTTCTCTTGGTATTAATTTTTTGCAAACATTTAAATTATTTATTAAAAAGATGTCATAATTTGTGCTGGTGTAGCTCAGTTGGTAGAGCAGCTGACTTGTAATCAGCAGGCCGGGGGTTCAAATCCGTCCACCAGCTCCAACACTCAAAAGGCTTTGCATGTGCAAAGTCTTTTGAATGTTATAAGCAATACAAAGTGTAGAAAGGTTTTATCTGTTTTTTCAAAAGGGCATGGTCTAAATAATTTTTTTTAATATGATTTTATAAATAGGGGTTTAAGATGTATAATAAAAGGAAACCATTTCTATAGGGCTTATATTCTCTTTATTAAAAGATATTTATCAATAAGATATCTATTCTTGAAATGTATTTTTCAGAATAGAAAAATAAAAAGAGGATTTTTTGTATAATTAACGAATTATATAATATAGAGGTGGGTAAAATGATAATTAATACTGGTATAACCCTTGCTTACAAGTGTTCTTCATGTGGTGCATTCCAGTTTAACAATGTATCCTTATTTGAAATACCACAAAAAGAAGATATTGTTTTTACTTGTCGTTGCAGGGAATCATCACTGGTAATAAAGAAAGAAAGCCCTACAATTTTTAAAATAGTAATACCATGCATAGGATGTGGAATTAATCACGTTTATTTAGTGAGTACAAAAGAATTTATTGCTCAGGAAATTTACATTTTTAACTGTCCAAATACAGGTATAGAACAGTGCTTTATGGGGAGCGACCAGATAGTAAGAAAAAAAATAGATAATTTAGAGAGAGAATATGATGAATTAATAAATCGGTTAGGATATGATAATTATTTTGTTAATACTCAAGTTATGCTTGATTCATTAAATCTTATCCATGATATAGCCGAAAGGGGTAATTTATTTTGTGAATGCGGGAATGATGATATTGAATTATTACTGCTTTCTGATAGAATTTATTTGAGGTGTAATTTGTGTCCAGGCAATAAAATTATATATGCTTCATCT
Source organism: Clostridium sp. (assembly GCA_012517995.1). Classification (GTDB taxonomy): domain Bacteria; phylum Bacillota; class Clostridia; order Acetivibrionales; family Acetivibrionaceae; genus Herbivorax. Next base: position 17,294 of record JAAYTS010000075.1, read on the forward strand.
AATGAGCATTTAAAAGTTAATTTATTAAGAAAGGAAATTATGCTTTTAGATGAAGGACAGCCAATAGATATAAAAGCGATAAAACCATTTGCTGCCAAAAGAGATGGAAGATTTTTATGATTATATCAAATTATTTTATTTAAATTATGAAATATTACAATTGACAAATTTTATAAATACTGATATAATTACTATTGCTTGGTTTATAAAGATACTCTGAGATTCTCCTCAAAGTACTAGCCTTTCTTCCATACAAAGGTTTTGTTTACTTTAATCTAACTATGACGAACTCCCTATAAAAATTTATATATAACTAATGTTCAAGTAAGGTGGTGTGATATGGAGGGTATTAATTTAAAAGATAAGACGCTTGAAGATCTTCGGTATATTGCAAAGATGTTAGGGCTAAAAAGTATTACCAGATTGAGAAAGAGTGAACTTATCGAAAAAATTTACCAATCCCAGGGGATTGAAAGCATTGAAGAAGGTACTAAGTCAGGCGATACAGAAACTAAGACAAAGAAATCAGATGATAGTGCTGAAAAAGAAAAGAAATCCAAAAAGAAAGATAAAGAGTCTGAAGAAGCTGAAGAATCTAAGAAAGAATCTAAAAAAGAATCTGAAGAGGAGTCTAAAAAAGAAGAAGAGACTCCAGTGTTGAGAAAGTCTAAGAGGGGGAGACCTAAAACAGTTAAAGTTTCTGAAGAATCCAAAAAAGAAGGAAAAGAAGAGGTTAAAGGGGAGGAAGTCAAAGAAGAAAAGAAAGAAACTCCAGTAAGCCAAAAAAGCAGCTTAAATGAAGAAAAAACTGTCTTAAGTTCTCAATCCGACCAGAAAGACAAGAAAAAAGAAGTAAAAGAAAAAGAAGCTAAGCATGAAGCTGGTGAAGATACTCCTAAGCAGGAAAAGAAAGTTGAAAGCAAGAAGGAGACAGAAAGCACTGGTCAGCCTAGTGGACTTGAAAAGATTGAGAGTGATGATCCTGTTGAAGGAGTTCTGGAAGTTTTACCAGATGGTTATGGATTTTTAAGAAGTGATAATTATCTGTCGGGACCTAAAGATGTTTATGTTTCGCCTTCACAAATCAGACGTTTTAACTTAAAAACAGGTGACAAAATAAGAGGAAAGGGAAGGATACCAAAAGAGGGAGAAAAATTTCAGGCGTTATTATATGTTCAAACAGTTAATGGGGATCCTCCAGAGGTAGCAGCTAGAAGAGTACCGTTTGAGTATTTAACACCTATATATCCAGATAACAGGATTACTCTTGAAACAAATTCAAGAGAATTGTCAACCAGATTAATAGATTTAATAGCACCAGTAGGTAAGGGACAGCGTGGTATGATTGTTTCGCCTCCAAAAGCAGGTAAAACAATATTGTTAAAGAAAGTTGCAAATGCCATTACAACAAATTATCCTGAAATTGAACTTATTGTGCTGCTTATTGACGAAAGACCAGAAGAAGTGACAGATATGCAGCGTTCTATAAAAGGTGAAGTTATATATTCTACATTTGACGAAGTTCCTGAACATCATATAAAAGTTGCAGAAATGGTTTTAGAAAGGGCGCAAAGGCTTGTTGAACAAAAGAAAGATGTTGTAATATTATTAGATAGTATTACAAGGCTTGCAAGGGCATATAATCTTACAATACCACCAACAGGAAGAACTCTATCAGGAGGACTTGATCCGGGTGCACTGCACAAACCAAAAAGGTTTTTTGGAGCTGCCAGAAATATAGAAAATGGTGGAAGCCTTACAATAATAGCTACTGCCCTTATTGAAACTGGAAGCAGGATGGATGATGTTATATTTGAGGAGTTTAAGGGAACAGGTAACATGGAACTCCATCTAGATAGGAAACTATCAGAAAAAAGAATATTCCCTGCAATAGATATAAACAAGTCAGGTACAAGAAGAGAAGAATTGCTGCTTAATCAGAAAGAACTTGAGGGAGTATGGGGTATAAGAAAGGCCATGAGTAATATGGGTACATCTGAAGTAACAGAAATACTCATTAATCGGTTAGTGCAAACAAAAAATAATGCTGAGTTTGTTAATAGCATTAATTTAGCATTTCTAGATAAATAATTCTTGCACATATCCTTGTTTTATGATAAAATACTTCTTGTGTTTTGATGTAAGCTATGTAAATTGTGTTATTTTATTTATTTTAAAATTAATACAATATTTAATGATTATAAAATTAATTCCATAAAGTTTGAAAGTAGGTGAAGAAAATGAAAGCGGATATACATCCAGCATACTCAAAAACCACTATTAAGTGTGCATGTGGTGCAACTTATGAAGCTGGTTCCACAAAGAAAGATGTGACTGTCGAAATATGTTCTAGTTGTCATCCTTTCTACACTGGTAAGCAAAAGCTAGTGGATACTGGAGGACGTGTTGATAAGTTTAATAAAAGATATGGATTTAAAAGTAATGACTAAAAATATTAAAACAACAAAATTTATAAACAAAGACAAGGGATGTTCTCTTGTCTTAATTTTTATGCTTAACAACAGCCGAAGATGGTACTTTTAAAACATTTCCCGATTATTTCCCAAGTGTATTATGTTATGTAATAGTAATTGTAAAGTATAATAAACAAAAATATAAAAAAATATTAAAAAAATATTAAAAACTTCTTGATTAATTAGTAGTATATGTGGTATTATTACATAGAGTAACTTCTTTTTCTCAAAGTTACTCCCCTTGTTCGAGAGCTTTTTACCGGAGCTCTCATTTTTTTACTATTTGGCATACATAAATTTACAGCAAGTCTAATATTTACAACAATTATTTTGATATTGGAAAACTTAAGGTCTAGAATCATAAAAATGATTTATTTAATGGTAATTCGTCCATTAGATTTGTTTAACAAAAAAGAATAACTGCCTTTTAAGTTGACAGTTATTCTTTTTTGCAGTAAAGATATTATTATTTTATTTAAAGCATAAGCTTTTATTTAGAATGTGCTGATTTTCGTGCTTCCTCTATCATCATATCTTTAACTTTCATAAGCCTTACCAAATTACCTCTTTCATTTTCCTCAAGTTTCATTGTAATATACTTAATTGTCTCTGTAAGTTGAGGTATCAATATATATTCCAGTGCATTAACCCTTCTTCTTGTTCTCTCAATTTCTTGGGCAAGAAGTTGAGAAGACTTTTCCATCTGTGCAAGTTCTAACATAGAGGGAAGTGCTTCAGCTAATGTTCCTATAGCACCGTCAAGCTCCCCGGATGTGGATGCAAAACCATAAGGATATATATCACTTTCATCGGAGCTGGATAAATCAAAATTAAAAACAGGCACATATACGCTCATTATATTTTGCTCAGATACATCAAGGGCTATACTTTGCTTTGGAAGCATTAAAGCACTTTCAAGGGACTCGGAAGACATAACAGCTCTAGCTATAAGGAAATTTTCATGAACTTTCATTAGCATGTCTTCTACCTTTTCCCTAAGTTCTTTATTTTTTTTAACCAGATCAAGAAATTTTTTCATCAATTCATCTTGCTTATCTTTTAAAAGCTTATGACCTCTTCTTGCAACTACCAGCCTTTTTTTAAGGCGGGTAAGTTCCATCCTGGTTGGATTTACTCGCATTATAGCCATAATATTAACTCCTTTTTGCAGTGTTAAGTAAAATGATACTAATCATTTTTTTTAGGCAAATACTTGTCAAGAAACTCGTCTCTAATACGTTTAAGTTCAGAGCGGGGAAGTATTGAAAGAAGATCCCAGCCTATTTCCAATGTTTTTTCAATGGTTCTGTCTTCATCAAAACCTTGGGATACATACTCCTTTTCAAAAGCATCTGCAAAGTTGGCATACAGCTTATCTATATCAGACAGGGCTGCCTCACCTAATATTACAGCCAGTTCCTTTGCTTCTTTCCCCCTTGCATATGCTGCAAACAGCTGATTCATTGTATCTGCATGGTCTTCACGGGTCTTACCTTTTCCTATACCTTTGTCCTTTAGACGGGATAGGGAAGGCAAAACATCTATAGGAGGCATTATACCGCTCCTATGAAGCTCCCTGTTTAGTATTATTTGTCCCTCTGTTATATAACCTGTTAGGTCTGGGATAGGGTGTGTTTTATCATCTTCAGGCATAGTTAGTATTGGTATTAGTGTAATACTTCCTTCAGAGTCTCTTTTTCGCCCTGCCCTTTCGTATAAAGTAGCCAGGTCGGTATACAGATAACCAGGATAACCTCTTCTTCCAGGTACTTCTTTTCTAGCAGCAGAAACCTCCCTTAAAGCCTCTGCATAGTTTGTTATGTCTGTTAAAATAACAAGCACATGCATGTCTTTTTCAAATGCAAGGTATTCAGCAGCAGTAAGTGCCATTCTAGGTGTAGATATACGTTCAATGGCAGGGTCGTTTGCTAAGTTTATAAATAAAACGGTACGGTCTATAGCACCTGTTCTTTTAAAGTCAGATATAAAATAGTCAGCTTCCTCAAAAGTTATACCCATTGCGGCAAAAACAACGGCAAACTTACTGTCAGTACCCAAAACTTTTGCTTGCCTTGCAATTTGTGCTGCAAGTTGTGCATGAGGAAGTCCAGAACCTGAAAATATAGGCAGCTTTTGACCTCTTACAAGTGTATTTAAACCATCTATAGCAGAAATGCCTGTTTGAATAAATTCTGAAGGATAATTTCTTGCAGCCGGGTTCATTGGAACACCGTTTATATCAAGGCGCATATCCGGAATAATTTTAGGTCCTCCGTCAATTGGCTCACCAATTCCGCTAAATACTCTTCCAAGGAGATCTATTGACACTGGAAGTTCTATTCCACGTCCTAAAAACCTTACTTTACTGTCTGATAAGTTTATTCCAGCAGCACTTTCAAAAAGCTGAACCAATGCATTGTCTTTATCTATTTCAAGAACCCTGCATCCTCTTATTTCGCCATTTGAAAGTTCAATTTCTCCTAGTTCGCCATATTTTACTCCTTCAACTTTTTTAACAAGCATCAAAGGACCTGCAACTTCTTCTATAGTTTTGTATTCTTTAAGCATTCTTATCCACCTCCTTGGATATGAGGGATTCTATTTCATTTTTAAGCTCAGTCTCAATTTTATCCAAATTAGAATCTACCTGTTCTTCAAGTGTATATTTAGCTCTGCCAATTTTCTCCCTCACAGGCATTTCAAATAAGTCTTTTATACTTACACCTGCTTCAATGGCGTTTTTACCCAGATAATAAAAATTCATTATTAGTTGCAGCATTTTAAACTGTTTGTTAAGTGAGGTATAAGTATCCACATCATGAAAAGCGTTTTGGTGGAGGTAGTCTTCACGTATGGATTTTGCAGCTTCTAAAGTTAGTCTGTCACCAGCAGAAAGAGCATCTACTCCAACTAGTCTTACAATTTCCTCTAGCTCTGCCTCTTCTTGCAATATTCTCATTGCATCTGCCCTAAGGGTTCCCCAACTTTTTGCCACATTTTCAGTAGCCCATTCATCCAATCTGTCAAGATAAAGTGAATAACTTAAAAGCCAGTTTATTGCAGGGAAGTGACGTCTGTATGCCAAAGTTGAATCAAGCCCCCAAAACACCTTTACTATTCTTAAAGTTGCCTGGGTAACAGGTTCGGAAAGGTCTCCACCAGGAGGTGAAACTGCACCTATAGCTGTAAGAGCACCTTCTCTTCCATCTGAGCCAAGATTTACAACTCTTCCAGCTCTCTCATAGAATTGTGCAAGTCTTGATGCTAAGTATGCAGGATAACCTTCTTCACCTGGCATTTCTTCAAGCCTTCCAGACATCTCCCTTAAAGCTTCCGCCCAACGGGAAGTGGAATCTGCCATTAGAGCCACACTGTATCCCATATCTCTAAAATATTCGGCAATAGTGATACCTGTATAGATAGAAGCTTCCCTTGCAGCAACAGGCATATCAGATGTATTTGCAATTAAAACAGTTCTCTTCATCAAGGATTCTCCAGTTTTTGGGTCCTTTAACTCTGGAAATTCCATTAAAACGTCTGTCATTTCATTTCCACGTTCACCACAGCCTATATATACAACTATTTCCGCATCAGCCCATTTTGCAAGCTGGTGCTGAACTACAGTTTTACCACTGCCAAAAGGTCCGGGAACTGCTGCAACCCCGCCTTTAGCAATAGGGAAAAAGGTGTCTATTACCCTTTGACCTGTTATAAGTGGTGTATCAGGTGGTAATTTTTCTTTATATGGTCTGCCTTTTCGCACAGGCCACTTTTGCATCATCTGAATATCTACTTTTTCACCATTGTCTTTTTTAACCACAGCAACGGTATCAGTAATGGTGTATTCACCTTCTTTTATTTCCTCAATTGTTCCACTGACACCGTGAGGTATCATTATTCTATGTTCTATAACAACTGTTTCCTGTACAGTACCTATAATATCACCAGAAGAGACCTTTTCTCCCTTTTTTACGGTAGGTACAAATTTCCACTTCTTATTTCGATCTAAAGAAGTAACCTCTATACCTCTTGTTATATTACTTCCAACCATTTCCCTCATTTTCTCAAGAGGTCTTTGGATACCGTCAAACATATTTTCAATAAGTCCAGGTCCTAATTCAACGCTAAGAGGAACCCCGGTTGAAACAACAGGCTCTCCAGGTCCTAGTCCGGCGGTTTCTTCATAAACCTGAATAGAAGCTTTATCCCCATGCATTTCTATTATTTCGCCTATTAGTTTGTGTTCACTTACGCGGACAACGTCAAACATATTTGCATCGCGCATACCTTCAGCAATTACCAAAGGGCCAGAGACTTTAATTATTGTTCCTTTGCTCAATTCTCATCCCTTCTTTCATCAATAATTTTATCTGTCAAAATTTCACCAATCAATACAAGCGCTTTTAAACACAAAGCCTATTATTCATCCTTAAACAATATATCAGCACCTACTGCACGCTCAACGCTCTTTTTAATTCCCTGCAAACCTATTCCTAATGAACCAGCATTACTTGGTATGGGTATTATTGCAGGAAATCGTCTTTCACTGTATTGTTCAATGGTAGAGACGATATTTGCAGCCATTTGTTCAGTGATGTATATAATGGCATATTCATCATCTGCTATTTTTTCCAACACCTCTTGAGCTTTTTCAGGTGTTGATACTGGAAAAACAGAGATTCCCACAGCTTTAAAGCCCATAATGCTATCTTTATCACCTATAACTCCTATTTTATACATAAGCTTCTCTCAGCCTTTCTCTTATTTTTTCATTCGGAATATTATTAATTTTACCTACCATAATGATTCTTGCATTTCTAATCTCTGTTTCCTTTGCAATTAAGTAGCCAATTAGAGGCTCTATACCAAAAATTATAAATTTAGCTTTTTTAACAAAAGAAAGTATAAAATCATCACAAAGTTTTTCAAATTTTGTAAGGCTTTTAGTAGAGTTAATATTTTCAATGCTCTTTTCTAATACTTCACCGTATTTGCTGTATCTAAGAGCTTCTAAAAGGTTATCTAATGAATTGTCTAAATTCTCTAAAAATATTTTGTTGTCAATTTTGCCTCCAGGAATTAAAACTTTTTGGAGGAAATCCCATGTCTTTTTAAGATTTTTTAACCTTAAGAAAATTTTTAAATTACAAATATCAATCATTATTACAACTAAATCCTTTAAAAAATCACTTCCTGATGCGTTGGCTATTTCCTTCATTTGTATAAAATGTGCTCTATCCAGTATTAAATCAATAATTTGTGGATTTTTTGTAGTGCCAAAAGTTTCTATGCATTCTTCTATTGCATTTCTCATAATTTCATGCATATCACTAAAATTTCTATCCTGAACCATTATTTTAAGTGTATTTGCAGGAATAGAACCAGGCTCTACTATAATATCCATTGATTCCTGACCTGAGAACTCAGATTTTAAAAACACTTTAATGTTGTGATAGTCGTTGGAAATAAGAAACATATTTATTATTTCAGGCTCTGGAGCTAATTCGCTTAGAAGCTGATAAACTTTGTTGTATTCTTCTTTTAAAAGTATTTCATATTGATAAACACTTTTTATATCGGTTCCATAACCATAATCTGCTTCTAGTAGTGTTTTTAAAGCTTCGTCAGGTGTTTTTGAATCAATCATTCTTTCAAAGCTGGAATTAGTCAGTAGTTTTTTTTCTATAGCTCTAATCCTTGAAACGGCATATATATACTTTGAATCATCTATTTTTTTGGCAAATGGCAAATCAAACTCCTCCTTTCGCAAAATAATAAGTTAAAATTGCATAGTCCCTGGAAATTAAAACAAAGAGTTAATAACATCTGTTTCAATTTCATTACGTTTCATTCTTATTATTGCATCAAAGGAGTTGTTAATTTCTATATTACCTGATTTTAATATAAATCCTCCATTAATATCCCGTGTTTCTTTTGAAAGAGTAACCTTTCCTCTGTTTTCCCTTGAGGAAAGGTTTTTATTAACCTTTTCCTCAAAATCAGAGGGAATCCTCTTTTTATCCCTATCAGACAGTATAACTTCTGCGGTGTCATTTGGAGCTGAATTTATAATTAAATTTGTAATAATAGAAACATATTTGTCATCTGGCATGCTGCTTAGTTTTTTAATTGTTTGCATGAATGCCTCTTCAACAACTTCTTGTTTAGCTTGAAGCCTTTGCTTTCTAGCTTCAAGGTCAGCTACAGCTTTCAGTCTTTTTTTCACTTCAGCTGCTTCTAAATTTGCCTTCTCTAAAATTTGTTTTTTCTTTGTTTCTGCATCTTTTTTAGCATTATTTATTATTTCAGATGCTTCCTCTTCTGCCCTTTTAACAGTTTCTTCTGCTTGTAAGCGGGCTTCTTCAAGTATCCTTTCTTTAATTTTGTTTATTCCCGACATATAGGACACTCCTTTATAAGTATTAACCAATGCAAGTATTAACCAACTTGACCTAGCATTAAGAAGGAAATTATAAAACCTAAAATAGCAAACATTTCAACCATTAGTGCAAGGGTAATAGCTCTACCTAAGCCTTCTGGTCTTTTTGCTATCATGTGTATGCCTGCAGCGGCAACTTTTCCCTGAATAATACCTGATACCAAACCTACAATTCCAACAGGAATACCTGCAAAGAAAAGCACAAATCCGTTTTTTAGAGCTAAAGATGTAGAAATATCAATTTTACCAATAGTTAAAAAGGCAATAACGAATCCATAAATTGCCTGAGTACTGGCAAGAGCTTCTAAAATCATAACAGGAACGAATTTACCCGGGTCTTCAGTTAAAACACCAGCACCTGCCTCACCAGCTATTCCTACACCCTTAGAGGAACCTATAGCTGCTACAAAAAATGCTATTGTAGCTCCTAATATTGCCCAAAAGTTACCGTCTGTTAAATATTCCTTCATAATTTTCTACCTCCTAGTATTTTAGATTGATATATTTTGTATTTACTTTTAAGGGTTCAAAGGCTGTACCCCCACCCTCATAAAACTTTCCAAAAAACTCAATATACTGAAGCCTGCTTGAATGCACATATGCTCCAAGAGCATTTATTGCAAAATTAAACAGGTGTCCAAATATTAAAACTGCTACAACAAATACCACTTTTAAAATATTACTAAATCCCATCATTAAACCTAATTCATTGACAATTGCTGCTATAACTGAACTTGCAAGTCCTAAGGCTAAAAGTCTTGAATAGGATAAAAGATCACTTAAAAATCCTATCAAATCATAAAGGCTTGAAACACCGCCTATAATTTTTCCTATTATGTTTTTATTGTGGCGGCCCTGGGTTAGAATAAGCAGTCCAGCTCCAATTACCAGAAGATATTTACCTATTTCCACAAGTCCTGTTACAGCATCTTCATCCACTATAGGAACATATGGAAGTAAAAAAAGTGCAAAACCTGTAAACATTACATACCAGAAAAACACGTCAAATATAATGTCTAAGTATTTTTTTTGTCTGTAAAGGTTATAGGCTTTTACACCAAGTCCCACATAGATATGGATGACACCAAAAAGAAGGGAGAAGCTAAGCATTTTTTGAGGTTCATCTGTAAGGCTAAACCACAGGGCAGTTTTCCCTAAAGCTTCAATTCCAAACCAACCTCCCAAAAGGGCACCCCATAGCATTGTGGCAAAACCACAGTACATCATGAGTTTCATAAACTTTTTCATGCCATCATCTAATTTAAATTTTAATAAGGCAAATATTGAAGCGGCTGCCATTATAAGACCGTAACCACCATCACCTAGCATTAGTCCAAAAAACAAAACAAAAAATGGAGCGGTTATGGCATTTGGGTCAACTTCATTTCTGTTTGGCAGGCTGTACATTTCTGTTATTGACTCTACAGAACGTGCAAAGTCCTTGTTTACAAGTAAAATAGGAAAATCTTCATCTTTGCCTGGTTTAACAATTTCTAAAAAGCAGTCAAATTTTTTCGTAATAACTTCCTTTACCTGGTCTGATGAAGTTTCTGGAACCCATCCTTCAAGAAAGAAAGAATCATTGGTGTTAAATACAATACCAGATGCTTTTTTTCTGTCCCTTTCAACAAGTATGTGGTCATGCAAAATCTCAAGATCCCCTTGATAATTTGCAAAAGAAGCTATTTTTTCTTCTGTGGAAGAAATCTCATTTTCAAGATCCTTGATATTTTTTGATAAACTTTTTATATTTTCATTTGGGGTTTTAGAAAACTTTTCTAAAGACGATTTAGAAAATCCATATTGCTTAAGTATTCTCATAACATCGTCTGATTTTGAATTTAAATAAATAATGAAAAGATAGCTTTGTTCCCTGTCTTTACTAATCACTTCAAGATAGCTTTCTGGGACTTCTTTAAAAAGCTCTTCACTTAAACTATCTGTATTAACGATTTCAGGGACTACACCAGTGAGCACAGTGGTATTTTTAGTACCCTTAATATCAAGAGGAACATCTAATTTTTCCCAAGGCTTTAAATTTAAAATGAGATTTGTATTTTTGTTTATCTCAGATTTTAAGTTTGAAAGTTTTTTATCATATTCAGAAATATCGTCAATAACTTTCCAAAGCTTATCTTGATTGTTAATTACAGTGCTGTAGTCATTGACACTTACCGTTCTTTTTGTAGCAAAAAGACCTTTTTTTCTGGTATCAAATTTTGATAAGTAGTCAATTGCTGCTGATATTTTATCAAGTTTACTATTAAGTTTAGATATTTCTTCGGTGTTTTCTTCACTTGAAAGTAAGTTATTCCAATCATCTGACGACATTTTTTCGCTCAAGTCTGTAATTTCCACTATGCCCATCTTCATAAGGGTCTCTAATATGCGTTCCTTATCTGATTTAAGGCCTATTAGTGACAATTTATTCATATTAACTATTGCCATCAGAGTTCACAATCCTTCCTATTATTATATCTACTGCTTTGTCTAGATTTTTTCTAGAATTATTTTTTATGGTATTGCATTCTTGTAGAACTTCTTCCTTGAGCTTTTCAATTTCTTTGTTTGCAGAATTTTTGACCTTTTCAATAATCTCCTTAGCCTCTTTATCGGCACTTTCCTCTGCTTCTTCTATAATTTTTTTAGCTTTTTCTCTTGCATCGAAAATAATCTGCCTTGAGTCTTCTAAGGATTTCTTCTTGATTTGCTCCGCCTGCTCTTCTGCTTCCTTTATTGACTTAATCAGATCAATTGACACTAAATCACCACCTAACACCTGTTATTTGTTGGAAGTAAGTAATTTTCTCAGTAAATAATATCGGACATTACTATATTATATATTATCAAAAAATTTATAATCAAAAAAATATTAGTAACTCTTTTAGTAAAGTTTTCAATAATATAAAATTTTGGCAGGACATAATTCCTGCACATGGTGGTCATTATAAAAAGGCAAGAAACCACGTCTTTGAACATATAAAATATATATTCTATAATATATCATCTTAATTAATTTATATCAAGGCATTAAAACAAATATATAAAAATATTTTTGCTTTCTAAAATCCCTTGCATAACACTTGCTTATTTTGATATTATAAACTTAAATTACGGCATAATTTGAAGAAAAAAAAGGAGATACTATGATAAAGATAGGTTTTTTAGGTCCAAAGGGAACCTTTTCCCAAGAAGCCATGAATAAATACATTGGTGGAAGAGATGGATTTTGTGAATGTCCTTATAACACCATGCCTGATTTAATTTATGCAGTGAATAATGATGAAATAGATGAGGCAGTGGTGCCCATTGAAAATTCCCTTGAGGGTGCGGTAAGTGCCACTTTAGATATGCTTGCTACAGATGTAGACCTAAAGATTAAGGGAGAAATGGTTATAGCAGTTAATCAAAACTTTATGGTAAAAAGGGGAACAAACATTGAAGATATAAAACTTATTTTATCCCATCCACAGGCCATAGGACAGTGCAGAAAGTATTTAGATTCTAAATTTCCAGCTGCAACAATAAAATACGTTTACAGTACCGCTGAGGCTGCAAGGGAAGTTTCAGAAGGTGTAGGGGATATGGGGGCCATAGGTCCTGTTACTGCAGCTGATGTTTACAATCTAGAAATTATAGATAAATCTATACAGGATAATTTTAATAATTTGACCCGATTTGTGATTATATCTAAAAAAGATGGAGAAAGGAAGCTAAGAAATAAAACCTCCATAGTATTTTCAACAGATAATAAGCCAGGAAGTCTCTATAAAATACTTGATATATTTAACCTTTGGGATATTAATATGACCAGAATAGAGTCAAGACCTGTAAAAGACCAGTTAGGAAGGTATATATTTTTTATAGATTTAAACGGGCATATTAAAGAGGATGATGTGAAAGATGCTTTGACAATGGTAAAGAGAAAAACATCTTTTTATAAATTTTTAGGTTCATACCCTGAGTATATCTTAGAAGAATAACATTGTTTTTGGGAAATTCCACACGGAATAAATATTTAATGCTATAATATATGGAAGAGGAAATACATTAACAACTAATATGAAGAAATAGTAATAAATACATCTTGCAAAATAGAACTTGTTGGAGTGATTACATGGCTTTTTTTGATAGAGAAATTGATATTACAAGAAATATAAAAATTATAGAATGGCTAAAGAGCGAGCTACTAACTGACATTGCCGCTCTTTTTAAAGTATTGATAAATGGAATGAAGGAAGAAGTCCATGAAACGGTGGCAGATACTTTATCAAACATTATTTTAATTTGCTATTTGTTGGGAAGACGATTGGGTATAAGCTATAATGCAATTGAAATAAAAATGAAAAATAAAGTGAAGCTTGGACTTATTGAAAATAACGATATAGAAAAGCATTATGGTGATTTGTCAGAACTTGCAAAACATCTTGATTCTTCAAGAATAAATAATATAGGTTAATTATAACAGGCTGATGAAAATCTATTCTATACATAATGTTTTATAAAAAAGTGCTATAAAAAAGCTGATGCCTTAGAATACAGGAGAAGAAATAATGAAAGGTAAAAAGTTTGCGGGAATTTTTATACAAAAGGCTGGTTTTTATCTTTTGGTAATATTTGTACTATTAATAATGATTGCTTTCTTAGAAGTAAAGGTGGCAATACCAGGATTTGTATTTTTCGTATTCCTTTTATATTATAATTTTAGGTACAATTACAAAAGAAAAAGGGAAATAACTCAATATATTGAAAATCTTACATTTAACATTGATATGGCAACAAAGGATACTTTGTTGAATTTTCCAATGCCTTTAGTGCTAATTGAACTGGATGGAACTATAATTTGGTATAATTCCTCATTTAAAAAGGTTTTTGAGGGAGAGGAATTGTTAGAAAAGACAATACAGACTTTTGCAAAAGATCTGAATCCAGAAAGTTTTTCAAATGAAACTATGAATTTTTCAAATGAAACTAAAATACATGATAGAAACTATTGTGTTTTAGGGAATTTTATAAAAGTTGACAATAGAATTAATGACGGTGAAATTATATTGCTTTTGTATTTTATTGATACTACAGAGCTGGTAAACTTAAAGAAAACCTACGATGATGAAAAAACAGTGGTTGGTGTTTTTATTATAGACAATTATGATGATTTGATGCAGAGTACTGAAGATACCAAAAGACCTCAAATGATAGTGGAAATTGAAAACAAAATAAATAATTGGACTGCATATGCCAATGGAATTGTTAAAAAGTACGAAAGAGACAAATACCTGTTTATTTTTGAAAACAAATACCTAAAAAATTTTCAGGAGAAAAAGTTTGATATTTTAGACAGCGTTAAAGAGGTGAATGTTGGAAATACAATACCTGTTACATTAAGTATTGGTATTGGAAAAGGAGAAAGTTCTCTTTTAGATAAATTTCGCCATGCAAATGCTGCATTAGATATTGCTTTAGGCAGAGGAGGAGACCAGGTTGTTATAAAGGATGGTGAGGAAATATCCTTTTATGGTGGTAAAACAAGGGAGATTGAGAAGAGAACCAGGGTAAAGGCGCGGGTAATTGCCTTTGCACTAAGAGAACTTATTGACCAGGCATCAGAGGTTATAATTATGGGACATAAAAATTGTGATATAGATTGCTTAGGCTCTGCTTTGGGAATTTATAGCATTGCAACCAGAAGAGAAAAAAAAGCTTATATAGTTTTAAATAAATCAAACTCCAATATAGATTGCATGGTTTCTAAAATTGAAAGTGATAAGGATTATGAGGGTTTGTTTATATCCACTGGGGAAGCTCTTGAAAAAATAAACAAAAAGACTTTGCTGGTTATTGTGGATACACATAAACCCAGCTTTACAGAAGCGCCAGATTTGATAAAATATACAGAGCAAATAGTTGTTATTGACCACCACAGAAGAGGAGTTGACTACCTGCAAAATGCAGTTTTAACATACCAGGAAACATACGCATCCTCAACTTGTGAGCTGGTTACAGAAATTTTACAATATGTTGAAGAAAAAATAAAACTTGCTCCTATTGAGGCAGAAGCCCTATATGCTGGAATAGTTGTAGATACAAAAAACTTCACTTTTAAGACAGGAGTTAGGACATTTGAAGCAGCTGCATTTTTGAGAAGACAGGGTGTGGATACCGTTATGGTTAAGCAAATGTTTCAAAATGATTTAACTACATATACTCATATTTCAAATACTGTTAAAGACGCACAAATATACAATGAAAACATAGCCATATCAGCATGTCCCCCTGATATAAAAAATGCAACTGTAATAGCTGCACAGGCGGCAGACCAGCTTGTAAACCTTAGGGGAATTAAGGCAGCCTTTGTGCTTTGCAATATAGATGAAGGTATTTCAATAAGTGGAAGGTCCTTAGGGGATATAAATGTCCAGATTATAATGGAGAAGCTTGGGGGAGGAGGGCATTTAACTTTTGCAGGAACCCAGCTTCAAGGGGTTTCCACTGAGGAGGCAATTGAAAAGCTAAAAAAATCTATAGACGAATACAAAGAAGAAATACCAGACAACAGCTAAATTATAGTTTGAAGGAGAGATATAATATGAAGGTAATTTTAAAAGAAGATGTAAAGGGATTAGGTAAAAAAGATGATTTGGTAAATGTAAGTGATGGATATGCCAGAAATTTTTTGCTTCCAAAAGGACTTGCAGTAGAGGCAAATACACAAAATATGAATGAAATGAAATTTAAAAAGCAGGCAGAGAAGAACAAAAAAAGCAAGGAACTTGAAGAAGCAAAAGAACTTTGTAAAAAGCTTGAAACCATTACTGTAGAGTTTAAAGTAAAAGCTGGTGAAAACGGAAAATTATTTGGTTCTATAACAAGTAAAGATGTCTCAGATGAACTACAGAAGAAATACAAAATAAAAATAGATAAGAAAAAAATTAATTTTCCAGATACCATAAAGGCTTTAGGCACGTATGAAGGAGAGGTAAAAGTATATCCCGGCGTAACAGGGAAAATCACTGTTAAAGTGGAGCAAGGCGAAGAGGGGTAAAAAAATATGGACATAAGTTCATTGGGGCGGATACCTCCCCAAAACATAGAAGCTGAGCAATCAGTTTTGGGCGCTTCTCTTTTGGATAAAGAAGTTTTATCTACCATAACCGAAATCATTGATGTATCAGACTTTTACAGGGAAGACCACAAGGAAATTTTTGAGGCAATTATGGATTTATATGAAAGAGGAGAGCCTATTGATTTAATCACAGTATCTGAACAACTTAAAATAAGGGGCTCTATAGATGCGGTAGGTGGGCTAGAATACCTGACTAATTTAGTGAATGCAGTTCCAACCACTGCCAATGCAAAACACTATGCTAAAATTGTTGAAGAAAAATCCATATTAAGAAGGCTTATAAAAACTTCTTCTGAAATAATTAATATGGGATATGATGAGACAGAAGAAGTGGAGTATATATTAGACAGGGCAGAAAAAGGCATTTTTGACATTTCACAAAAAAGGAACAGTCAAGGATTTGTTCAAATAAAGGATGTACTAATAGAAACCTTTGACAGACTAGAAGAACTTTACAATAACAAAGGAAATGTTACTGGAATCCCTACAGGTTTTGTAGACCTTGATCATAAAACAGCAGGGCTTCATAATTCTGACTTAGTTTTAATTGCAGCAAGACCTGCCATGGGAAAAACATCTTTTGTTTTAAATATTGCTCAGTATGCAGCAATTCACTCCCAGGTGCCAGTTGCTATTTTTAGCCTTGAAATGTCAAAAGAGCAGCTTGTTAACAGAATGCTGTGTTGTGAAGCCATGGTAGATGCCCAAAAAATGAGAACTGGTCAATTGGAAGACAGTGACTGGCAAAAGATAGCCAAAGCTTTAGGACCTATTTCTGATGCTCCAATTTACATAGATGACACCCCTGGGGTGACATCCGCGGAAATAAGGGCAAAATGCAGAAGATTAAAGCTGGAAAAAGATCTTGGTCTGGTTATAATTGACTATTTGCAGCTTATGCAGGGAAGAGGCAGGAGCGAAAGCAGACAGCAGGAGATATCAGAAATATCCAGGTCTTTAAAAATACTTGCAAAGGAAATAAATGTGCCTGTTATAGCACTATCCCAGCTTAGCCGTGCACCGGAGATGAGGTCAGACCACAGACCTATCTTAAGTGATTTAAGAGAATCTGGTGCAATTGAGCAGGATGCAGACATTGTAATGTTTCTTTACAGAGACGATTATTACAATCCAGAAACTGAAAAAAAGAATGTGGCAGAGGTAATAGTTGCAAAACATAGAAGCGGGTCCACTGGAACTGTTGAATTGGCATGGCTTGGTCAGTACACTAAATTTGCCAACTTAGAAAAGTTTAGAGAGTAGTTTGTGGTAAAATATTTTATATTAGAAAAAATATAGGACAGGGGAGTTATACATACTAGTTATGGTTGAAAAAGTTTTAGCAGATATAAAAGACAAAAATCTTATTGATAAAGGAGATACAATAATAGTGGGTTTGTCTGGCGGTCCAGACTCGGTATGTCTTCTTCATGTTCTTAAAAGTATTAAAGATATTATGGATATAGAGGTTGTGGCAGTACATGTAAACCATATGCTAAGAGGACAGGACTCATTTGAAGATGAAGAATATGTCAAAAATCTTTGTAAAAAGCTAAATGTTAAATTAAAAACAGAGCAAATAGATTTAAAAAACATTGCAAAAAATAAGAAACTTTCAATAGAAGAAGCAGGAAGAGAGGAAAGATACAGAATTTTTGAAAAAACAGCCATAGACTTTAATGCAAATAAAATAGCTGTAGCACATAATAAAAATGATCAGGCTGAGACAATATTGATGAATATAATAAGAGGTACAGGGCTTTTAGGTTTAAAGGGAATGGAGTTTAGAAGGGGTAAAATTATAAGGCCCCTCCTTGGCATTGACAGGTTGGAAATTGAAGGGTATTGTAATAAATACAAACTACAGCCTAGAACTGACAAAACAAATTTAGAATCAATTTACACCAGAAACAAAATAAGGCTTGATTTGATACCTTATATAGATGAACAATTTAACACAGATATTATATCAAAACTTATAAAAATGTCTGAAATAATAAAAAATGAAAATGATTTTATTGAATATTATACAGAGAAATTGTATAATAAAGTTTTAGTAAACAAAAGTGACGGTGAAATAGTATTAAATACAAAAGTATTTAATAATTATCATAAAGGTGCAAAGGGAAGAATATTAAGAAAAGCAATAAAAGAAGTAATAGGATTTATAAGAGGTATAGAAAGTGTACACATTGACGACATTATTAAGTTGGCTTTAGATGGCAGGGTTGGAGCTATGATACATCTCCCACATAAAATTAGAGTTGAAAAATCGTACCAAACTTTAAAGGTGTATCAATTCAAAACTTTTCCACAGGTTAATCTTTACAAAGTAAAGCTAAATATACCAGGAGATACTTTAATACAGGAAGAAAAATTTGTTTTAAGAGCAAATATAATTGATGATGTAAATTTAGACCAATACAAAAAAAACCATAAGACCTCTAAAGTCCAATATTTTGATTACCACAAGCTATTAGGTGGAATAAATATAAGAAAAAGAGAAAGTGGGGATTTAATTAAGCCGGTTAATTCAAATGGAACAAAAAAATTAAAAAAGTATTTTATTGATGAAAAAATACCGATAG
This sequence comes from Clostridium sp., assembly GCA_012517995.1. Taxonomy (GTDB): domain Bacteria; phylum Bacillota; class Clostridia; order Acetivibrionales; family Acetivibrionaceae; genus Herbivorax. The sequence goes on from JAAYTS010000075.1 coordinate 35,918, forward strand.
ATATAAGGGATCAAATTCCACTTGTTGCTAAAGACAAGGAAATAGTATGGATAATAGGATATGTTATAAGTGACAAATTTAAAGTTACCAAGAGTACCAAGAAGGTATTAAAACTTGAATTTATTAAACTTGAAAATTAAGTAAGTTTTGCTATAAATCAAATAAAAAGTAATTTAGTCAAAAAATAGGGAGGTAAATATGCTTGAGGATATTGAAAAAGTATTAATTACAAGGGAAGAATTAGAAAAAAGTGCAAAAGAACTCGGTAAAAGAATTTCAGCTGACTACAAAGGGAAAAAGCTTGTTTTAATAGGTGTATTAAAAGGAGGGGTGGTTTTTTTATCAGACCTCATAAGAAATATAGATATACCTTTAGATTTGGATTTTATTTCTGTTTCCAGCTACGGGGATTCTACTCGTTCCTCCGGTGTAGTACGTATAATTAAAGATGTGGATATTGATGTAATGGGAAAACATGTTTTAATTGTTGAAGACTTAGTGGATTCAGGACTTACATTAAAATATTTAAAAGACCTTTTCAGTGCAAGGGGACCTAAAGACATAAAATGCTGTACAGCATTAGATAAGCCTTCAAGAAGAGAAGTGGAAATCGAAATAGAATATAAGGGAATAGAAATACCAGATGAATTTGTAGTTGGTTATGGAATGGATTTTGCAGAAAGATACAGAAATTTACCCGATGTTTGTGTACTAAAACCACATGTTTATTATGATTAAATATTAAAAAATATGTTTTTATTGTTTTTTATATTGATTTTTTATTGTATTTGTAGAATAATTGTTTTATATATGGAAAAGAAAGAGTGTAGCCTGAATTATCCATAGATTATAATAGTGATTGGTTATTTACAAAGTTAAGGAGGGAGCTATTTGAAACATTTTAAAAACATGAGTTTTTATATAGTATTGCTTATAATACTTATGTTAGTTCTCATATTTTTCCAAAGTGGCGGAAAGCCCGATGATATGTATTATTCTGAACTTTTGCTGCAAATTCAAAAGGGAAATGTAGAGAAAATTGAGCTTGAGGGAAATGCAGCTACGGTGGTACTGAAAGATGAAGAAAACAAAATCCGCACAGTATATATACCTGATGTTCACCTATTTTCTTTGCAAGTAGAGGAATATTATACCCAAGAAGACGGATTTGTATATATTTTCAAAGAACCCTCAACACCCCCATGGTGGGTAGCTATGATACCTACATTAGGTTTAATAGTTATAGTGGTGTTGTTTTGGATTTTCTTTCTCCAACAGTCCCAGGGTGGGGGAGGAAACAGGGTTATGTCTTTTGGTAAAAGCAGGGCAAAGATGACCATTGATGATAAAAAGAAAGTCAACTTTAATGATGTGGCAGGTGCAAAGGAAGAAAAAGAAGAACTACAGGAAATTGTAGAGTTTCTAAAAAACCCCAAAAAGTTTGTTGAATTAGGAGCTAGAATTCCTAAGGGAGTTCTATTGGTAGGACCTCCGGGGACAGGTAAGACTTTGTTGGCAAAGGCAGTATCCGGTGAGGCAGGAGTTCCTTTTTTCAGCATAAGTGGTTCTGATTTTGTAGAAATGTTTGTAGGTGTTGGTGCATCAAGGGTAAGAGACCTTTTTGAACAGGCTAAAAAGAATTCACCATGTATTATTTTTATAGATGAGATTGATGCTGTTGGAAGACATCGTGGAGCAGGACTTGGAGGCGGACATGATGAGCGTGAGCAAACGCTAAACCAATTGCTTGTTGAGATGGACGGCTTTGGTGTAAATGAAGGTGTAATCATCCTAGCCGCAACAAACAGACCTGATATTTTAGACCCTGCCTTATTGCGACCAGGAAGATTTGACAGACGAGTTGTGGTAGGTTTACCAGACATTAAAGGAAGGGAAGAAATATTAAGAGTTCATGCAAGAGGTAAGCCATTATCTGAAGATGTAAGGCTGGATGAACTGGCAAAAAGTACACCAGGCTTTACAGGTGCAGATTTAGAAAATCTTCTCAATGAGGCTGCCCTGCTTGCTGCAAGAGCTGAAAAGACAAAAATAAGCATGGAAGAAATTAAAGAAGCCGTATTTAAAGTTGTTGTAGGACCTGAAAAGAAGAGCAGGGTTATGACTGATAAGGAAAAGAAACTTACAGCATACCATGAAGCAGGTCATGCCATGGCAGTAAAATATGTGTCTACCACTGACAGGGTGGATAGAATATCAATAATACCTTCAGGTATGGCAGGTGGTTTTACAGCTTATAAACCTGATGAAGATAAAAATTACGATACAAAATCCCACCTGTTGGAAAATATAATTGTTGCATTAGGTGGAAGGGCTGCAGAACAGCTTGTACTTGGTGAAATAAGCACAGGAGCCTACCAAGACTTGAAGAAGGCAAATGGGATTGCCAGAAGTATGATAACCAAGTACGGAATGAGTGAAAATCTTGGAAATTTAGTTTTTGGAAATGAAAGTGATGAAGTGTTTATTGGAAGGGATTTTGCACAGGCAAGAAATTACAGTGAAGAAATAGCAGCACAAATTGACAGGGAAGTTAAACACATAATAGATAGCTGTTATGACAGGATAATGAAAATATTAAAGGAAAATATAAACAAATTACATGCTGTAGCAAATACATTAATAGAAAAAGAAAAAATTGACGGGCATGAATTTGAAGAACTTATTAGCAGCACAACATAATTTAAAAACATCTTGACTAAACAAAGTGGATATGATAAATTATCCATTGTAAAAAAATATAGTTTGTAAACCTTATCACGAGAGGTGGAGGGAATGGGCCCAATGAAACCCGGCAACCGGACCTATGGTATCACGGTGCCAATTCCTACAGGGCAAAAGTCCTGAAAGATGAGGAGTAATAATTAATCCTCTTTTTAAAAGAAAAGAGGTTTTTTTATGGCAACTTTGTTAAGAAACTGTGTGAAAGGGTATTTTAAAATAGTGTGGGGTAGGACACTTAAATAAGGAGGTTTTGAAATGGCAAGAAAATTATTTACGTCTGAGTCTGTTACTGAAGGACATCCGGACAAAATATGTGATCAGATATCTGATGCAGTTTTAGATGCAATTTATTCTCAGGATCCTATGGCAAGGGTAGCTTGTGAGACAGCTGTTACAACTGGGCTAGTTCTTGTTTCTGGCGAGATTACAACCAGCTGCTATGTTGATATACCTAAGATTGTAAGACAAACAATAAAAGATATTGGGTATGACAGAGCAAAGTTTGGATTTGATGGAGATACATGTGCTGTTTTGACGGCAATAGACGAACAATCACCTGATATTGCAATGGGTGTTGATAAAGCTTTAGAGGCTAAAACAGGAGAAATGTCAGAAGAAGAAATTGAAGCAATTGGTGCAGGTGACCAGGGAATGATGTTTGGATATGCTTGTGACGAAACTCCAGAGTTAATGCCTATGCCAATTTCTTTAGCACATAAACTTACAAAAAAACTTACTGATGTGAGAAAAGAAGGTATACTTAAATATTTAAGACCTGATGGAAAGTCACAGGTGACTGTTGAGTACCAAGGGGACAAGCCAGTAAGAGTGGATGCTGTGGTTATTTCCACTCAGCACAGTGAAGATGTGGATTTAGATACAATAAAAAAAGACATTATTGAACATGTTATAAAGCCTGTAATACCTTCTAATTTAATAGATGATAATACTAAAATTTATATTAACCCAACAGGCAGATTTGTTGTAGGTGGACCACAAGGGGATGCAGGTCTTACTGGAAGAAAGATAATTGTGGATACTTATGGTGGTTTTGCAAGACATGGGGGAGGCGCTTTTTCAGGAAAGGATCCCACAAAGGTTGACCGTTCAGCAACATATGCAGCACGTTATGTTGCAAAAAACGTAGTGGCAGCAGGACTTGCTACAAGATGTGAAGTTCAGTTAGCTTATGCAATAGGTGTTGCAAGGCCTGTATCAGTAAGAGTTGATACTTTTGGAACAGCTGCTATAGATGAAGAAAAAATTGAACAATTAATTGAAAAGCATTTTGACTTAAGACCAGCAGGTATAATAAAAACACTGGATTTACGCAGACCTATATACAGGCAAACGGCAGCATACGGACATTTTGGAAGAACAGATTTAGACCTGCCTTGGGAAAGAACAGATAAGGCAGATGAACTGCGAAAAGAAGCAGCAAAAATTTAGTATATTCAAAATATAAGGGAAAAAGTTTCTTCTTGCTTTTAAAAAAAAGGGAGAAGAAACTTTTTTTTATAAGGCTTCCCACTCTCCTTTTTCTTCAAAAGAGTTAAAAATGATATCTTTTTCAGTTTTTCTTAATACCTCTAAACAGGGATAATCTATTTCTAGTTTTTGCAATATCTCCAATGTATCGTCTTTAGATCCCATGTCTAATATAGTGAGTTTTCCTCCTGGCATAAGTTTTCTTATGAAATTTCTAGGAAGAACATTTCTAAGTACTCCTTCAATTGCATCTCCTTGATTTTTAACTATCAGTACAAGTTTAATCATGGAGTTTTGGTATTTTGATTTATTTTTAATTGTTAAAATCAGATCGTAGATAATTGTAAGAAATCCATATGTAGCAAGGATGACCATTATAAACTCAAAAACTTTTTGGCTCAAAATCTACTCCTCCCCCAGTAAATATAGTTTTAGTTAGTATATGAATTTTAGTTAACAGTTGTTACTTAGTATAGAGATTGGATTTACTTTAAAAATAAAAATATCTAAATAAATGTTGATAAAAAAATAAAATGTGTTATAATTTATAACACAAATGCATATAATATATGCAAAACATAGAGGAGTGATGAAATGTTTACACGTGTGAAAATTAAAAATTATAAATCCCTCATTAATTTGGATGTTGATTTATCTGCTAAGAAAAAGCAACCAAAACCTTTAGTTGTTATATATGGTGAAAACGGAGTGGGAAAATCCAATTTTGCCACAGCATTTTGTACTTTATGCGAGTCTTTAAGAACTATGCTGGCAAGGACAAAATTACAAAAGCTTATAGACAAGGATAAATTAGAAGGTTTAATATATGATGAAGAATTCATAAAATTTATTGCTGAAAATTTAAAAGATACTGAGTCGATTATTAAAAGTTGCAAGACAATTAATTCTACTGAAAACATGTCTCTTGAGTTTGAATTTGTAATTGAAGGCAGACAAGGAAGATACCTTATAGAGTATGATGACAGCAAAATTGTTCATGAAAAATTAGAATATGTATTAAATAAGAATAGGACTTTGTTTTTTGAAATAGCTGAAGATAAAATCAAGATTAATGAAAAAATATTTACAGATGGTGAGTACTTAAAATATTTCTATGATTTGTTAGAAAAATATAACGGCAAGCATAGTTTTTTGTCAATTCTCATGTTTGAAGATGAAGGTAAGGCTGATGGATATGTTATACAGAGGATTAGTGAGCGTCTTTATGAAGTGCTACTATCATTTATGCTGATGTCTGTTCGTGTAAAATCCGCATTCGGTTTAGAAAGAGGCTTTGGTGCTAGTTGTTATAAGGTATTTAAAAATCTTGGTGAAGGA